>JAUNGL010000030.1 GCA_030524665.1 Lachnospiraceae bacterium | reverse complement strand
TTCTGTGCAATCGCTTGTCCGAAGGGGTACCAGACGCAGTCTGGTGGATTCCTTGAGACCTGAAGCGTTGTTACTGGTCAGACGGCTGCCATTTCGGCAGACGTGTGAACAGTAACAGGTAAATATCCGGGAGATGAAATACCACTTTCTTTTTATGTACAAATATTTGAGGATGGGCTATAATATAGCCGGATTTCCAATATTTCAGGCAGAGGGAAAGTGGGAGAACAGTTATGGGAAAAAGACTAAAACAGTGGTATCAGATGCTTTTTTTGTTGTTTTTTGCCATAGTGGCAGTTCAGGCAGTTCGGTTTTTTTCTCAATTGGCAGGCTTTCCCTGTTGGGGATATTTGTCTTCTTGTCGATCTGGGAGTGCAACAGTAGGTATCTGGTCTGCTTCATATCTGTTTTGATACTAACGGCAAGCGAGGGGATTTTCGGAACAGTTTCTTGTGCAAAATGGAAACTATAAAAAGAGCGCCGGAAGGCGCTCTAATTTTTTCCATATTTTAAGGGACTGAGTTCTTCATCTTCAAAATCAAATACGTACCGTTCATAAGCATTGATAACAAAAGTGTCCTGATATTTGTCGCAGCGTTTGTGCTGGCGTCCGTAGGATATATGTACATGACCATGCAGGAAAAATTTGGGCTTGTATTTTTCCATCAGTTCAAGAAAGGTTTTGAAGCCCTGATGGGGAAGGTCACGGCCGTCATTAAGCTGATAAGCAGGAGCATGTGTGACCAGAATATCAAACCCGCGGTGGCGGAGAAGCTGAAACCAGAGCTTCGAAACGCGCCGCCGCATATCTTTTTCTGTATATTGATGGTCGCCCGGTGTGTAGCGCATGGAACCACCGAGACCGAGAATCCGTATTCCCTCGTGTACGTAAATCTGGTCTTCGATACAGATGCAGCCCTCCGGGGGAACTTTTGCGTATTTGGTGTCATGGTTACCGTGTACGTACAGGACGGGAGCGGAAGTAAAAGTAGCGAGGAAGGAAAGATAATGCGGATGCAGGTCACCGCATGATATGATCAGATCGATTCCTTCCAGCTTGCTTTTTTCAAAATGATCCCAGAAGTAGGCACACTCCTCATCCGCAATCGTAAGTATCCGCATAATTCCTGTCAACCTTTCTTGTTCTGAACACCCTGCTGTGCCAGAACAGGCTTTGCCTGTTCGGTAAGCTCTTCGATCTGCGGAATTTTACCGATGACATTTTCTGCGAGCCAGTCCATTTCGAGAATCTGCTCTGGTGTCAGTGTCGCATTCGGGTCATTCTGTATGATACCGGTCTGGGAGTAGAGCGTTCCGGAAAATGGATTGAATTCACCGGAGACAATGGTATGCTTCAGCAGTTCCACAAGACGTTTCGTCCCGAGCGGCAGGTTCTTGGAGCAGATCAGATCCACCACGCCGGAGGACATGCCCCACCAGTAATTAATTGCTTTGGTGGAAGCGTCATCATCGTATTTCCAGGTTCCGTTCATAATGGTTCGGATGAGCTGTTCGTAGAATTTCCCCCAGTGATACAGCGGCATGGCAAGACTGCGGGAATGCCCGTCGCGTTCGAAATGATAGATTCCGAAATAACGGGTTTCTTCCTCAGGAATTACCATATCCTTACCGGAAATACAGTCAGGGCTGATCTGCCGGATCCGTTCATTGATATCAATTCCCTTTTGGGTAGACCATTCCAGATATACCTTTGCCCTCGGATTGATCATCTTTGCACCGAGTGCAAATGCATTGATATGGGAAATCGTACCGAACAACGGATAATCTGCAATATAGAGCAGCTTGTTGTTTTCTGCCATAGCACCTGCGATGGCGCCCATCAGGAATTTCGCCTCATGCATACGGGTATAGTATGTCCTGATATAGCGGTGCGAGGTGTTCAGGGAACAATTCAGGATTCTCACATCCGGATTTGCAATTGCAGCCTTGACACTTGCGGGTGCAAAGGTCGGGGTGGTTGTAAAAATAAGGTTGCAGCCTTCTGAAATGGCACGGTCTATGTAAGTTTCAATATTGTTTACGGTGACATTGTCATAGTAGACGGTGCTGACCTGATCCGGGAATGTCTGTACCAGATGCAACCGGCCAAGCTCATGTGAATACGTCCATGCAGAGGAACGAGCCGTCTTCTCATAGATAAACGCAATTTTCAGTTTTGGTTTCCCGGCCGGAAGAATGCGGCTCAGGATCGGTTTTGGTTTTTTCTCGGTGGATGGATCCATCTTCAGTTCAATCTCATTGTCATGCTGCAGAAGCTCGAACTCCTCCCAGGATTTAGCTACGAGAGCTTTCAGTTCTGATGCAGACTGTTCATCTGTCGTATGGTATCCATACAGCGTGATGAATGCAAGAAATGCATCACCAGATGTGATTTTGAGCTTATTTCCTCCCTCGGCGTTATATGCGGCAGTGAAACGGGAATAGACAGAGCTGAAAGTAAGTCGTTCGTCGTCAGACCAGGACTCTTCCGGCTTTTTGCCTACGGCTGCCTGAAGCTTTGCAAAGCTTCCGAGCTTCGAAAACCAGATGTAGTTGATTCTGGAAAATCTGTAAAAATCGATAAATTCATAATATATTTTATTTTCTTTTTCTTCGGTCCGCTTCGGCATGATACGTGTAACCATCCCCGGAATAGAGATAGCCTCATAGTATTTCATGACGCTGACACGTTTGTTGCCTTCCTCCACATAAAATTTGTTCATGTATTCATATGCCTTGATTGGGTCACGGATTCCTTCTTCTTCATGTGCGGTGCTCAGTCGGGACCATTTGTAGGCAAATTCAGTTTCTTCATCGAGAATCGGCATAAAATTGCCGGCGAAAGCACTGCTGCGTCCTTCGTATCTCGTGCCGACAATCTGGTCGATTGGAATCTGTACCAGGCCGAGTGATACCATCGACAATGCCTCGTTTGGCGGGAGCAGGTCTTCCAGTACCTCAAGTGTAGGTTTCTTTCCATGAAGCAGACGGTTCTGATAATCTCGTTTTCCTGCCTTATAGGCTTTTGTGTAATCTTCTTTTGACATAGCAGTTGATCCTCCTTTTGTTAGGATGCATGAGAATAACACATTTCTACTTAATCTATATACTATTTCATCAACTTATGACGTTTTTCATTATAATCGCTATGATTCGGGAAATCAAGGGAAAAGCTGAAACACTTTCTATTGCGGATTTACCTGTTTATCTGATATACTGGAAGAATCATTTGACGGGGAATGGCGGAACATCACTCGGAGATGTTCTGCCGGTTGCCTGTACTGGTCGGAGGAAAGGCTATGAATACACGATTTACCCGGGAGAGGGTCAGATTTCATATAAAAGAAAAGAATACTCTGGTGATTCAGGGATGGTTTGAGAATGATTCGGATGGCAAAGAACAGTTCGAGGCCAGGCTGGATGGAGTCAGGCTTCCGATGGAGGTACGGACACAGCGCGGCGTGGAGGTTACGAAGAAGTATCTGCGTTATAAGACGAACGTTATGGTAGAATATTTTCTTCAGATTTTGCTGCCGGATGGATACGGGCAGTCGCGGAAGCTCAGCGTATATCACATTTCAGGGCATGATCCGGCGGCCGTTCAGGAGGCAGAAGAAGGGAAAGCAGAGAGCGGAACAACGCGGACATGCTCCAGAATATTCACCGCATCCGGTCACGAGCTTCACAGGCTTTCACGCCACCTTGATTCCTGGCTGGAGTGTCTGCGCGAGCTTCCGGACGGCAGACATCTTCTGCGCGGATGGTACATTGGATGTGAGAATGCGGAGCTGGCTATTCTGGATGGGAAGGGTAACGTACTGGAATCGGAATGTGAGCTGGGACACCGTATGGATATTCAGGGGGAATATCCGGAGGCGTTGTTTGAAGAGACACACGGATTCGAACTGACCTTTGAGAAACCGCAGGAGAATTATCTCCGGCTGGCAATGAAGGGAGGCGGGAAGAAGGCTCTCTATGTGGTCAACTGCCGGAAAATGCTTACCGGGCGTGAGGGATTTCTGAATCTCTGTAAGAAAAGCTGGCTGTATCTGAAACGAAAAGGGACGAAGCAGTTTGTGAAACGTGTCTCGGATGTCGTGCTTGGCACAGACAGCATCAGTTACGAGAGATGGCGCCGGAAATATGGGACGACGAAGCAGGAGCTGGAGGCGCAGAGAAAGCATTCGTTCGGATGGGAACCGAGAGTCAGTATTCTGGTGCCACTGTACCGGACTCCGGAGAAATATCTGAGGGAGATGATTGCGTCAGTCGAGAATCAGACCTACGGCAACTGGGAGCTGGTGCTTTCGGATGGGAGCGGTGAGGATTCACCACTGACGGGAATTTTGGATGCGTATGCCGGGAAGGATGAGAGAATCCGCGTGCTGCATAATGGCAGACAGCTTCGGATTGCGGAGAATACGAATGCAGCAATGGAGGCGGCTGCCGGGGAGCTTCTGGTATTTGGCGATCATGATGATCTGCTTGCCCCGGATGCGCTGTATGAATGTATCAGGGTATTGAATGAAAAGCCGGATACAGAACTGATTTATTCAGATGAAGACAAGGTGGACGGTTCCGGAAAGAAATATTTCGAACCGCATTTTAAATCAGATTACAACCCGGAGCTCTTATGCAGTATGAATTATTTCTGCCATCTGGTGGCTGTGAAGCGTGAGCTGCAGCAGAGGGTCGGACTTCTCGATCCGTCTTTTGACGGTGCACAGGATTATGATTATGTGCTGCGCTGTACGGAAAACACAACGGAGGAAAAGATTGCACATATTCCGAAGATTCTGTATCACTGGCGTGCACATGGGGAGTCAACGGCAGAGAATCCGGAGAGCAAACGCTATGCGTTTGAGGCAGGCTGCCGTGCCGTCCAGGCACATTACGACAGGCTAGGGATCGCGGCCAGGGCAGTGGAAGGAGAATATCCGGGGCTTTACCGGACGGAATTTGAGATTCAGGGAGAACCGCTGATTTCAATTCTGATTCCGAACAAGGATCACAGTGCAGACCTGCAAAAGTGCATCCGTTCGATTGAGGAAAAGAGCGATTACAGGAACTATGAGTATATTATTATAGAGAATAACAGCACGGATGCAGAGACATTCGAGACATACCGCAGGCTGGAGGCGGAGAATCCGAAAGTGCATGTGGTTTATTATCAGGACGAGGGAGGATTCAATTATTCTGCCATCAATAATTTCGGCGCGGATCACGCCAGTGGAGAATATCTGCTGCTGCTGAACAATGACACAGAGATCATCAACCCGGACTGTCTGAGGCAGATGCTTGGTTATTGCCAGCAGGAGGAGATAGGAATTGTCGGTGCGAGACTGTATTATGAGGATGGGATCATCCAGCATGCAGGCGTCGTGCTTGGCTTCGGTGGAATTGCAGGCCATGCATTTATCGGAGAGAAAGGCAGTGACAATGGCTACTTCTCCAGAATTATCTGTGCGCAGGATTACAGTGCGGTAACGGCGGCCTGCATGATGGTAAAGGCTTCGGTTTATCATGCGGTTGGCGGGATGTCCACGGAGCTGAAGGTTGCATTTAATGATATTGATTTCTGTATGAAGGTGCGTGCGTACGGAAAGCGGATTGTGTACAATCCATATGCAGAATTGTACCACTATGAGTCGAAATCACGCGGATTGGAAAATACACAGGAAAAAATTGAACGCTTTAACCGTGAGATGGCGCAGTTCCTTGACCGCTGGGGAGAGCAGGTGAAGGCCGGGGACCCATATTATAATCCCAATCTGACACTGGATAAAGCCGATTTTTCGCTGAAAATCTGAATGCAGAATCAAAAGAGTTACTTTCCGTGTGAATGGGAATCAGGAAGGTGTCAATTCGGGAAACACACCGGAATATGTGGGAATGATAGATAAAATAAGGATAGGATACAATATGACAAAGACAATATGGAGAAAGCTGGACCGCCGTATTGAAACAATCTGGGCTGATACTCCTGAATACTGTGCGGGACAGGAAAAAAACGGTACATGGAAGGAGCGTCTCGGAAAGTATTGTCGGGCACATCGTACGGAGTTGTTGTTTGTGCTGCTGATGGGATGCTTTCTGTGCGGACTCTCCTGGATTCTTCCATTTGATCAGGGACCGGATGAGAAAATGCGCTACATGATACCGACCTATATTTACAGGCATGGTACACTTCCGGCCGGCTATGATCCGGAGGTTACAAGCAGGATCTGGGGAATTTCTTATGCGTATCAGCCGATATTGCCGTATATTTTCGGAGGATATCTGATGAAGCTGGTTGGCCTGTTTACAACAGGGGACAAGGCGCTTCTGATGGCAGCCAGATTCATAAATGTGCTGATCGGCATGGGCTTCTACTGGTATGTGCTGCAGATTTCGAAGAAGCTGTTCCACAGAGGGATTTTTCGGGTGTTCTTTGTAGCGCTTCTTGCAATGCTGCCGCAGCTTCTGTATTTGTTTGTTTATGTGAATACGGACGGAATTGCGATGCTTTCCAGTGCAATGCTGATCTGTTACTGGCTGGAAGGGTTAGAGCATCATTGGGACAGGAGAAGCTGTACGAGACTGGCGGTCGGCGTTTCCGTGTGTGCACTTTCTTATTTTAATGCCTATGGATACGCTTTGTTTTCAATTGTACTGTTTGTCGTATCGCTGGCGGTACGGTATATGAAGCGCGGTCTGAAAGCATGTATGCAGATCATACTGAAACGTGGAATCTATATCACAGTTCTGGTGTTTCTGCTGGCCGGCTGGTGGTTTATTCAGTGCGCCATCCTGTACGATGGCGATTTTCTGGGAATGAAGGTACAGGATCATTATGCTGAGATGTATGCGCAGGAGGACTTCAAACCGTCCGTGAAGAAATCTCTGTATCAGCAGGGGGTTCCGCTTGCACAGATGCTTGCGAATGAAGAAGAAGGCGGAATGGAGTGGATACGTACGACCTGGCGCAGCTTTATCGGGTATTTCGGATATTATAAATACGCGTTGGGATTGGATATCTATGAGATTCATAAACGTCTGTCTGCGCTTGGAGCAGTCGGCCTGTTTCTGAAGATTCTGGTGCATTGCCTGGAATATGCCATGGGAAGTCTGATTCCCCTATTGAAAAAGATGGGGATTTGGAAGCAGGAAAAAGCAGGCATATCGGGAAGAAAATCAGTAAAATGGTATGCAGCGGCGGGCACTGTTGGCGAAAAGATGCATCCGATGGAGTTCTTTGTATTGCAGTTTTCGTTCGTTTGCTGTATCATAATACCAGTATTACTTTCCCTGTACTATTCCTATATGTCTGATTTTCAGCCGCAGGGACGGTATATTATGCCGATGGTGATACCACTTATGTATTTTGTGACGGTCGGTATCGAACGGTTTGTTACATTGTTTTTCGGAAAATGGATGCAGTACGTCATGATGGTTCCGCTGTTCTATGCGGTGCTGCACGTATTTCTGGGGGCATTTATTTCCGTGTACATACCGACGTATTACGAGCCGCTGGCTTCATGGGCGGATATCCGCTTCGTGTGGTTCAGCAACCTTCGGGTATTTACCCGATTGATACAGATGCTGTTTCCGGGGTGACGGATAGAGAACAGCGGGATGAGAGGGGGATATGAAAAATGATTTCATTTAATATGGCACCGTTTGTAGGGAATGAGCTGCAGTATATGCAGCAGGCGATAGAGAATGGAAAGCTTTGCGGGGATGGCCCGTTTACAAAGAAGTGCTCGGAGCTGATGAGGAAGGAGTTCGGGACAAAGCATATTTTGCTGACGACATCTTGTACACATGCACTTGAGATGGCAGCATTTCTGTGTGACCTGAAGCCGGGGGATGAGGTAATCATGCCTTCTTATACATTTGTTTCGACGGCAGATGCGTTTGTGCTGCAGGGAGCTAGGATTGTATATGTCGATGTGCATCCGGAGACGATGAATATCGACGAGACTAAAATTGAAGCAGCGATTACAGACAGAACGAAGGTAATCGTGCCGGTTCACTATGCAGGAGTGGCCTGCGAGATGGATACAATCATGGAAATAGCGCGCAAGCATAACCTGAAGGTCGTTGAGGACGCTGCACAGGGAGTGAATGCGTATTACAAAGGAAGAGCGCTCGGGACAATTGGTGATTTCGGATGCTACAGCTTCCATGAGACGAAAAATTACACGATGGGAGAGGGCGGCGCGTTGTTGTTCCAGGATGACAAGTATGTGGAAAGGGCTGAGATTCTCCGTGAAAAAGGGACGAACCGCAGTAAGTTTTTCCGCGGGCAGATTGATAAGTATACCTGGGTAAGCTATGGCTCTTCTTACCTTCCAAGTGATATGAACGCAGCATATCTGTATGCGCAGCTGGAAGCACTCGATCAGATTAATGAGAAGCGTCTGCAGATCTGGAATTATTACCATGAACAGCTGAAGCCGCTTGAGGATGCCGGATATCTGGAGCGTCCGGTGATTCCGGAAGGACGTGTACATAATGCACACATGTATTATGTGAAGGTAAAGGATCTGGAGACAAGGTCTAAGCTGATTGAGTGGCTGAAGGAGAGAGGAATCCATAGTGTGTTCCACTACATACCTCTTCATACTTCCCCGGCCGGAAAGCAGTACGGGGAATTCTGCGGGGAAGATATCTACACAACGAAGGAGAGCGAACGCCTGATGCGTCTGCCGATGTTCTACAATCTTTCGATGGAAGACGTAGAGTATATCGTGAAATGTTTGCTGGAATATGATGAATATTGAAAAAGGTATCAATTTTGTCCGAAAACTGAATCTATATAATATCCAGAAGGGGCTGAAGTATCTGAAACATTTTGGCCCCAGGGAGTTTCTGGTGCGGCTGTCTGACAGGATCGAACCGGAAGAGGTGCCGTACGGCCCGTGGTATGAAGCGCATAAGGCGACGGAAGAGGAGCTTGCGAAGCAGCGGCGCCATACGTTCCGTGAGCGGCCGGTTATCAGTATTGCAGTGCCCCTGTACCGGACGCCGGAAGAGTATCTGTGCCAGATGATCAAATCGGTATTGGCGCAGACGTATCCGAACTGGGAACTCTGTCTGGTGGATGCGAGTGAGGACGGCGGGAAAGAAGCCTTGGAAGCGGATTCTGCAGCAGGCGATGGAAATGTATCCGGAAACGTGCAGAAGATTAGTCCGGGCGCACGCCGTTGCAGGATTCTGGAGCGGTGTACGAAGAAAGATCCGCGTATCCGTGTCAAATATCTGGAGAAGAATCTCGGCATCGCGGGCAATACAAACGAGGCGTTCGCAATGGCTTCCGGTGACTATATCGGTCTGCTGGACCATGATGATCTGCTGGCCCCTGATGCACTTTATGAGATTGTGATGCGGCTGCAGGGACATGAGAAGCCGGAGCTGCTTTATACGGATGAGGATAAGGTGAGTAGCGATCTGAAGGAGCACTTCCAGCCGAATCTGAAGCCGGATTACAATCCGGATCTGCTGAGATCGAATAATTATATCTGCCATTTTTTTGTTTTTTCGAGAGAGCTTTATATACGTACCGGAGGGCTGGATAGTCGGTATGACGGTGCACAGGATTATGATTTTATTCTGCGGTGTACGGAACAGGCAGAAGGAACAGCGCATATTCCGAAGGTCCTGTATCATTGGCGGACACATGCACAGTCGACGGCGGATAATCCGCTGTCCAAGCAGTATGCGTATGAGGCGGGACGTCAGGCAATCGTGGCACACCTGAAGCGCTGCGGGCTGGATGGAGAAGTGATGCAGAAAAAGGACTTCGGCTTCTATCGTGTGAAGTATCGTGTGCCGGGGAAGCCTCTGGTATCGATTATTATTCCGAACAAGGATGAGAAAGACACCCTGAAGAAATGTCTGGAATCTATATGGGAGAAGACCTCCTACAGCAATTATGAGATTATTATCGTAGAAAATAACAGCAAAACAGAGGAAATCTTCTCATATTACAAAGAAATTGATGGACGAAACGGGATTCATGTTGTATATTGGGACAGAGAGTTTAATTATTCAGCGATCAATAACTACGGGGTACGCCATGCAAAAGGGGAATATTTTGTTTTCCTGAATAATGATATGGAGATCATCAGTCCGGACTGGCTGGAAGAGCTGCTGGGACACTGTGCACGCCCGGGTACGGGAATTGTCGGTGCAAGGCTGTATTACCCGGATGATACGATTCAGCATGCAGGGATCGTCATCGGCATCGGCGGGATCGGGGCCAGTATGTTTGTCGGATTGAAACGGTCACATACCGGATATATGCATAAGGAGTCGCTGCAGCAAAATCTGAGCGCGGTGACGGCTGCCTGCATGATGGTGAGCCGGGAGGCTTTTGCTGCAGTTGGAGGTTTTGAAGAAAAGCTGGCGGTCGCGTTTAATGATGTGGATTTCTGCCTGCGGGTACGGGAAAAAGGATATCTGGTGGTTTATGACCCGTATGTGGAGCTGTACCATTACGAGTCGAAGACGCGCGGGACAGAAGATACCCCGGAGAAGGTACGCAGGTTTCAGTCTGAGATTGAGTTTATGAGAAGCCGTTGGACCAGAATACTGATCGAGGGGGATCCGTATTATAATAAGAATTTTTCTCTTGCAAAGTGGAATTATGCTTTGCGGGCAGATAAAGGAATGGGTAAGGTTGGAGTATGCAGAAAGCAACAGTAGTCATACCAAATCTGAATGGAATGAAATATCTGAAGGGCTGTCTGGATTCACTGATGGAGCAGAGCAGGCAGGATTTTACAGTCCTTCTGATTGATAATGGTTCTACGGACGGAAGTGCCGATTATGTGGAATCACATTATCCGGAGGTGGCGGTATACCGGCATGAGAGCAACATGGGCTTTTGCTATGCGGTGAATGAGGGAATCCGTCTGGCGAAGACACCGTATGTTGTCCTGCTGAATAATGATACGGTGTGTGAGGTATCCTTTATAGAAGAACTGGTCAGGGTGATGGAAGCGCATCCGGATTGTTTTTCGTGCGCTTCACGGATGGTAAGAATGGATGACCCTGAGCGGATCGACAATGCGGGGGACTATTACTGCGCATTTGGATGGGCATATGCATACGGAAAAGGAAAGCCGGCCGCCAGATACCATAAGAAGCGTGAGATTTTTTCAGCATGTGCTGGGGCCGCAATTTACCGTAAAGCCGTATTTGATGAAATAGGATTGTTTGATGAAGTGCATTTTGCGTATCTGGAAGATGTGGATGTGGCATACCGTGCCAGAATAGCGGGTTACCGGAATCTGTATGTACCCGAAGCAGTTGTGCGCCATGTGGGAAGCGCAACGAGCGGTTCTGTATATAATGAATTTAAAATCAGGCATAGTTCACGCAACAGTATTTATCTGGTCTACAAGAATATGCCGTGGCTTCAGATCCTGCTGAATCTGCCGTTTTTGCTTGTGGGATTTCTGATCAAGATGCTCTTTTTTGCACAGAAGGGTTTTTTCAGGGAGTATGTGACAGGGCTTGGCAAGGGAGTAAAGCTCTGCAAACGTGAAAGAAAGGTGAAGTTTCGTTGGAAGAATCTTGGCAGCTATATCAGGATTCAGTGGGAGCTTTGGGTGAATTTATTCCGTCGTGCGGCGGATCTGTTTTGAAGCACAGGCGTGGCTTCAGACAGGCCGCACACCGGTTCGGATCAGAGAAAGCCTTTGGAGCGGATAATAAGGTACAGGGGTGAAACACAGTGATAAAGGACAATCAGAAATATTTTAATCGTCTTCAGGTTGTATTGGATGCACTGACGATTGTAATTTCATATGTGGTTGCATGGTATGCGATACCGGGAAGTACCAGGACGGAGGGAATCGGTGTACTTCCGACACAGACTTATATGATGGCACTTGTATTTCTCGTGCCGTTTTTTTTGCTGCTGTACTATGCATGCAATCTGTATACCTCGAAGCGGATTCAGGGAAGGCGGCTGGAGGGTGGAAATATCCTGAAGGCAAACCTGATTGGCGGCCTGTCATTTATGGCTATGCTGTATTTGATCAGGCAGGAGCACATTTCCCGTCCGATGATTGGATTGTTCATGTGCCTGAATGTAGCGCTTACTGTAGTGCAGAGAAATGGTGTACGCCTGATTCTGATGAGGGCACGGAGGATTGGCTTCAACCTGAAGCATATTATTCTGGTCGGCTACAGCCGCGCAGCTGAGGAATTCATCGACCGTGTAGCGCAGAATCCGCAGTGGGGTTATAAGATCATGGGAATTCTGGATGACCGGGTGGAAGTGGGGGCAGCTTACCGGGATATCCGGGTACTCGGAACGATGGACAGCCTGGAGGCCATTCTGGAACGCAACAGTCTGGATGAAATCGCTATTACCATCGGACTGAGTGAGTATTATAAGCTGGAGCGTATTGTAGCTACGTGTGAAAAATCAGGGGTACATACGAAGTTTATCCCGGATTACAGTAAGATTATTCCGACTAAGCCGTACACAGAGGATCTTCTCGGGCTTCCGGTGATCAATATCCGTCATGTTCCGCTGACCAATACCTTCAATATGATGGTGAAACGGACTATGGACATCTGCGGTTCACTGGTCTGCATTGCACTGTTTTCACCGGTTATGCTGGTTACGGCGATTCTGATCAAAGCCACCTCGAATGGGCCTCTGATTTTTACACAGGAGCGGGTGGGCCTGCACAATAAGCCGTTCCGGATGTACAAGTTCCGGTCTATGGAGGTACAGCCGAAGGATGTTGAACAGAAAGGCTGGACAGTGAAGAATGATCCGAGAACTACGCGTGTAGGACGGATCATCCGTAAGACAAGCATTGATGAACTCCCGCAGTTATTTAATGTACTGAAAGGCGATATGAGCCTGGTTGGCCCGAGACCGGAACGTCCGCAGTTTGTGGAGAAGTTCCGTGAAGAGATTCCGAGATATATGGTAAAGCATCAGGTAAGGCCGGGGATGACCGGGTGGGCACAAGTGAATGGATACCGCGGGAATACTTCGATCAAGAAGAGAATTGAGCATGACCTGTATTATATTGAGAACTGGAGTGTCAGTCTGGATATCAAGATTTTGTTTATGACAGCTTTGCATGGATTTATCAATAAAAACGCGTATTAATTACGGAACAGCAACGCATATTAGAAAGTAAGGGAGTGTAATCAGTATGGACGAGAGACAGAACCGAAGACAGGGGAATGACAGAAGAGTTCCGGGAGAACATTACAGAGCGAATCCCGGGAACGGGTATTACGGAAATGGCCGGGAAGACTATTATGAAAACGGTGCCGGGCAGGATGATTATTATGAAGAAGATTTCAATACTGCAAATAGTGCTTACCGTGGGGGCAGAGGGAATATGAACGGGAATTACTACGAGGATGGCCCTGCAAATGGCCGTGGACCGGGATATTACGGACCGCAGAACTTTGATGAGGAGGATTCCGAAAGCAGAAAAAGACAGGCCAGAAAACAGAAAAAGAAAAAGCGCAGGAAATTGATTTTCGCTCTGGAGGTACTGGTTCTTCTGATTATTGCCGGCGGCCTGTTCGCAGCGGTTCAGCTGAACCGGATGGAGCATGTCAATTTGAGTGATATCCTTGTCAACAGCGGAATTTCGAAGAGCGGGTACCGCAATATTGCACTGTTTGGTGTGGACTCCCGTGAAGGGGATCTGGAATCAGGTACAAACAGTGACACGATTATCGTGTGCAGCATCAATAACAAGACTGGAAATATCAAACTGGCATCCGTATACCGCGATACGTATCTGGACAATACGAACGGAGAATACCGCAAGGCAACAGAGTGTTATGCGGGCGGCGGTGCAGAGAGAGCCATCAATATGCTGAATAAGAATCTGGATTTGGATATCACGGATTTCGTGACCGTCGATTTTAAGGCAATCGTTAAGATGGTAGATTTGATTGGTGGAATTGAACTGGACGTGACAGAAGAAGAGCTTCAGTGGCTGAACGGATACTGTGTGGAAAACCAGCAGGTAGTAGGAGGAGAGTACACTCCGCTGACTTCTGCCGGATACCAGCATCTGACAGGAATTCAGGCACTTGCATACTGCCGTATCCGTTACACAGAGGGCTGGGATTACAAGCGTACGGAGCGTCAGAGGGAGGTGCTTGGTAAGATTTTTGCGAAGGCACAGTCCCAGGGTGTGACCTCGCTGATCAGCATCGCCACTGGTATGATGGATAATATTGCAACAAGCCTGAATACGGCGGAGATTATCAGCCTTGTGTCCGGGATTTCCAAATATACGATCGAAGAAACGTATGGATTCCCGTATGAGAAATCAACTACGGTGATTTCAGCAGGTGATGTCGTAGTTCCGGTTAATCTTGCAGCGAATGTCAAACAGCTTCATCTGGATCTGTTCGGTGATACGGATTATACACCATCTGCAACGGTACAGGAGATCAGCAACAAGATTGTTTCGGATACAGGAATCGGATGACGGACAGAGAGAAATATTATGAAAAAGACTGCGGCAGACAGGGTAGAGAGAAGTATCATGGAAAAGATTGTGACGGACAGGGCAGAGAGAAATATTATGGAAGGGACTGTGACCGGCAGCGCAGCATTGCCTGATTCCGGGATTGATGTGGTGATTCCGGTCTACCGGCCGGATGGAAAGCTGCGTACTCTGCTTACGCGGCTGATGAGGCAGACCAGAAAGCCGGACCGGATACTCATTGTCAATACAGAGCAGGAGCTATTTGATGAATCATATGTGGAGGGACTGGACAATGTCACAGTCCTCCACATTACCAAAGATGAATTTGACCATGGTGGAACGCGGCATATGGCAGCGATGAAGCTGCGGGGCACGTTTTTGCTGTTTTTAACACAGGATGCAGTTCCGGCAGATTCTCATCTGATCGAAAGCCTGTATGCAGCATTTGCAGATGAAAAAGTCTGTGCTGCGTATGCAAGGCAGCTTCCGGCGAAGGATTGTTCCGTGTTGGAGCGGTATACCAGAAGCTTTAACTATGGAGAAGAAAGCAGGATTAAGACGCAGGAGGATCTTGGGGAGCTGGGAATCAAAACGTATTTCTGCTCCAATGTCTGCGCGATGTACCGAAGAAGCACGTATGAGGAGCTGGGCGGATTTGTCAGGAGGGCCATTTTCAACGAGGATATGATCTTTGCAGGAAGACTGATCCAGAGTGGAAGGGCGGTAGCCTATTGTGCGGATGCAAAGGTGGTACATTCCCATAATTACAGTAATATGCAGCAGTTCCGCAGGAATTTTGACCTTGGCGTTTCACAGGCGAAGCATCCTGAGATTTTTGAGGGGGTTCCATCAGAGGGTGAGGGAATCCGTATGGTCAGGCAGACGGCAGGCTATCTTTTGCACAGCGGACAGCCGTGGCTTCTGCCGGAACTGGTGATCAAGAGTGGATGTAAGTTTGTGGGATACCGGCTGGGAAAGGCTTATCAGAAGCTGCCGCGGAAGGTGATTCTGTTCTGTACGATGAACAGGAGCTACTGGAAGCCAGACCAGAATGATGGAAACAGAACGGGAATAGATTAATAGAAGGAAATTGTCCGCCTGTGACAGCCCGGCAAAGTGATGCTGCAGAGGTATGGGCAGTTGGAGTAGAATTTGATATGGAGGTTCATGTATTATGTGTGGAATTGTTGGATATATCGGGCAGGAGCAGGCAGCGCCGATTTTGCTGGACGGACTTGAGAAGCTGGAGTACCGCGGATATGATTCCGCAGGGATGGCGGTGTCAGACGGTGAGAAGATCAGGCTGACGAAAGCGAGAGGCAGGCTGAAGGTACTGAGTGAGATCACGCATGGAGGAGCGATGCTTCCGGGAACTTGCGGGATCGGTCATACACGCTGGGCAACACACGGGGTTCCGTCTGACAAAAACGCACATCCTCATTTGAATGAGAGCGAGACAATTGCTGTCGTACATAATGGTATTATTGAAAACTACCTGAAGCTGAGAAAGAAACTTGAGGAGAAGGGATATCATTTTTCTTCTGATACGGACACAGAAGTGGTAGCTCACCTGCTGGATTATTACTATCATGGGGATCCGCTGGATGCAATCATGCGTACGATGCACCGGGTAGACGGATCCTATGCGCTTGGAATCATGTTTATGGATCGTCCGGGTGAACTGTATGCGGTACGTAAGGACAGTCCGCTGATTGCAGGTCAGGCAGCGAATGGAAATCTGATTGCTTCCGATGTTCCGGCAATCCTCAAGTATACGAGAGACGTTTACTTCATCAAGAATGAAGAGATTGTCTGCCTGAAGGAAGACAGCCTGAAATTCTACAATATTGATGGCGAAGCGCTGGCGAAAGAGCCGGTGACAATCGGATGGGACGTATCTGCCGCAGAAAAGGCCGGATATGAACATTTCATGATGAAGGAAATCTATGAACAGCCGAAGGCTGTGGCGGATACCCTGAATCCGCGTATCCGCGACGGCAAGGTCGTGATCGAAGAACTTGGAATGACAGATGAGGAAATCCGTGCCATTCATAAGATCTATATTGTGGCCTGCGGTTCTGCTTACCATACGGGAGTTTCTGCAAAGTATGTATTTGAGGGTCTGGCAAGAGTTCCGGTGGAAGTAGATCTGGCGAGTGAATTCCGGTACCGCAATCCGATTTTTGATGAACATACGCTGCTGATTGTTGTAAGCCAGTCTGGTGAGACTGCAGATACGCTTGCAGCGCTGCGTGAGGCGAAAAAGCAGGGTGTCCGCGTGCTTGGAATTGTCAATGTGGTCGGCAGTTCAATTGCACGGGAGGCCGATAATGTGATGTATACCTGGGCCGGACCGGAAATTGCTGTGGCAACGACGAAGGCTTACAGTACACAGCTGATTGCAGAGTACCTTCTGGCAATGAAATTTGCCGAGGCACGTGGAACGGTATCGGCAGAGGAACTGGAAGAGATGATAGAAGCCCTGAAACAGCTCCCGGAGCAGATTGGGATGCTGCTGGATCACAAGGAAAAGCTTCAGAGATTTGCAAACCGTTATATTGCTGCAAAGGATATTTTCTTTATCGGGCGCGGCGTTGACTATGCAATCTCTCTGGAAGGATCGTTGAAACTGAAGGAGATCTCCTATATCCATTCAGAAGCGTATGCAGCAGGTGAGCTGAAGCATGGAACGATTTCTCTGATTGAAGAAGGAACACTGGTGGCAGCAGTCCTGACGCAGGAGGATCTTTATAAGAAAATGATCAGCAACATGGTTGAGGTACGGACGAGAGGTGCGTTCCTGCTGGCTGTGACGAATGTCGGGAATACCGAGGTAGAAAAAGCAGCTGATTATGTGATTTATATTCCGAAGACACATAAGTATTTCACAAACTCTCTGGCCGTAATCCCGCTGCAGTTGTTTGGATATTATGTGGCGCTTGGAAAAGGCTGTGATGTAGATAAACCGAGAAATCTTGCCAAGTCAGTAACGGTGGAATAGAGGCGGCAGGCCGCCGGGGGAACTGCGGGGAGCAGAGCATGACAGGAATCTTGTGGAATGTCACAAATTGGACACATTTTGCTGATAGACTGTACTGTACATAATGAAGCGAAAGCTGTCGAATACAGTGTTATGATTCACTGGGGCGAGGAGTATGACTCTTCGCAGGCTGAAGAATAACAATGCAGTACAGGAGGAGCAGAAATGGACGACGAAAGATATAATATCCACGATGTGGAGGAGGACGAAAGTAATCATGGGGGGTTCCAGCTGGAGCAGGATGCAGAGGAAAAGAATACTTCCAGAGGAAGCGATATCCACAAGAGAAACCGGACAGTAACGGTTTTCGCAGCACTGCTCACGATATGTATCATCGGAAGTCTCGGATATTATGGCGTAAGTTACTGGAATCTGTTGAAGGCAAGCCGGATGCCGGTGAAGGAAGAAGAAACGGAGGAGCGGATTGCCCTGAAGGATCAGACGGCAGAGCATGCGGAGCAGAACGGGGAGACAGACGGAAATGCGCGTGCTATGGTGTTGGATGTATCTGGCGTAGTGGCTGATGTACTGCCGTCTGTTGTAGCTATCACGAACAAATCCATTCAGGAAGTAGAGTATTTGTTCTGGCGGAGAATGGAAGTAGAAAATGAAAGCAGCGGCTCCGGGTTTATTGTTGCGGAGACACAGAATGAGCTTTTGATTGCGACCAATGCGCATGTAGTGAAAGATGCATCTACACTGAATGTCTGCTTTACCGTTGATGGACCGGGAACCGATACGGAATTTGTAAGGGCGATGGAGCCGGAGAGTACAACCTGGGAGCAGGAACCGGTAACAGAAAATGGCGAGGCGGCGGAAACTGAAAGTTTACCGGGTGAAGATATCTATGCGGCTGCCGGTCATGATGCATCGGCAGATGAAGACAGTGCATCTACGATAGAAATAGATTCCGACAGTACGGTCGTGGAAGCTGTCGTAAAAGGAATGGATACATCTATGGATCTGGCAGTGGTATCCGTTGTGCTTGAAGATATTCCGGAACATATCCGGAACAGGATTGTGGTGGCAACCCTGGGAGCTTCCTCAGAACTGTTGGTGGGAGAACCGGCAGTAGCGATAGGAAATGCTCTTGGATATGGCCAGAGTGTGACACTTGGAATTATCAGTGCGCTGGACCGCGAGGTTACGGTTGACAATGTGACGAGCTGTCTGATCCAGACGGATGCGGCGATCAATTTTGGAAACAGCGGCGGTGTACTGATTAATGTGGACGGCGAGGTAGTTGGTATCAATTCTGCAAAAGCCACGGCGAACGGCGCGGAAGGGATGGGCTATGCGATCCCGATTGATGATGCGAAGCCGGTATTGGAAGAGCTGATGAACCGGGTGACCAGAACAAAGGTAGCTGAGGATGAGATCGGATACCTTGGAATCAGTCCAAGAGATATTTCTGCGGAAGGCAGAAGCCTCTACAATATGCCGAGGGGGATTTTTGTCTACGAGGTAGCTTCCGGTTCCCCGGCGGAAAAGGCCGGTATCAGGCGAGGAGATATCATCACACAGTTCGACGGTAATACGGTGACCTCTTCAGAACGTCTCGGAGAGCTTCTGGAATATTATGCGGCAGGAGAACAGATTGAACTGGAGGTCCAGTCCATAGTCGGAGGTTCCTATCAGGCATGGAAAATAACTGTGACGCTCGAGTGAGGAACCCGAAACAGGCAGGCGGTAACAGCCCGGTTCGGACGTCACGCACGCTGCGGAAGAAGATACGGTCTGAATGATATACGATAGAACCGTTACGTTTTACAATATAGAATAACAGGAGATAAGAATGGAAGAACATAAGAACGAGGAGCAATTAGAACAGGTAAGCACTCAGGATGCGGATGATACGGAAGAATATGAAAAAATCTGTTTTGTCTGCCGCAGACCGGAAAGCAAGACCGGGAAAATGGTTTGCCTGCCGAACAATATCTGCATCTGCCAGAGCTGTATGCAGAAGGCAGTGGATTCGATGGAGTCGTCAGGCCTCTCTTATCAAGATCTGATGAATATGTCAGGGTTGATGGGAATGCCGGAACCACCGGAGCAGAAGCCGGAAGAGAAGCAGTCCTCCGGGAAGCAGAGCAAGCCGAAGATGACGAATATCAGTATGATCAATCTTTCTGACCTGATGAATTTTATCCCGCAGCGCCAGAGAGTCAAAAAGAAAAAGCCGCGGGAAGAAACGGTAAAGAAAACCTTTGATCCGAAGTCCATTCCTGCACCGCACAAGATCAAGGCAAGCCTGGATGAGTATGTGATCGGGCAGGAGCATGCGAAAAAAGTTATCTCAGTAGCTGTGTACAATCACTATAAGCGGATTGCAACAGGAACTATGGATGATATTGAGATTGAAAAATCAAATATGCTGATGATAGGGCCGACCGGAAGCGGGAAGACGTATCTGGTGAAGACACTGGCAAAGCTTCTGGATGTGCCGCTTGCGATTGCGGATGCGACTTCCCTGACAGAGGCAGGATATATTGGAGATGATATTGAGAGTGTGATATCACGTCTGCTTGCCGCTGCCGATAATGATGTAGAGCGGGCGGAGCAGGGAATCGTCTTCATCGATGAGATTGATAAGATCGCGAAAAAGCGGAATGCAAACCAGAGGGATGTCAGTGGAGAATCCGTGCAGCAGGGAATGCTGAAGCTTCTGGAGGGCAGTGAGATCGAGGTTCCGGTGGGCGCGACCAGTAAAAATGCAATGGTTCCGATGGAGACTGTGAATACGAAGAATATCCTGTTCATCTGCGGCGGAGCGTTTCCGGGACTGGAAGATATCATCAAGGAACGTCTGAACAAGCAGGCTGCGATTGGTTTCTGCGGGGATCTGAAGGATAAGTATGACGATGATCCGAATATCCTGTCGAAGGTAACGGTCGAGGATATCCGGAACTTTGGAATGATTCCGGAGTTTATCGGACGTCTTCCGATCATTTATACGCTTCAGGGATTGACCAGAGATATGCTGGTCCAGATTCTGAAGGAGCCGCGGAATGCCATTATCAAGCAGTATAAGAAGCTGCTTGCACTGGATGAGGTGAATCTGGAATTCGAAGATGGAGCACTTGAGGCGATCGCAGAACGTGCACTTGAGAAGAAGACAGGTGCGAGGGCACTGAGGGCAATTATTGAGGAAATTATGCTTGATATCATGTATGAGATTCCGAAGGATGATAACATCGGAAGTGTGTGTATTACAAGAGCTTATATAGAGAATACCGGAGGTCCCGTCATATCCCTGCGTACGGCAGGGTTGCTGCCGGGTTAATAAGGGCTGTTCGATGGAAGGAAGCTTACCGGAGCATGACTTCAGCAGGTATTGCAGATGGGATCTGAGGATAAGAGAGGGAGCTGCGAAGGCAATTTTCGGTAAATTTTCCACAGAAGTTGACATGCTTTGTCAAAAATGATATGTTAAAGAATAGGCAACTGAAGGAACTGTAGTGATGAGGGGAGAGGAAATCCATGAGTGAAGTACGGGAGCAATTTTTAAAATCCCTGGAGAACCTGAAGGCGTTAGGAAAGTCAAAGAAAAACACATTGGAGTATGATGAGATTCTGAAAGCATTTCCCGGGATGGAGCTGACAGAGGACAAGATCGATATGATCCTTGAATATCTTGAGAAGAATCATATTGATGTCCTGCAGAAGTCTCTGGAAGACATGCCGGAGAATCTGCTTCTGGAGTCGGAGGACGATATCCTGCTGTCTGACCATGAAGAAATCGAACTGATCGACGATGTGGATGTGCTGGAGGGTGTCAGTACGGAGGATCCTGTCCGTATGTACCTGAAGGAGATCGGTAATGTGCCGTTGCTGTCAGGTGATGAAGAAATAGAGCTGGCAAAACGTGTGGAACAGGGAGACGAGGAGGCCAAGAAAAAACTGACGGAAGCGAATCTTCGTCTGGTAGTCAGCATCGCCAAAAAATACGTCGGCAGAGGGATGCCGTTCCTGGATCTGATTCAGGAAGGGAATATGGGCTTGATGAAAGCTGTCGATAAGTTTGATTATACAAAGGGTTACAAGTTCAGTACGTATGCGACCTGGTGGATCCGTCAGGCGATCACGCGGGGAATCGCAGATACCGGAAGGACAATCCGTGTACCGGTACATATGGTTGAGACGATCAACAAGACGCTGCGTATGACGAGAACGCTGCTGCAGGAGCTCGGACGTGAACCTACCCCGGAGGAGGTAGCAGAGAGACTGAATGTCCCGGTCAGCCGTGTCCGTGAAGTCCTGAAGATTTCCCGTGATCCGGTATCTCTGGATACGCCGATCGGAGAAGAGGATGATTCCCATCTGGGAGACTTCATTGAAGATGATACCGCATTGTCTCCGGCAGATTCCGCAGCCTTTTCCATGCTGCGTGCGGAGCTGACCACCGCGCTTGAGTCATTGACTGAGCGTGAGCGTCAGGTTGTCCGGCTCCGTTTCGGACTGGAGGATGGCCGTGCAAGGACTCTGGAGGAAGTCGGCAAGGAGTTCAACGTCACGAGAGAGCGTATCCGCCAGATTGAGGCGAAGGCACTGCGTAAGCTGCGTCATCCGTCGAGAAGCAAGCGGCTGAAGGACTTTTTGAATTAGAGAATCATAGAGAGTGATCCGGAGATATACAGTAGTGATGGGGGATTTCCGGATATATTTGACAGGTGTTATTTCGATACTGCAGGTATCGGGATGACACCTGTTTTGTAATATTTCTGTCCGGAACAGAAGTGTGGATGCGCGACAAAGCTATTCATAGACTTTTAAAGTGAATGAATCATAGTTATTACGCATATAGTTTTGTTATGAGGGCCAATGGTTTCAAAACAGCAGTCAGTTTGGAGGCGTTGGACAATGAGAAGGACGGTAACTGCAGAAGAAGAAGGCAGTTGCATGGAACATGCGTATGGAAAATGGCAGAGGTTTGGTATGGTACCGGTTGAGGGGACTGGGGTTGACGTGTCTGTGTTCCCTTGTCTTTTTTATCGGTGCCTACCTCAACAACCAGAAAAATGAGGAGGTAAGTACTGCAGTGAACGGTCAGAGGCAGCCGCTGTATCAGGTACGGACGGAAGAGAGAAAGGTAGCACTGACATTTGATACCACAGGAGGAAACCGCTGTATACAGGAAATTCTGGACACTCTCGCTGGATGCGGGGTCAAAGCTACTTTCTTTGTAACCGGAGAATGGGCGGGAAGCTATCCGGAAGAGCTGAAGAGGATAACAGAAGGAGGCCATGACATCGGATGCTTCGGACAGAAGTACGTGGATATGACAGAATTTACGAAACAGGAAATCAAAGAAACACTGCAGATATCCGCAGAGACAGTCCGGGAGCTGACCGGACATGAGGTGCGCCTGTTCCGCGCGCCGTATGGAAAGTACAGCAATGAACAGATTGAAACGGCAGAACTGCTGGGATATACCGTGATTGGCTGGAGCATTGATTCGGAGGACTGGAAAAATTACGGGATGGACTCTGTAATTGGAAAAGTGACTCAGAGTGAACACCTGGAAAATGGGGCTGTGATCCGGATGCACGGTGATGCGGAGGATACGGTACAGAGTCTGGAAGCTGTGATCAGCGGACTCCGGGAAATGGGATATGAGCCAGTGTCACTGACAGAGCTTGCAGCGTTTTGAACAGTGACTAAGTGTGCCACAGGGATGTGCGTACGGGGACATTATCGTCCCCGTACTGGCAGCGCCATTTCCATGGATGCGTTGCTTTTCCATCCGCCTTTGTCTGTCGGCAGGACGAGTATTTGAATTTTAGTGATCTTGTTCCGGTATTCCCAGTTTTTGAGTGAAACGCCGAGCCGCACGATTTTTCCGGCGGAAATATTCTGGCTGCATTCGAAAATCTGATTGCCGCTGTGAAAGCGCAGCTTGACGAGTACCTTGTTTTTCGTTGCTCCGTTTACTCTCAGTGTCGTATAAAAAGAAGGGGAGGAACCGAGCTTCAGTCCGTTTTTACCAAAGTTTTGTGTAAAGCCCCAGAGGCAGTTTTGGTTGCGGGAATTATCACGGATTACGGAGCGTGCATTAGGACCTGTCGTTAAAATCCGGCTGGCGCCTCCGTATTTTTTCCAGGAGGCCGGGACAGAGGCAGTTTTTTTGTATTTGCTGACAATGTTCAGCTTGCCGGTCTGTATCGTGGATTTGGTGTACAGAGACTTGCTGTATCCCGGGACAAGCTCCGACCAACTGTCAACACCGATTTTTGCCGGGGCAAAGGCTGTGACCTTTTTGGACTGGTTCGTGTCCATATATTTAAAGACATTCCAGGAAAGCTTTTTATCCGCGGCCCATTCCGGCAAGGAACTTCCTCCGGTCGTCCACAGTCCGAGATTCAGACCCTGTGCGACCTCCACCTCGTGGTCAACATGGCGGTTCATAATGAAAGAATCAATCATATCATTAGACTCCGTCAGATAATAGGAATATGCAATAGCAGCAGCCTGAAGCGCTTCCGTATTTTTCCTGTTCTGTCGGGAAGTGTAGCCCTGTTCCGACAGGATGATACGTGTATTGGAACCGTAAGTGCTCCGGATGTAATCTGTCAGCAGAGAGATGTTTCCCATATTGATAACAGGGGAAGTCAGTGACTGTGTCAACTGGCCGTTTTTATTGGCCCAGAATCTCGGCTCAGTCAGCGGGGAACTGTAAGGATGATAGGCGAGATTCCAGTTAATATTCCCGGTGCTTTTCAGGCTGGCAGCAAAGGAATCCAGCATTTTGCGTGCAGGATACGTGCCCGGCACACTGCTGGTGTTCCATAAATGGTCGAGCGAAATATAGACCCGGGCGTTCGAATAGACACTTGTTACCGTATTATAGGTCATACGGAAAGCGCTCGCATAGATCGAAGCATACTGTTTCAGCGTTTTCTTTCCGGCATAATTGTAAACCTGATAATTATTCACCTCATTACCGACGATCCAATTGACAATACGGCCGTATTTGCCATTTGAAGGACTGTACCGGCTGGCAAGGAAGGAGAGCGCTGCTTCGAGCTGTTCGCGTGCAGCGGTATCTGAGGTATTCCAGGCATAGAAGCTGTGCCCGGATTTGCGCCCGGAAGGATAAATCAGGTGCGTGAGGTCACTTCTCCATCCGAGAAGCAGGATGGCAGAGTTGACAGATTTGGTTTCTTTCAGGGCAGCCAGCTGTCTGTCGTAGGAAGAAATCAGGGATTTACGGAACCAGTAGGTCTTTCCATGATACTTATACGGAATCGACAGACGTTGGTTTTGTTCACCTCTTGAAGCAATCATTTCCGTAAAGACAATATTCAGGGCAGCATTCCTGACGTTCAGTTCTGCAGCGTCTTCCAGCATGGAGGCACTGGTCTGAAGTCCTTTCTTAGAAACAGCAGTCGGAAATTTGTAAGTGTATTTTGCAAGCTTGCTTGGATTCGAAACGAATCTGCGGTTACTGATGATCTGATATGTCCCGTGGGCATCCCTGGAAGCAAGCACGAAGCCGGAAGAAAGATGGCTGTTTGAGCTGTTTTGGTTCAGCTTCACAGAGAAAGTCATCTTTTTAGCTTTTTTTGCAGAAGCCACCGGCTTGGCAGAAGCAGACAGCTTCGTCTCAGACATGCCCAGCGCAAAGAGCCAGCATTTTTTACTCTGGACCATGGAAGTATCGCTGAGCTGTGCCGTCACGCGGATATATTTGGAGTTCCGGATCTTACAGTCAGTGATCACAGCCGGTTTTGCACCGGAAGCGACAGTCTGTGATTTTGCTGCTGCGGCATCTGCCCGGATGACATATTTGCCTGTACCTGCCGACAGGATACAGAAGCAAAGCATCAGCAAGAGAAATACTGGCATCCTCTGGTGAATGAGATTCATATCTAGATACATTCTTTTACTTTTCATAACAATTCCTCCTCATGTTATGATAATAGATGCAGGCAAAGAAGTCAATAAAATACGTCCAATCGTTTTTGCGGTTATGTTCGTGTTTAATTCAAGAACTGAATATTTCATACGATGCCGCCTGCTCCTCCCGCCCTGGGGCATCTGCCGTTACGTTTTCAATAGCTGAAGAACAAAAGATTATATGTTTCAAATATTTATCATTTTTCAG
>JAUNGL010000210.1 GCA_030524665.1 Lachnospiraceae bacterium | reverse complement strand
GATGAAACAGGCACTTGATACAAGAACAAAACTTTTAACGAAAAGTCCCTGGCCGCTTATGATAGAACTCAGCATTCCTGCGGTTCTTGGCATGGTGGTTGTTGGGCTTTATAACATGATGGATTCCATCTTTGTAGGCCAGATGGTAGGAGCAGCCCAGATGGGAGCAGTATCTGTCTCTTATCCATTCACACTGATCAATGCGGGTTCTGCCGCTATGTTAGGTGTAGGTTCCGCATCGGTATTGTCCCGTGCGATAGGAAAGAAGGATGAGGAAACGATAAAGAAGATCATGGGAAACTTAGTCGCAATGGTCCTCTTACTGTCCGTCATTTATACCGTAGTGGGTATGGTGTTTACCCGCCAGCTTTTGACTCTGGCCGGAGCCAGTGACAATATTTTAAATTATGCAGAGAAATACCTGCGTATCGTATTTGCCGGATCACTGTTCGTAAACTTTTTCCAGAGTGCGAACATGGTCATCCGTGGAGAGAGACAGTTAAAAAAGGCGATGAGCATTATTGCCAGCGGAGCCATTTTGAACATTATCCTTGATCCGATCTTTATCACGGTTTTGAAACCTTATGGCATGGGAATTGAAGCAGCCGCTTATGCAACGATTCTTTCCCAGTTTATCCAGGCTGCTGCTACTTTGTGGTATTTCAAAAAGAAAAGTCCGAACGTAAAAATCGGACGCATCCGTATTGATGGAGAGCTGCTTACGCAGGTTCTTTCTGTTGGTGTATCCGCACTTTTGATGCAGATTCTAACACTGGTACAGCAGACGGTGATCTACCGTGTGGCTGGGGGGTGCGGCGGGGAGACTTCCCAGATTCTTTTGGGTGCGGCACTGCGGTTCTGGAACTTCTCCTTTGTTCCGCTGTGGGGTATCAGCCAGGGCTTCCAGCCTGCCGCCGGTACGAACTATGGAGCAAAAGAGTATGACCGGGTAAAGACCCTGACGAAAGTATTTGTGATCGCAGCTACGGTACTGTCTCTGGTATTTTATATCCCGGTAGAACTGTTCCCGGATAAAGTACTTTCGATGTTCATTACAATGCCGGGTGCAGCGGCTTCCGGTGCGGCAAATTTCCGCATCATGTTCAGCACCTATATTCTGCAGGGAAGTTTCCTGATTGCCGTGACGCTGTTCCAGTCTTTGGGGAAAGCAAACAAGGCGACCTGGCTGGTACTGTTCCGTCAGATCATCCGGTTTATTCCGCTTTGCGTGATCCTGCCGATGGTTGGCGGCATGGGTATCCGTGGTGTCTGGCTGGCGATTGCCCTGACGGATGCAATTCTCGTAGTGATTACGATCAGCATGATGCTTTCTGAGTTCCGTAAGATGCCGGCTGCAGCGAAGGCAAAGCGGTAAGGAGGGACATTGGAACCCGTTTTGCCCTTGGGCGTAACATCACCAAAAATATCGTAGTTGCCATGCATATGAAAGAAACTGCCGGTGGCAGTTTCTGAAGGAGGGTGATTCGATGAAAGAGAATTTGACAATCGGCTGTCCGGAAAATCCACAGAGACCGTAAGAACGGTTCCTGCCTATATCTTGGTGAAGGGGATCTTTCCATTCATACAATGGATAGCTGTTCCCTGGAGATGAGTTTTCCATTAAAACATTATCGTGGAATCTCTGTGGTAATCAACCTGAAAATCGTAGCAGAAAACCCACCGGAAATCCTTTCTGAGAGTGGTATTGATATTTTAGATTTTAAGGAAAAATTCTGTGCGGATGGGAATTGTTTTGTTATGAGGGCAAAGGATGAGATTGAACATATCTTTTCTGAACTTTATTGTGTGCCGGACTGCCTACAGAAACCCTATTTTAAGATAAAAGTCCAGGAGCTTTTCTTATTCCTATGTATGGTAGACGTATCAAAAGAAAAGCAGCGGGAGCAGTATACTTCCCCCCAAGTGGAAATTGTGAGAGAAATACACAAAAAATTGATCTCAAATTTGCAGGAACGTCCTACGATTGATGAGCTTTCTAAAGAATATCTTATCAATACAGCAACTTTAAAAAATACGTTTAAAGGAATTTACGGACAGCCGATTGGTGCGTATATGAAAGAGTATCGGATGAAACAGGCAGCTATTTTGCTTCGACAAACGCAGTCCACCATAGCAGAGATTGCAAATCAGGTCGGATATGAGAATCAAAGCAAGTTTGCTACTGCTTTTCGGGATATTCTGAAAATACCACCGGCTGAGTATAGAAAGCAGAACAGCAGTGATTGAATTGTTTTTAAAAGCGAATCGTAAATTTGCATTGAAGATGCTTTGTATCAAAAAGGCAGAATGAAAAGATTGTGTTACTTTACAAGCAGAAACAATAAATAGGCCAGTGGAAATTTTCAATCCACTGGCTTTCGGATTTTTCCGGTTTTATTATACATAAGACTGGAATTATTGCTGAAATTGTTGTATAGTAAATAATATGTTAGGAATAACTAACTAATATTTCCTGTTGTATTGAAAAATAGGGGGATGAAGCATCTCATCAGAAATGGTTTTCTCTGAAGGGCGTGCTTTTCCTGAAGTTGTATATGCATTGATACCAGCGTACATCGATGACGATCCATGAGTTTGGCAAAGAGAATCAAGAAGTAATGGTTATGCTGCATCCTCTGGGAGTACAGTGGGAGGTGTTCGAATATGTAATCCCGGCACTTGAAGAACGGTTTCATCTCGTGATCCCGGCTCTTCCGGGTATGGATCCAGACCAGCCGGACAGTACATTTACCAGTGTGGAGGAAATTGCCCGCGAACTGGGAAAATGGCTGAAAGATCACGGATATGAAAACGTGGCATGCATGTATGGGTGCAGTATGGGCGGCGCGATTGTGACCAGAATGTTGGCAGATGCGCAGATTGTTCCAAAGCACATGATTATTGATGGGGGAATCACACCCTATCAGCTTCCAAAGGTCATTACTTATTTGATTGCAATTCGTGACTGGAATTGGGAAAGCATGCCAGTACAAAAATACTGCGAGGGTTGTTTCCGGAAGAAAAGTATTGTGAGGAAGATCTTGCCTATGTAAAAAAATGTCTGAAGGGTATAAGTGCGAAAACAATCTGGCGCTCCTTCTATTCCTGTAATAATTATGATATGCCGGATAGGGTAAAGCAGCCAGCCTGCCCAATGCAGTACTGGTATGGCAGTGAAGAAAAAAGAACGGAAGTGGGATATGGGTTATATCAGAAAAACCTTTCCGAAGACTGTATTTGTAGAGCTACCGGGAGTTGGACACGGGGAATATTTTACGCTGCATCCGGAGAAGTTTGTAAAACGGGTATTGCATTTTGTGGGGGCAGGAGAGTAGGAGTACAAAAGACCGCCAAAGTGCTGCGGGACGACTGACATAATTAATCATTGCAATGCGTTTGCAGGAATGGTATAATACAAAAAGCAGAGTAAACCACGACAAATTTCAAATTGAAAAGAGGATTCAGGTACAGCA
>JAUNGL010000209.1 GCA_030524665.1 Lachnospiraceae bacterium | reverse complement strand
GCGGTGCCCCGGATTCGGTGCTGGCTCAGCCTTAGTTCTTCTTGCGCCCGGAGCATAGCTTCCAGTCCACCCTCTGCCGCCTGCTCCTCCCGCTCTGGGGCATCGTATGAAATACTCAGTTCTTGAATTAAACACGAATTAAATTCTCAAAGGCTTGCCCGCAGCTTCTTCATCGCAGCCTGATACTCCTCACAGTTCCCGAACTGTGCCGCTATCTCTTCTTTCGTTAGCTCCCGCAAAAATATCTGGCGCATTTCCCTGGTGGTTGCCTCTGCTCCCGCTTTTGTCTTGAGATCCATTGCATCCGAAAACAGCAGGGCCTTCGGCATGTTCACAGGTCCGGTCAGGATGTCAACGTAACGGCACAGGCTGCCCAGCGCTTCCTGTGTCTGTCCTGCTCTCAGATACAATTCCATGATCACGCCTTCGCTCATTCTGTTGCCTACTCCGAACAGTTTTTCTGTTTCCTGATATATCTTTCCGATTTCCAGCGCACGCTCCATATCCGGCTCCAGTACCCCGCCCATCAAAATCGAAAGGCAGGAGATCACCTGGTTCACCAGAATATACAGCCGTTTCTGCGTGACCTGTCTCGCTTTTTCGATCTCTCCTTTTTTCTGATACAAAAGCGCCCACAAAAATGTCATATCGCTTTTCTTAGACTGCTCCGGCAATTCCCCAAGCAGTTCTTCTGCCAGCTCAAAATCATCGTCCCCAAGTGCTATAGCTGCCAGTGTCGAAACAGCCTGCTGCCAGTATGCTGAGGCCCCGCTCCTGCGTACATCCTGAAGCAGCTCCTTTTTCTGCTTATTCCACTCTTCTTTTCGTTTTTCCGCAGATTCCGGACAAAACATTCCCATGGTTGTCAGACTGATCGCAGCATAATATTTCAGCACAATACTGTTCGGATACTGGTGCAGCAGATCCTGAAGCTTTTTCTCCGCCAGCGGAATATCCTGCTGCTTTGTGGTAATATCCAGAATTTCATTCATATATTCCATCATCCGTTCTTCCGAAAGACTTTCTTCGAATGCAAGTAATGTATCTACATCTGCACCGAGTGCTCTCGCCAGCGGGCATAGTATCGTAATATCAGGATAAGAACTGTCTGTCTCCCATTTACTGACAGCAGGCGCCGATACTCCCAGTGCCGCTGCCAGCTGCTCCTGCGTCATCCCTTTTGCTTTGCGAAGCTCCGTGATCTTCGCACCGATCTTCAGTTCCATAATCAAAGCCTCCTTCATAGATTTGCAACTCTACCGCCAAATACGTACAAGCATCTGCGTTCGGTTCATTTCCCTGTGGAAGTAAACAGATGCTGTCTGCACACAGCCTGGCAGCCAAGTTGAAGTACAACTGTTTTGTCCGGCCTGACATGTATAGTATAGTCCTGAAAATCTCACAGCACAAGAGAGGCTCAGTTAACTGGGCGGCAACTTTTATTAACCGGCAGTTAAGTCCACGTTCATACCTGCGCCAGCTTCCGGAAGGCATCCCTGAAAATTTCGTCGCGGTTCAGTTCCCGTACATTTGCAATCAGATGCCTGCCTGTATCACGGCTCCACGTAAGACCATCTGTGATAATGGGAGATGTGGTAATTTCCCAGCGGCTCCAATCTTTTTTATACAGACAGCCTGCTGCCCCCAGATCCCAGATGGTCTTTCCCCAGGCAAAATGTTCTGTTCCATCTTCTTTTACAATTTGTATCAGATAGTCACAAAGCTCATTTTTTCCACCAATGCAGACTTCCAGCTCCGGCACGCTGGTAATCATATGGGAGGTCACATAATTGCACGGGACATGAACGAGGGGCACTCCTGAATCAAAAATAACCTGCGCCGCCGTTCAGTATCATTAAGATAAGCCGCGATATGACATCTCGGCTCTCTTGCCGCCCTAAAATCCGTTAAGTTAAGAACATCCGGCGGTGGGTCGCTCGAATGATGCCTGTAATAGTTCTTACAGACATGGATTGCATGGGTGAAGTTTACCTGATATGCCCACTTACGGCAATCTTTCTGCTCAATGACAACAGAGAGCGTGATACGTTCGCAGAAGTTATACATGATGAGTCGTGCCCAGATTTCTTGAAGGACGTAGTCCTCTTTCTTGGCATGGAAATTAACGAGGCCCACCGCGTATTTTAATTCACGGAATGAGGTCTCGATACCCCAGCGCATATGATAGAGTTTTTTGATCTCCGATATCGGAAATTGGAATCGATCAAGACTTGTTGCAATGGTTTCGTATGTATCTTCGGATATCTTGAAGCGAACAATGCGGATGGTCATGCTGCACGGAGATTCAAAACCCCATACCTGAGAAGATTTCTTCTTGCCGAACTTGGATGGTTCTGCGATATACTTCGCCTTTCCTGCTTTATAAAGCTGTTTGTCGATATTTTTCTGCGTTGTACGGATTTCAAAAGAAATATCCGTATCAAACTCCTGTATGGGAAGGTTAGCTGTCTCAGTGATCCACCCTTCTTTGACGCGGATAAGGTAGTCCAGGCCGTCCTTACGGTTGATGTGTTCCATCAGGTTCAGTGCGCCGTATCCACGGTCTCCAATGAGGATTGCTTTGTCGAATTTCTGCCGGAGGATCATATCTCTAGCAGACCGCACTTCGCTGTAGAGTGGGCGGGGCTCTATGATGGCATCAACGTATGTTTTGTTGCATAGGTCATACAGCGCATTCAGATGAAAGCAGTTATAACCTGCCAGGCTGCCGTTCTCCACATATGTGGGTGCATCAGGATTCGTCGCAATGGAGACACCGGAGCCGTCAACGGCAAGCAGGTGATATCCCCGGTAGGTCTTATCATCTGAGCAGGCGCAGTTGAATTCCCTGAATATGTACTCGAACATTTCCGGGAGTATTTTTTTACGCTGCTGCACGAAGGCGGACGCGGTGACGTCAAGCGAATGGTCATAGTCGTACAGTTCGCGGTTCAGGCTTCCCCCTTCCATGCCGATGATGATTTTGAGCATGGTTACAAGAGGCAGTTTCATATACCAGTAATAAATCATACTGGTTTGGCGAAAATCATCAGTACGAATATCAACCAGCTCTGCCAGACGAAACTTCATCCGAAGAAAACGATTGCAAAGCTTTGCGACGTTTCCCCTTCACTTGTGACGAAGTGGACGTCTGCAAAGACGCCGGTTATGCCTGCCGTGGACAACCTGCTGACGATCGCGGCATATTTCGGAGTTGATCTTACATGGCTCATCACGGAACATGAGGGATATATCCTTCCAGACTATACACAGACATACAGTTCTGCCCTGCTGGCGTTAATTTCGCTTTTGGATAAGCACATCATCGAATGTGATTTTGTGGATGATCCGATCCTTGGGTATCTATTGGAACGGTACCGGGAACTGTCTGAGGCAGGGATTGAAAAACGAGAGTTCGATGTATGGATGGAACGCATTATAAAAGAATTCGATATCCCTATCGGGGAGTTTCACAAGGACAAGCCCTTGCAGGACGATATCGTTAACAACGAATCCGGCATTGCCGCCGTAGATACTGATACGAAGTACCGGAATCTCGCGA
>JAUNGL010000029.1 GCA_030524665.1 Lachnospiraceae bacterium | reverse complement strand
AGACGCAGAGGGGAAATCAGTCAACAATGCCGCTTCAGTCCCGGCCTGAAATAGCGCTGGACGGCGGTACTGCTGTGGGCATGCGCAATGGAATGCCGTATCAGACATTCGATTATCTGAATGTTCTGGAAGAAGAGGAACAGCTTGAACAGGATTTCCGCAGGCTCCAGTCTATGTATCCGCAGGCAGTACAGGAGATTCTTCCCTATATAGAAGAAGCCTGTGACAAAATGGAATATGAGGGAAGTATGATGTTTGATGAAATGCCTGACCGGAATATGGTCAGACAGATCAGTGATGGAATTTATGAACAGGTACGTGACATCTACCCGATGGAAAATGCGCAGGAGGAGCCGGATGAAGTACTGTCAATGCAGTATCAGGGCCGCAGACGGAACCCACCGAGACAGAATCTGCTGAATGATCTGATTCAGGTAATGCTTCTGCAGGATATGCACCGCAGAAGATGCAGACACAGAAGATGCAGGCCGCATATGTATCGGTGAGTGAACAGATTTGGCAATAATAAGATCTGGATAAAGTAGTCCAAAAAAACTTGTCCTGAGTGAAAAGGGATAGTATACTATAATAGATTATCTGGCGGCTGCCGATACGCAGGTGTCCGCATTGTCTGATTACAAACAGAAAGGATAATATATGGAAGAACTGAAGAAGCTGTTAGAAACAATTTTAAATAAGGAATTGCTTCAGATGATACTGAGCGGGCGGAGATCGGATTGTCCTTATCAGAAGATAAAAGTCCGCCCGCTTTTGCAGAAGGGAGAACTGGTATTCCAGTCCTCCGCCTGGGATGGAAAAAAAGAATTTCATAAAAACTGCGGAAAGGATGAGATAATTTCCAAGGTATTAGTATGGATGAGCCGCGACTTCAAACAAATGCAGGCAGATACAACAGAACTGTCGGCATCCGTGCTGGTCAGTAAAAAAGGAAAAGTGACGATCAGGACAAAAAAATGTGCAGACAAGCGTCCGGCTCCTGTACTTGCACACAACCGGACCAAACGCTACGTATTGGAAGAGGGACATGCCGTCCCGTTTCTGGTTAAGCTGGGTGTGATGACCCCGGAAGGGAAGGTTGTGGCAGCAAAGTATGACAAATTCCGTCAGATCAACCGTTTTCTGGAATTCATTGAAGATATCTGTCCGGTGCTTCCAAGAGGTCGTGAACTTACGATGATTGATTTCGGATGCGGCAAATCTTACCTGACGTTTGCGATGTACTATTATCTGCATGAACTGCGGGGATATGAGATTAATATCATTGGATTGGACCTGAAGGAAGATGTCATTGCGCACTGCAATGAACTGGCACAGGAGTTTGGTTATGAGAAACTGCATTTCCAGACGGGGGATATTGCGGAATATGAAGGCGTACAGCAAGTTGATCTTGTTGTGACGCTTCATGCCTGTGATACGGCGACTGATTATGCGCTGGCAAAGGCTGTTGGCTGGAATGCAGCTGCGATCCTGTCAGTGCCGTGCTGCCAGCATGAACTGAATGGACAGATTCAAAATGAACTGCTGGAGCCTGTATTGAAATATGGACTGCTGAAAGAACGGATGGCAGCACTGATCACGGACGGGATGCGTGCATCGCTTTTGGAGGAGGCCGGATATCAGGTGCAGGTGCTGGAATTTATCGATATGGAGCACACGCCGAAAAATATCCTGATACGTGCAGTCAGAACAAAGCAGACAGATAGTTCAGATGGAAGAACAGAGGAGGGACAGAATCATTCGGAAAAACTGAAGAGGCTGATGGAATTTCTGCAAGTGTCCCCAACTCTGGAGAAGCTGCTGCATTGATTGTCCCAATATAAATTGCAGACAGAAAGCAGTTTACCATAGTGATTTTGCATGAGGGGAGCAATATAAGATGAAAAAAGTATTGATAAGGACCAGAAATGCCATATTCCATGTGCTGGTGCTGGTAGTGATCTTTCTGGGATCTGTCGTTGGCTTCAGCCGATGGATTAATCAGACGGTACCAATCACAGCCGAGGGAATGGAGAGTTCTTCATTTCCTCTGGTCTATATCCAGAATGACGGAGTGAGTTATAATTGCCTGCACGGATATGCATATGAGATGGACGTCAACAATATACGTGATACGATCACGGTGCTGGACAGCGACCATAAGCTGGATATCCAAATCCAGCCGTTTAGCTCAAGTGTCGAGAGTATTTCTTATGAAGTACTGACGCTGGATGGAAGAGAATCTCTTGAAAATACGAATGTGGTAAAGAAAACGGAAGAAAATGGTTATCTGTATGCGACACTGGAAATCCAGAACCATATGAAGATGAGACAGGAATATATCCTCAAGCTGAAGGTGAATGCCGGAGGGCGGGATGTGTATTTCTACACCCGTCTGATTTTGGAAGATGGCCTGCATCTTGCCTCCTATTTGGATTTTGTGACAGGATTCTATGAAAAATGTGTCAATAAGACAGATCAGGAAAAGCTGGGAACGTATGTGGAACCGGATGAAACAACCGCAAAAGCGACAACGCTGGCAGAAATGGATATTCACGATTCCGTCAATCAATTAATGTGGGGAAAACTGAATCCGCAGATTTATTATAAGCCAACGCCAAGTCTGGTAGATATCAATGAGACAACGGCATCCTTCGTTCTGGAATATCGGATATCGTCCATTGGGGAGGGCGGAGTGACGGAAATTTATAATATCAAAGAATTTTACCGTCTGCGTTATACGGATACACGTATCTTTCTGCTCGATTTTACAAGGACAACCGATGAAATATTCCAGCCAGACCGACAGGTCATTGAACAGACCGGTATCAATCTCGGAATCACTGGAATGGATGTAGAATACCGTTTCGATGATAAGAAGAGAATTGCTGCTTTTGTACAGGAAAATGAGCTTTGGACTTATGATATTACTAAGGACAAGCTGACGAGAGTCTTCGGATTTCCTCAATCAGAAAATGTGGATTACCGTGATTTTTATGACAAGAATAATATTAAAATTCTGCGTGTGGACACAGACGGAGGCGTATGGTTCGCTGTGTCAGGCTACATGAACCGTGGAAAACACGAGGGTGAAAACGGGATTGGAATTTATTATTATGAGGAAGCTTCCGCTACGGTGGATGAGATTGTATTCGTGCAGACGATGGAATCATATGATATGCTGAAGCTGGATATCGGTACACTTGCATATGTAACAAAGAATGAAAATGTCTGCTATATTCTTCTGGAAGGGATTATCTACCGGATCGATCTGCAGACACGTGCATTTTCAAAGACAGTAGAAGGAATCAATAATAACTGTTACGTAAGCTCAGATTCCAATCGGTATTTCGCATGGCTGAAAGAAGGAAAAGAATACGACTCACAGACCTTATGCGTGATCGATCTGGAAAATGGAGAAATCCGCGAGATCAATGGATCAGGAAATGACCGGCTGAGACCGGTCGGGTTCATGGAGGAAGATCTCGTGTATGGTACGGCACGTCTGGAGGAAATCGAACTGACGCATGAGGGGAATGAGATTTTCCCGATGTATCGTCTCACAATTGTAAATTCGGAGGGAGAAGAAGTTAAAAACTATGAGCCTTCCGGCATCTATGTAACGGATGTGACACATTTGGATAACATGCTGACACTGACACGTGTAGTGCGGGATGGAAACGGCTATAAAGAAGCTACGGAAGATCATATCGTGAGTACAGATGTACAGGATGATGTCGTTTACGGAGTTGGTACGAAGACATCAGAAGACAGGCAGACGGAGATTATTCTGCGTCTTGGCACTACGGCGGCAGGAGATAATACGCAGGTGGTGACGAGTAAGCTTCTGGCTTATGGGGAATCCAGAACGATTAAGATACCGTCGAATGAATCAAAGGAACCATTGTATTATGTGTATGCAGGCGGATGCATGGACAGCCGGTATACACACGCGGGACCGGCGATCCGGCAGGCCAATGAGAAGGTTGGAGTCGTGATTAATGAAAATAAACAGTTCGTGTGGGAGCGAGGAAACCGGGATACGACGAAACGGATTAAGGTAGAAGCCGTCCCGGATGCATTCCGCAAAGGAACGATGGATGTGGACACTCTGGAAGCAGAGATGAATACAGATATTATCGATCTGACAGGCTGTACGCTGGATATGGTATTGTATTTTGTCGGACAGGGAAGACCGGTTCTGGCGATGACTCCGCAGGGTGTCGTGACGATTGTAGGATATGATGAGTATAATGTCATTCTGCTGGATCCGGGCAGTGACGAGACATATTATGGCGGACTGCAGGACAGCACCAGGCTGTTTGAGGAAGCAGGAAATGAATTCCTGTCCTATGTGGAAAAAGAATAAATAAAAGGGCAGAGGAACTGCTGCACGGCTGCAGCATTTCGTAAGTTCCGGACTGGCCAGGCATATCAGTCCGGGGCTGCGGAAGATGGCAGCGTACAGCAGAAAAATTATGTCGCGATGCGATGCATTTGCGGCGCGGAATCTCGCAAAGCGAGATTCTTTTTTTTAGAACGACAAATTCTAAGATTGTAAAATTACAGGAGAAATTGGCAGATAATTTAAAAAGTCAAAGAATATGTGGAAAGAAAATCAGAGGAGTGTGGATAAGTAAAGATGCACAAAAAAATGGCCGGAAAATGTGGATAAAACAGGTGTTCGAATAAGATATTCACGGTTTATCCACATAAAAAAAGGTCGAAAGAGCGCATAAAATAAACTTATACACCAAGTTATCCACATTATCCACATTTTTGGGTGTGGATGAATTGGTTTACATAGTTTTTTGAAAGAACAGATGTTTTGTGGATTTTGTAAAATGAGGTCAAAAAATGGCAAAAAAGAGGAAAAAAGCCGAGATAGAAAAAACTGAAAAAGCAACTTAATTGTCTGATAATGACAGGAGAATGAAGAATTGTGGTGATTGGATTTCGAAGAGAGCAGATAGCTGCTGTCTGCGGAGCGCAGGTATGTGAATGGCAATAGTTGATTGAAAGGGATGGATACAGGAAAAATCTCCTGTATCCATCTGTGTTTTGTATAACTCTGAGAAACGGTTTCTTTCTCAGGGTATAATTGTGGAGTGATTAAAACACGGTTCTCAGGACCAGTAACGCATAGCCCTGATTGGCTTCATATAATTGTAGTTCGAAATCTTGATACCTCCTGCCGGATACGGCTGGGAGTTGCTTGCGTGGACAATCTGTCCGTTGCCGATATAGATGGCAACATGGCTTGCATAGTTACCGGAACCATAGAACAGGAGGTCTCCCGGCATCAGACTGTCTGTGCTGACTGTCACAGTAGCAGCCTTGTATGTGGTACTGTAATCCTTTGCTTTCATCTGGTCATCTGCAACACGCGGAACCTTGATACCGAAATGTGCGAATACTGTCTGTACAAATCCGGAACAGTCAGCACCCTTTGTCAGACTGGTACCGCCGTATACGTAAGGATTGCCGACGTACTTCAATGCATAATTTACAATCTTGCCGCCTACGGTATTTGTGCTGACCTTCAGGTCTGTCTCTTTTGTGATGACACCGCTGGCATTTGTGGTGTATTGAACCGTGTCGTCGATTACCATTGTGGAGACCGCCAGTGTTCCATCGGAATTGAAATAGTACTTCTTGCCGCTGATGGTCTTGGCACCGGTTACCATAACTCCGCTGCTGTTGAAATAGTATTTGGAACCGCTGATCGTCTTCCAGCCTTTGGTCATGTTTCCATCGCTGTCATAGTAGTATTTCTTGCCGCCTGATGTCTGCCATCCGGTCAGCTTGGTCTTGCCTGTCCGGGCACCATCCGCACCGACGTAATAATTGCCGACCCATGTATTTGTTGCCATTTTCCAATTGCTCTGGAAATAGTAATACTTTGACTTACGGACTACCCATTGTTTCTTGGCGGCCGTCCCGTCTTTCTTGAAGTAGTAATAATAGCCACCGGATTTCACCAGTGTACTGGTCAGTTTTTTGCAGGTTTTTTTGTTGAAACAGTAAAGCTTGCCGTTGATCTCCTGAAGCCCGGTCAGAAGTGCACCGGTGCTGGAGGCATAGTATTTATTGGATAATACCCATTTGTTTTTTTCAAGGACGCCGCTCTTATTAAAATAGTAAAGCTTTCCGCCAGTTTTGACGAGGCCTGTAATCTTAGTACCCTTTGTGGGATGGAGGTAGTAGGTCTTGCCACTGATCGTGGTCATTTTGGTCGCCATGACGCCGTTTGATTTGACGTACTTTCCATCAATCCATTTGCTTTTCTGCATGATACCATTGGAATTAAAATAATAGGTATACTTGCCAATCTTCTTCCAACCTGTGACGTATCCCGGGGATGCTGTCTGTGTATACATCTTACCTGCGGATGTGGATTTCCATGCGGCATTTGCTGTAAGGGCGGGGGATGCAAAGGTCAGAAGCCCCGTCAGGGACAGCAAAATCAGTCGTTTCGATTTTATCATATCAATAAATCCTTTCATCATAAACATTACAAAAGTTTTAAATCTTATTTAAAATATTAGCTGATATTTAATAGAAAGTCAACAACTTCAGGGCAAAATTAATAATTTTTTACTGGTAAATATTGGAAAATACACGGTAAATTGCTTGACATTTTTTTTATATTTGAGAGAATAGATGACGGAAATCAGAGGCACCTGTCATTTATCAGAAGAAAGAAGATGAATTTCAGCCATTACAGTCCCTCTGGATTGTATACGCGTACGGCAGAACGTCGGCATAGCTGCCGCTGGAGACTTGCATAGCGTCGGCATAGATGCAGACTGTGATAATGACTGTCATGCAGGGAAAGGGAGAATGATATGAGACTGAGAAATATTCCGGGTTCGAGGGAAGCAATCGCAGCCAGCCCTTATGTAGTACACGAGGATGTTATGAAAGAAAAAAGAGGATGCTGGAGTCAGGTATTTGGCAATGAACATCCCCTCTATATAGAGGTAGGAATGGGGAAAGGCAGATTTATTACAGAGCTGGCACTGCGCCATCCGGAGAGAAATTTTGTTGGTATAGAAAAGTATTCCAGCGTACTGCTGCGTGCTCTGGAAAAGAGAGAAGAACAACAGGAGCTTGTGAATCTGATGTTCCTTCGCATGGATGCAGAGGAGATTACGGAGGTCTTTGGTGAAAATGAAGTTGCAGGCATCTATCTGAATTTTTCTGATCCCTGGCCGAAGGACCGCCATGCCAAACGGCGTCTTCCGAGTAAGGAATTCCTGGCAAGGTATGACAGGATTCTTGCAAGAGACGGACATGTGGAGTTCAAAACAGATAATCGGGGCCTGTTTGATTTTGCACTGGAGCAGGCCGGACTCGCCGGCTGGCATCTGGATGCGTGTACCTTTGACCTGCATCACGATGAGGTGATGGTGCAGGGGAATATCATGACGGAATATGAGGAACGGTTCTCGGCAGAAGGAAACCCGATCTGCAAGATGATCATCAGCAGATAAGCGGCAGGAAAGCTATCCGGTAAACAGCAGTGCAGTACGTACAATAATAATAGAGAAGAGTGGAGAATCCGGCAGAACAGCATAAGATATCTGTAAAAGGAAAGACTGTCAGACAACGGTAATTGTCAATAGACAGATAAGAGGCTGCTTTATGGCAAGAATGAAAGGGATTCAGAGAAAGCTGTATAAGGCAACGTATGATAAACCGGGAATCAATAAAAAGGCGCTTCGTTTCAGAAATTCTTTGAATGAAGTGAAGAAAATTTTATCGCAGGTGGGAAAGAAACCGGAGTGAAACCGGTTTCTTTCCCACCTGCATTTTGGTGTTAGTCATCCAGTTCAAGATTCCGCAGCGGTTCATCAATGGCGGATTCCGGGATATGCTTCTTTTCAAGCCGATACTGTAGGTAACGGTCAATCAGATAGGCGAGAAACGCCACGACCGGAACCCCAAGGAACATGCCGACAACACCTGCGACATATCCGCCGACCGTGATTGCAAAAATAATCCAGAGCGGCTTCATTCCGGTGGAATCGCCGAGAATCTTTGGCCCCAGAATTAGTCCGTCAAACTGCTGCAGGCAGAGAATCAGGATTGCAAAAGCGAAGGCCTGAATCGGTTTGATAAACAACAGGATCAGGATACCCGGAATGGCACCGATGAATGGGCCGAAATAAGGAATCATATTAGTCACACCAACGACCAGACTGATCAGCGGAGCGTAATCCATTCGGAAAATAGTCATCAGAATAAAACACAGGATTCCGATAATTACAGAATCAATGGATTTCCCGATGACAAAACTGCTGAACAGGCGGTTGCATTCTGCAAGAATCTCCCGGCAGAGTGGGATACGCTTTTCGGGAAGAAACGCATAAATCATTCTCCAGCAGGAATGCATCAGGCGCCGTTTATCGTACAGCATATAAATGGATACGATGATTGTGATCAGGACATTGACAATCCAGGAAGCAATCGACATCGAAACAGAATAAATAGCCGGAACCATATTGGCGGCCATATCACGAAGTGTTGTGATCAGGTCAGGAACCGTATCTGTCAGAGGCTTCGTAATAGCTGCAATATCCACCTCCGGAAAACGGGTCTGCAGAGAATTCAGCATCTTCAGCAATGACGCATACGCCACAGGAATATAATTCACAAAGTCAATGATATTCTGTACCAGCTCCGGCACCACATACAGCAGAATGATAACAACAAAACCGAATACAATCAAATACGTAAGGAGAATTGCAAGTACCGTATGCAGAGTGTGTTTTAATTTGAACCCGGCTTTCTCTGTCAGATGTCCGATCATCCGGTAAAACATATGCACCATAGGATTCAGAATATAGGCCAGCAAAGCCCCGAAAATAAACGGGCTGAGCATCCCCAGAATCTGGCCGATCCAGGCCTTCGTCGTCTCAAAGTCAATAATTGCTTTAAAAATAATAGCAGAAACAATAATCATGACCAGCCCGTAGATACAAATCGTAAAATACCGACTGTTCTTAATAAAACGCTGGCTTTCTTTTTTGGTAGAAGGAGCCTGGTCATGGCTGGGAGTTTTCGGGTTACATTCATTAGAAGCTGAAGCATTGTGCGCAGAACCGGAAGGCATCGTTCGCGGATGGCCTTGCGGAATGGTATCGGATGCAGCAGCTTTTACAGTTTTAGAAAAAATCATATGGATTGAAACAGCCCTTTCTGCAAATTAGGGGTGAGACAGTGACGCGTTACCCCTTTGATCATGCTTCACATTATAGAGTGTTTTCAGCAGGGTTTCAAGTGGATGGAGGCGAAAAAGCGATTCAGAAAGTGTTAAAGAAAAATAAACATTATAAAGCAAACAGAATGATGGAGAATATAACATTTCAAAAATCAGATGACCTGAAATACAAGAAGTTTTTGGAAAAAATTAAAAAAATTAAAAAAAGGGGTTGCATTTTTTTGAATGCTGTATTATAATCATCAATGTCGCTGAGGAAAAGCGATAAACAAACAAAAATAAAGAATGAGCGCGATTAGCTCAGTTGGTAGAGCACCTGACTCTTAATCAGGGTGTCCAGGGTTCGAGCCCCTGATCGCGCACTGAAAGTACTGTTTTTGCGGACGTGGTTGCCGTGGGGACGGTGCTTTTTTTTGTGCGATCAAAAAGCCAGTATTTATACGGCTTCCGGGTCTTCTGAAGCGTTTCGGGTCTATTGTTTTTCTTGATCAATAGTCATCCACACACACCGTCTCCCCGAGCACTTCCCGTGTCGCCTGCAGTGTCAGATCTGCTGCTGCCTGTGTACTCCATTTTACAAGTGTCAGGCAGCGGTTTTCAATTTCGATCCCAGTAATCCCGGAAGGATGAATACAGCTTCCGGTGTTGAAATAAGGGGATTCTTTTGTGCCGATCATCGGATGGTGCGTATGTCCGGTCACCAGAAGATGACCGTTTTCAACAGCCCAGCGGGTCAGACGCTCTTCGGATTTTTTCTTTTTGATATTGTTTTTGGCTGCGCTGGTCGGGTCAGGGACTCCGAGCCCCTCCAGCGGTTTCCAGACGTAGCGCACCAGAAAGCGGGAGAGACGCCAGAAGGTGCTGTTCAGGGGGTCCGCCTGATGCCCGTGAGTCAGGTAGATATCTTTTTTATGTTCCTCATCCCGCAGGATAATACCGGAATAAAAGCGGATGCCGGGGCATAACGGAAGTTCCTGCATAGCGCGTTCGCAGTAGAAGGACTGAAAGTATTTTTGTCTGAAGTCCGGCTGCTTTTTGACCATATCGTGATTGCCGTAGATGACATACAGCCGTCCGCCGGAATAGTAACGGGACATCATCCGAAAACTTTGAACGTGCATATCCTTGATTTTGGCAAGGGAACGGTTTTCCCACAGTTCATCTCCGTCGCCAAGCTCAAGATAAGTGAAGCCTCTACAGTAGTAATAGTTCAGTGCTGCGAGATACAGGTACTCGTTTTTCAGGAAATTGTCGTTTGCGCTGCCTGTTCCGCGATGGCAGTCACTGAGCAGAATATATTTCGAGCATTTTTTTAAGGGGAGGCAAAGGGCTTCGTCAAATGCTTTTGAGATACGTGTGCTGCTCTGTGAGGCGAAATGCAGAGAGGGCTTCTGGGCAGGGGCTGGCTGTCCGTGGAAGGCTCCGGAGGGTGAAGCAGGTATGGTGTTCTGCATTTGCGCAACTTTCATCGGTAAGCTGTGCTGGCAGAATCGACGGGAACCAGATATTATATTCTGCATTTGCGTCGCCTCCCGTACCTGCGGCATTTTTGCTTTCTGCATTTGCGGAAGCGCAGCGTATGGCGAAAACAGAAGGGCAGGAAATAATACAGGTAAAGCAGTCGATCCGATGTACACACAAAGGGGCGTGTGATTCTGAGGTACAGTCTGCAGAACAGGCGGTTTTTCCATTGCGAAATCTTCGCGCGAAAATGCCGGGTGTTGTGCGGCTGGCGCGTATGCGGCACTGAGAAGGTAAATGAGACTGTGAGATTACAGAATTTCATATCACATGGTGGATAGCCCATCTGTGAAAGGGCGTCTGCGAAGCTCTGCAGCATTGAGTCATTCGGAAAGGTGATAGAAGCATTCATAGTGAGTGCTTCCGGTTCACTCCATGTTCCCATGCGGAATCCGGTCAGCCACCAGTGCTTCTGCCTGACAGTAAATATCCGTTCTTCACCGTGGAATAAGTCCATTGAGACAGGAAACATCAGCTCATCTGGTACACTGTGAAACTGTGTGTACGGAAGTTTGTCGGGGGTAACGATGGAGTCTGCATAATAGATTCCGATTTCACCTCCGGTATTGATTCCGTACTGACCTTTCCAGAATTCAATCAGCCAGGTCCGCCCTTCATAATTGAAATAAACTGGTTCACAGTCAAAAATCATATTAAAATGAGGAGCTGTTTTGTCATAAAGGGCACGATAACCAAATTCGCGCTGCCAGGCATTCTGCGTGGAAGTGATGATATCCTGAGCAGGCAGATAGGAAAAACCGAATGGTTCAATTAATTCATTCAGCAGACATACTTTTGTACAGCATCCCATACTTCGAAGTCTTCGAATGATTTTCTTCTTGCGGTAATCATTTATAAACAGGAAAAAAATACATAGAATAAGCAGTATTCCGAATAAAATATACATGATTGCCAGAAATCCTTTCTTCTTTGTATGATATATGATATGTTGGCCTGATATTGTGAGTTACAGTTCAGCTTTGCTTCTTTTCCTGAAACTATCTGCATACTATATTAGTGATATCCGGTCGGGAGCACATCTCATGAGACATCTGAAAGAATACCTGTCACATACATTTCACAGTACTATTCCGGGAATTGCAGAAAAAATAAAAAATATGAATCAGGAAACCGGCATAAAGCTGCTGCAGTATCTGATGCTGTGCGTTCTGCTGTACCTGTGTTTTCTACTGCCCAGGGAGGGAGCCGAAAAAATGGCACAGGAAAGCACGGGACGGCAGGAGATTATGGAGGATACGACGACAGAAGTGGAAACCATGATAGAAAACGTGGTAGGAGAATCATCCGCCGGGAAGAGCGGCACGGCAGGAGAAAATGGAACCGGGCAGACAGGTGTCATTGTAATTGACTGCGGACACGGAGGAGATGATCCCGGAATGATCGGCAGCAGCGGTATCAATGAGAAGGTTCTGAATCTGGTTTACGGGAAAAAGCTGAAGGAGCTGCTGGAAGCGCAGGGATATCAGGTTGTGATGACGCGTGAGACAGAGGATGGCCTGTATGATGCGCAGAAGTCCAATAAAAAAGCACAGGATATGCAGCGGAGAGTGGCGATTATTACGGAGAGCAAGCCTCTGTTGGCAGTCAGTATCCATCAGAACAGTTATCCGGACGCATCGGTAGCGGGTCCGCAGGTGTTTTATTATGAGCATTCAACAGAGGGGGAAAAGCTTGCAAAAGCGATACAGGATGCGATGAATACGGAGCTGAATATAGCAAGACCGAGAGTGCAGAAAGGAAATACTTCCTATTACATATTGAAGCGTTCGGAGGCCGTGACGGTGATTGTGGAATGTGGGTTCCTGTCGAACCCGGCGGAGGAGGCGAAGCTGCAGGAGGAGGATTATCAGGACATGGTGGCGAAGGCGGTTTGCGATGGAATTTTGGATTATCTGGGACAGCAGGGATAAGTGATATTTAAAACATCAGGAATGGATTGATTTTTTGCGAAAAGCAGATATACTGAAAGCAGGACAGTAATTTTCAAATAGTCAGACAATAACGCAACATTGTCTGACGAAAAAATGGCAAAAAAAGAGAAACTGAGTGTAAGAAGTACAGGTGAAGAGCATGAAGCTGATAAAAAAGATAAAAAAGTATTTTTCCACACATTTTTCAGCGTCGTTTACTTTGGTGCTCGGAGCAGCGGTTTTGCTGATGATGTTTTTGTTTCAGGAGTATCTGAAGTCAGAATACCTTCAGTATCTGTTGGAAAAGAGCTATGAGACAGAGTACGCTGCAATGAAATCTGTGGAAAGGAATATGAATGAATCGATCAGAGAACTCATTGCCAAGGGAAGTGAGATGGCGATAGATGGTGAGCTTTATGATCTGATTGTCGGTATGGAAGATGGAGAAGAAGATACAAAAGAAATCAATAATGCGCGTCTGACGGTGCGTTTCCGGCTTCAGTCATATGATTACGTGAATAATGCCATAACGGCTGCAGTTGCAGGACCAGATGGGTTGATTGCACAGTATGACCGTTACCGTTCCAGCAATAATATTTTGTGGGAGGATGAGAAACTTCAGATACTGGAGAAAATGGTAGATGATTTTTCTTTCAGTGCTAAGGAGAAGGTTTTTTCAAGAATCAGGGCTTATGTGGAGCCGGGAATCCATCCGTGGTACACGGGCAACAGGATATTTCATGTTGTATATCCGCTGACCGGGGGCAAGGAGTCTATCTGGACAACGAAATATATACTGGTGATCAGCTATTCTATGGATGTATTTGAAGAATTCCTGAATACAATTGATGTACCGCGGGTGGAGTATATTCAGGGGTACATAGCGGATGAAAATGGAAAGATCATATATCATAATGATAAAGAGTATATCGGCATGCAGGAATCAGATGCTGCTATTGACAGACGTACCAGACTTATTTCCGGAGAACTGGGATACTTTGGATGGACGATGAACATCGTGATTGATGAGGGAAAGATGCAGGAGCACATTGACGAGATTTATCATAGAGGCGTGATTGGATATATCATGCTTCTGGTGCTGTGCGTGTCGCTTGTGTTTGTCGTGTTCCGGAGACTGATGCATCCGGTCCGGATTCTTTCGGAATCCATGCGGGATGTGGAGAAAGGAAACTACCATGCGAAGATCAGGGTTGAGGGACAGCATGAGATCTGGCAGGTGGCGGAAGAGTACAATCGGATGATAGAGGCGATAGAAAATAAAAACAGAGAGATTGAGCAGCAGCACAGGGAAAAGCTCCTGTCAGTAGAACAGAAGCATGCAGCTGAGCGGGAGGCTCTGGAGTCACAGATTAATGCCCATTTCATCTGCAATACGCTGGGATGCATCAATTATGAAGCAATCGAAGCAGGAAATTATGAAGTCTCTGTGCTGATCAAGAAGCTGTCTAATATTCTTCGCTATACATTTGACCAGAAACATCAGGAGGTGTATATTTATCAGGAGATCGCATGGATTGACCAGTATCTCTTTTTACAGAAATCAAGGCTTGGAGACAGTGTTCGATTATGAGATTACCTTTCCTGATGTGTACGGACAGTGGCCCTGCTGTAAGCTGATGTTCCAGCCATTTGTGGAAAACTCGATTCTGCATGGGTTTGAGGGAAGGGAGAGCGGCGGCTTTATCCGGATACAGGGAGAGATGGAGGAAGAGCGGCTGAAGATCGTGATTGAGGACAACGGATGCGGAATGGATCCGGATACAGAGAAGGTGATCCAGAAAATTCTGCATGATGAAGAGGAAGGAGTACTGGAGAGCGGAAGGAGAACGGGAATCGGTATCAAGAATGTTGTTACGAGAATGCGGATGTTCTATGGAAGCAGGATGGGAGTAGAGATGGAGACAGCGCAGGGGAAGGGAACACGGTTTGTCTTCCGTATACCGATTCCGGAATGTCAGGTTCCGGATTCGGACACCGATGAAGAGATAGATGGGGAAATGGGAGATTAGTGTCCAGTGAAGCCTGACTGAATGAAAAGAATCAGATGATTCAGTAGTCCGAAACCAGAGGAAATGCATCTTTAAATGAAAGTGGTGGTTTTATGAAGATTATAATTGCAGAAGATGAAAAAAGGGCGAGCAGAGGATTACGGAATTTGCTGACGATGCTGTCAGCGGATGCGGAGGTCGTAGCAGAAGCGACTGATGGCAGACAGGCATTTGATCTGATTAAGGCACTGAAGCCGGACGTTGTATTTACAGATATCCGTATGCCGTTTATGGATGGGATTTCACTGATTAAGGCAGTGAGGGGCTACGGAATGAATGTGAAATTCGTGATTATCAGCGCATATGAGGAATTTGAGTACGCCCGTCAGGCGATTTCACTGGGAGTAGTGGATTATCTCGTCAAGCCTGTCACTCTGGATGAAGCAAAAGAGGTATGGAAAAGAATTACGGAGGAGAAGAAGTCGGAATCATCCGGGAAAGGAGTCTGCGGAAAACTCAGAGATGATTATTCAGAGGCTCATCCGCTGGTACAGAAGGCACTGGATATGATTGAATGCGGCTATGCAGTTCGGATATCACAGAAGGATATGGCGGAGAAGCTTGGGATCAGCGCAGAATATTTCAGCTTTCTCTTCAGCAGGGATGTAAAAGAGAATTTCAGCCGGTTCCTGCGCAGATACAGGATTGAGAAGGCAAAGAAGCTTCTCAATACAGGTGAGGTTCCGCGTGATCAGATTCCATACAGTGTGGGGTTTTCTGATCCGAAGTATTTTTATAAATGTTTCAAAGAGGAGACGGGAGTCAATATTACGGAATATAACAGGGCGAAGCATTGAAGCTTCGTCTTTTTGCATAGAAAAGATGATTAAAAATGGAGATAATAGTAAAAATAATGAAGAATATATTAATATAATACGAAAATCTTAAAAAAATACACCAAAATATTACCACTATATCTTAAGAAATTAGGTTGAAGTGCACAAAGAAAAAAACTAAAATAGTCACATAAGTTACGAAACATGTAATCATGAGGCATGATTACAAAATATTTATCAAGGAGGATATCACATGAAGAAGAGAATGGCAATGATTGCAGCTCTGGCAGCAGCCCTGATGTCTACCGGCATGATCGCATATGCAGCGGATACGGCAGATATCGGAGAACCGAACGGCGGCACCGAGATCGAACTGTGGCATTATTTTGAGCACGAGGCAGATGCCCTGAATGCGGTCTGCAAGCAGTACAATGAATCACAGAGTGAGATTTATGTAGTTCCGACGTTTGTTTCGCGTGAAGAGCTGATGAAGCAGTATACCATCGGTGCAGTATCAGGAGAACTTCCGGATATCGGTATGGTGGATTCCCCGGATATGGCTTCCTATATTTCCCTTGGTGTATTTGAGGACATTACAAGCTATCTGGAAGGATGGGAAGATATTGACCAGTTCTATGCAGGACCACTGAGCAGCTGTAAGGATTCAGAGGGCAATCTCTACGGACTTCCGAACAACTCCAACTGTCTGGCAATCCTGTGCAATATGGAGCTTCTGAAGGCAGCAGGCTATGAAGAGCCGCCGAAGACGATCGAAGAGTTCAAGGAAATCTGTGAGGCAACTACCGATGCGGCAAATGGTGTATATGGATTTGCAATGTGTGCAATCGGCAATGAGGAAGGTACTTTCCAGTTCATCCCGTGGCTGTACGGAGCAGGAGCAACTGTGGCAAGTGTCAACAGTGAAGAAGGTATTGCAGCATTCGAAACACTCGGTGAGTTGATCGAAAATGGCTGGATGAGCAAGGAAGTTGTGAACTGGGGCCAGGGCGATGCTCTGAATGCATGGGCGGCAGGAAAGGCAGCTATGCTTGAGTCTGGTACATGGCAGATTGCAAATCTGGACGGAGATCTGAAAGATACTGTCACATGGGAGTACAAATATACGGAGATACCGGCAAGCGCAAACGGTGCACAGGCGACTGTAATCGGCGGCGAGAACTTTGGTGTATGTGCAGGCGCTGAGAATGTGGAAGCATGTGTAGACTTCCTGAAATTCATGCAGACAGCAGAATCAAATGCAGAGTGGTGTGAAATCGCAGGCAAGCTTCCGGTTCGTGCGGATGCAGTAGGACTGAAGGATTTCTGGACTGCTGATGAGAGATACAAGGTATTCAATGACTCTATGGATTTCGCAGTTGCGAGAGGACCTCACGAATCATGGCCGACAATTTCAGAGGCACTCTACACAGCAGAGCAGGCAGTTCTTCTTGGAGAGAAAGATGCAGCTACGGCAGTGGCGGATGCAGCAGCAGTGATTGATCCGATTCTTGCAGAGGTACCGCTTCCGTAAGGAATGGGATAACAGGTTTGCGGATATACAGATGTGTAACAGTGATTGAAACGGGTTTGATGGGGCTGTTGCTTTTAAGCAGCAGCCCCATTTCTAAATCACGGGACTGTCAGTCCTTAACTGCCAGGGAATATGACAGGGAAGCTGTGTATCTGTGCAGTACGGCAGAGCAAAAGGAGCGTGAAAGTATGAAAATGACGATAGCTGCGAAGAAGAGACTGGAAGGCTATACGTTTATTCTTCCGGGTTTTATCTATATTCTGGTAGTTCTCGGATATCCACTGGTATACAATGTCATTCTGGCATTCCGGAATGTGAATGTCAAAACCTTTAAGTCCGGCACGGATGTATTTGTAGGATTGCAGAATTTTATTGATCTGTTCCATGATCCGACTTTTCTGATGGTGTTCAAAAATACATTTGTATTTACGATCGGATGTCTGGTATTTCAGTTTACGATTGGTTTTGTTTTCGCATTGTTTTTCTCCAAGAAATTTACACTGGCTGGCCCGATCCGCGGGATGATTCTGGTAGGCTACATGATGCCGATGTCAGTCAGCGCTCTTCTCGGAAAAAACATGTTCGATGTATCGAGCGGTGTCATCAACGATCTCTTTATGAAGCTTCATCTGATCCAGCAGCCGGCAGAGTGGCTTTTGAAGGGAAATACAGCGATGGCTGCCATTATCGCAGTCAATTGCTGGGTCGGTATCCCGTTTAATATGCTGCTGCTTACTTCAGGTCTTACGGGAATTTCACAGGATGTCTATGAGAGTGCGGAAGTGGACGGCGCCACACCGCTGCAGAAGTTCCTGCATATTACACTTCCGCTGATGAAACCGGCCATTGCATCTGTGCTGATGCTTGGTTTTATCTATACCTTCAAGGCATTTGATCTTCAGTTTGTCATGACGAGCGGAGGCCCGCTGAATGCAACAGATGTATTGGGAACGTATTCGTATACCCTGTCCTTTACGCAGTATGAATTCTCCAAAGGCTCTGCAGCAGCCATCGTGCTGTTCTGCTGTCTGTTTATTGTAGGACTCTTCTACCTGCGCATGATTTCAAAGGAGGATGATTAGTATGGTAAAGAAAAGAGCAAGCTTCAGATCTCCTAAAGAATCGAGGAGAAATATCATCCTCTGTGTGATTGCGGTATTGATTGCAGTTGTATTTCTGTTTCCGATTTACTGGATTCTCGCAATGTCCTTCAAGACGGATGCAGAGTCCTTCGGAAAGATTGTGACGTATTATCCGCATACGTTTACGATTGAACCGTGGGTCATGAACCTGACAGACCGTGAGTTCCTGTCTTCTCTGAAGAACAGTCTCCTGATCGCCGTATTTTCGATGGTAATTTCCATGGTATTCGGCGTTCCGGCGGCGTATGGAATGGGGCGTTATAAGGTTCCGGGGAGAAAGGGCTTCCTCCTGACCTTCCTGGTGACACAGATGCTTCCTGCTTCCCTGATGCTGACGCCGATGTATCTGATTTTCAACAAGCTGCATCTGCTCGGTACATACCTTGGTCCGGCGATTGCGATTGCATCCGGTTCCGTACCGTTTATCGTCGTGACGCTCCGTCCATATTTCAAGGGCGTACCGACCGCACTGGATGATGCCGCACGTATTGACGGCTGCGGAGTTTTCCAGGCGTTTTTCAAGATTATGATTCCGGCCATCAAGACCGGTGTCATCACAGTAGTCGTTATCTCTTTCCTGAATGGATGGAATGACCTTGCATATTCGATGACATTCAACGTGAAGCCGGAAATGCGTCCGCTGACTGCCAATATTTATAAGTTCCAGAGTAAATACGGAACGAAGTGGAACTGTATCATGGCATATGGTGCGATTCTGGTGCTTCCGGTTATCCTGCTGTTCGTGTTCCTGCAGAAATATATTGTCGGAGGTCTGACGGCAGGTGCTGTAAAAGAGTGATGGATGTACAGCAGTTGTTTTGACGCGGTCAGGTTGTATTCAGCCATACAAGCCGCAGACCTGGATGCTGCTTCGCATCATCTGTCTGTGGCTGAACTGTAACCGGGAAGATGATAAAATATTTACTTGACGCTGGCCTGACTGTGGTATATGAGTATAATGAAAGTATGTTACAGATGGAATTTTATAAGGAGGTCAATCATTTTATGCCGGATTTTGTGAAAAAAGAAGGTCAGGCGGGCGGAGATTTCCGTTCTGACAATAATTTTCTGCTTGGTTATTTCGAGGAAAAGGATGGCGGGCTGTACTACCGCTATGATGCGGAGCGTGTCATCATCGAGCCGTGGGGGGCAAACAGTCTTCGCGTGAGAGCTTCCAAGATGCCGCAGATGCCGGAGGAGCTGTGGGCTTTGGATGGAAAGCCGGAGAACAGCGGCAGTGAGGTTGCAATTAAGGAAAATTCTGCCAGCATTGTGAATGGCAAGATCAAAGCAGTGATCAATAATATTGGCAAGATTACATTTTACAATCAGAAGGGTGAGGTGCTTCTGGAGGAATATGTCCGCAACCGTGAGGATATGTTTGCCAAGACAACCAGCTCCCTGGAGGTTGAGGCGAGAGAATTCAAGCCGATCATCGGCGGAGACTATCATCTGACGATGCGTTTTGAGTCCAACCCGGAGGAAAAACTCTATGGAATGGGACAGTACCAGCAGAAGTTTCTGGATATCAAGGGTGCTGAGCTGGAGCTGGCGCACCGGAATTCGCAGGCAAGCGTGCCGTTTGTACTATCATCGCTTGGATACGGTTTTCTGTGGAATAACCCGGCGATCGGGCGTGTGAGCTTCAACAAGAACATTACCATCTGGGAAGTGCAGTCCTCCAAAAAGCTGGATTACTGGATCACTGCAGGGGATACTCCGGCAGAAATCGAGGAAGCATATGCGGATGCGACCGGAAAGGTTCCGATGATGCCGGAATACGGACTCGGTTTCTGGCAGTGCAAGCTTCGCTATCAGACGCAGGAGGAGCTGCTTGAGGTAGCGCGCGAATATAAGAGAAGGCAGATTCCGATCGATGTGATTGTCGTGGATTTCTTCCACTGGCCGAAACAGGGAGACTGGAGGTTTGACCCGACCTACTGGCCGGATCCGGATGCGATGATTGCAGAGCTGAAGGAGATGGGGATTGAACTGATGGTATCCGTATGGCCGATGGTGGATTACAAGAGCGAGAACTTTGAGGAGATGAAGGCAAAAGGCCTTCTGACCAGAGTGGAGAAGGGTGTGCGCATCGACAATGTCTATATGGGCAATACCATCCAGTATGATCCGACGAATCCTGAGGCAAGGGAGTATGTATGGGGCAAGGCAAAGAAAAATTACTATGATAAGGGAGTAAAGATTTTCTGGCTGGATGAAGCGGAGCCGGAATATACAGTGTATGATTTCGAGAATTACCGCTATCATTTGGGACCTAATGTGCAGATCGGAAATGTGTATCCGGTGATGTACGCACAGACATTCTTTGAGGGTATGAAGGCGGAGGGACAGGAAAATATCGTGAACCTGCTCCGCTGTGCGTGGGCCGGCAGCCAGAAGTACGGTGCCCTTGTATGGTCGGGAGATATCCATTCTACCTTCGAAAGCCTGCAGAACCAGTTTGCGGCAGGACTGAATATGGGAATTGCCGGAATTCCGTGGTGGACAACCGATATCGGCGGTTTCTTCGGGGCCAATATCTACGATAAAGAGTACCATGAAGTATTTGTCAGATGGTTTGAATACGGAACCTTCTGTCCGGTGATGCGTCTGCATGGATACCGTATGCCGTATCAGCCGCAGTACGGAACTACGGGCGGTGCTGAGTGTGTGTCCGGTGCGCCGAATGAAATCTGGTCCTACGGTGATGAGGTCTATGAGATCTGCAGAAAATATATCGATATCCGTGAAACGATGCGTCCGTATACCCGCAGCCTGATGGAAGCGGCTCATGAGAAGGGAACTCCTGTGATGCGTCCGCTGTTCTATGATTTCCCGGAGGATGCCGTGTGCTGGAACAATGAATCCGAGTACATGTTCGGCCCGCAGATACTGGTGGCTCCGGTCATGGAGCGCGGTCAGAAGACCAAGGAGGTCTATCTTCCGGCAGGAGCGAAATGGACAAATGTATGGACGGGAGACTGCTTCGAGGGCGGTCAGACAGTGACTGTAGAGACACCGCTGGCACAGATGCCGCTGTTTACGAGAGACGGGTTTCAGCTGGAGGTATAGTGGAATATATTGTTCCGGAATGGATAAACCTTATTTCGAAATAAAGTCTCCGGCAGATTGCAGATGTGTGCGGAAGTACGATGCCATAAAGAGCATGATGAAAATATCACAGTGAGTATGCTGGAGCGTACTTGATTTGCGAACCGCCGTTATGCCTGCTGTGTATGTGTATGCAGGCAGCGGCGGTTAAGCTTTTTGTCAGAAAACAGAGGACTGAGTGTGACGATAGAAAGGAGGTATCCTCGAATGTTAAGACAGGAAGGAAACAAGCTTTACAGACGGCAGGATAAAGAATTGCTGCTGATCGAGCCATGGGGGAAGAACAGTCTGAGAGTCCGTGCGACGCAGCGCCATGAGTTTATCTCAGATACGGACAGTGCCCTGCTTGCACCGGAACATACGCAGGCAGAGATTACGATTGACGGAAAAAAGGCGAAAATCACGAATGGAAAGATTACATGCTGTGTCATGGACAATGGGGTTCTGCAATTTTACAATCAGGACGGTAAGCTGCTGCTGGAGGAGTATGACCGGACGAGAGATATGTATGCGGGAAGCCACAAATTCGCAAGTGCGCTGGAAATTATTCCGCGAACCTTCCAGCCGAAAGCAGGGGCGGATAATTATAAGCTGACCGTGCGTTTCGAGGCGAATGAAGGTGAGAAAATATTCGGCATGGGTCAGTACCAGCAGCCGTATCTCGATGTAAAGGGCTGTGTCATTGAACTGGCACACCGGAATTCACAGGCGAGTGTTCCGTTTGCGCTGTCTGACCGGGGCTATGGGATGCTGTGGAACAATCCGGCAATCGGCCATGTGACCTTCGGCAAAAATGTGACGGAGTGGGTGGCAGAATCCACGAAGCAGATGGATTACTGGATTACTGCTGGAGATACCCCGGCGGAGATCGAGGAAGCATATGCGGATGCGACCGGAAAGGTTCCGATGATGCCGGAATACGGGCTGGGCTTCTGGCAGTGCAAGCTCCGCTACCAGACGCAGGAGGAGCTTCTGGAAGTAGCGCGCGGATATAAGGAGCGCGGAATCCCGGTTGATGTAATCGTAGCGGACTTTTTCCACTGGCCGCATGAGGGTGACTGGAAGTTTGACAAAGAATACTGGCCGGACCCGGCGGCTATGGTGCGCGAACTGAAGGAGATGGGAACAGAACTGATGGTGTCCATCTGGCCGACCGTGGACGGAGAGAGTGAGAATTATAAGGAGATGGAGGAGCTTGGCTACCTGACACGTTCTGAGTATGGAAAACGGCTGGGACAGCTTGGCAATGCCTGCTTCATTGATGTCACGAATCCGGACGGAAGAAAATATGTCTGGGAAAAGATCAAAAAGAATTATTATCAGGATGGAATCAAAATCTTCTGGCTGGATGAAGCGGAGCCGGAATATACCGGATATGAGTATGAGCATTACCGCTATTATCTGGGAGCAGATATGGAAGTCGGCAATCTTTATCCGAAGTACTATGCGCGTATGGCATACGAGGGTATGCAGGAGGAGGGGCAGGAAAATATCGTCAATCTGCTCCGCTGTGCGTGGGCGGGAAGCCAGAAGTACGGGGCGCTGGTGTGGTCCGGTGATATCGATTCTTCTTTCCGTGCCCTGAGAAACCAGCTCGCAGCAGGGCTGAATATGGGACTTTCAGGAATTCCATGGTGGACGACCGATATCGGAGGCTTCCACGGAGGAAATATCTATGATGAATCTTTTAAGGAATGTCTGGTGCGCTGGTTTGCGTTCGGTGCATTCTGTCCGGTCATGCGTCTGCACGGGTTCCGTGAGCCATTTAAGGAGCCGCTCGGAACGACAGGCGGCGGAAAGCAGATCAGCGGTGCAGAGAATGAGATCTGGAGCTACGGTGAGAAGGTTTATGAAATCTGCAGGAAATATATTGAACTGCGTGAGCGGATACGGCCGTATGTGAGAAGTCTGATGGCGGCAGCCCATGAGAAGGGAACACCCGTGATGCGTCCGCTGTTCTATGATTTCCCGGAGGATCAGAGGGCATGGGAGATTGGAGACGAGTACATGTTCGGTCCGGATGTTCTGGTAGCTCCGGTTCTGTATGAAGGAGTCAGAGAGCGTGAGGTTTATCTTCCCGAAGGACAGTGGAAGAACATCAATGACGGAACCGGATATGAAGGCGGGCAGACCGTGAAGGCAGCTGCACCGTACGAGGCGATTCCGGTATTTGTGAAAGTTGATGCGGATGTAGAACGTATGCTGATAGCAGAATAAGATATTTCGGTACTGTTTCCTGTGCATTGCGGAGCGTGTTACTGTTCGCGGACCACGGATCGTGAATCATAATGTTTTTATGCGGCAGGCATGAAAATCCGGTGTCAATAACCTGGTGATTTTCTATATTTTCTGCATGATTATAGGTAGTGACCATGCATGGTGCCAGAAAAGTACTTGTGCTGCGGTGGGATGGCTTGAAGCACGGAAACAAAGTGGATAACAGGTACCGTTTCAGCTGTCTGAGAGCGGCAGATGGTAGGAGGGAAAATTCATGAAATTGGGCGGAGAAGACGGAGTGTTTGGATTTAACGGGGCGTTTACACGAGTCTGCAGCAAGGTTTTTGATACGCTGCTTCTGGGTTTCCTGTGGATCTTGTGCAGTCTGCCGTTGGTGACGGTCGGAGCATCGAGCACAGCGCTCTATTATGCGGTTGTGAAATGTGTAAAAAATGATAATGGTTACGCACCTTCAGAGTTTTTCCGCTCTTTCCGGCAGAATCTGAAGCAGGCAACAGTACTGTGGGTGATTTTTGCCGTGCTTTCTTTCATTGCACAGCTCAATGTGGGAATACTGATGGCAAAGACGGAGGGCATACTGGGATTACTTTTTGTCGGCTTTTATATCGCGATCTGTATTTATCTTGTTCTCATGGCATGTTATGCATTTCCTGCATTGTCAAGATTTGATATGGGGACAGGATGGATTCTGAAAATTTCTATTTACATGGGGATCCGGTATTTCCTGACCAGTATCGCATTGCTTCTTATCCTGTTCTGTTTCGGAGCAATTATATGGAAGCTTCCGATGCTGATGTTTTTCGCACCGGGGCCAGCTGCGTTCCTGATGTCAGAATTTCTGGAACGTGTACTGAAAAAGCATGAGCCGGAGAAAGAACCGGAAGAGACAGAAAAGGAAGCGCAGTAAGATAAAATATAATAAAATGAGTACGGCAGGTGGTTTGCAGCCTGCCGTACACTGTTTATGATATTATTTTCCAGTAAAGAAGCTTTTTTTATTTTTGACATGGCATTTCCGGTTATTGTTCGCGGACTGCAGGACCATGAATAGTAGCCATTTCCGGCAGCACATTCTGGTAACGGTAAATACTGAGAAGGATGCCGAGCAGGATATAGGTCACCAGCATCCCGGAACCGCCGTATCCGAGAAACGGGCAATAGGTTCCGAAGAACGGATATCCCAGATTCTCCAGTGTATAAAAGCATATTTGAAGAGTAAACAGGATAGAACAGCCGATTCCCATGATCATACCGAGCTGATTGCGCTGACTCTGTGAGGTGTGGATAAACCTCAGAAACAGATACAGGATCACTGCTACAAGCAGAACGGCTGCCAGAATCCCGTACCGTGCCAGAACGTATGCCAGAGCAAAATCGGTAGATTCCGGAAGGTTGTGCCAGGACTTTTCCATAGTTTCCGAAGTACCGATGATCCGGCTGTTTTCAATAATTTTCCAGAGCATCTGTGCCTGATAAGAATTGCTGTCCCACGGAGGGGAGATCATTGCCTGAAGCCGCGCCTTGCGGTAGCCATCTGTGAAGAGCAGGATATACAGGCCTCCGGAAAGCGGGAGCAGGAGATGGAAAAGCCATATCGCTGCCAGCGTCAGCTTCCGGGAAACATGAAACCAGTTTTTATAGATGGCGACCGATAAAGTCACAGAAAACGTCAGGAACAGGAGATACGTGCTCGAAATACTTGGGATCGACCAGGTGAGCAGCAGGCAGGGAATCATCCACAGAATCCCCTTGATGACGGCAAAACGGCTCTGGCCGCGATAGCTGTACAGAATCGCACCGTACAGCGGTACAAAGAGAAAAACCATTAATTTCGTATTGAGTGAAAAAGACCCAATCATCATCCAGTTTATTTCTCCATTGACTTCCTGTGTCAGAAAGAAACGTCCAAACACCAGAACTGCCAGCAGCAGAAGAAAAAGTTCTTTGGCATAATACCCAATCCGGCTGTAGTCAATCAGGCAGACACCGATCATCAGCCCAAGGCCGATGAGTATGAATACCAGATGAGTGGCGGTATAGGCTGCAAGGTGCTCTCCTTCCAGATAATTCATGCGCTGCAGATACTGCAGTACAAATCCGATCAGGCTGAGAGCAGCGATCAGTGCGATCATTCCCCATGCCATACGGGGACGGTGTACGCGGTCCAGTGAAACTCCGGTATCTACCGGATCTCCCATTTCCCGCACGGCGGCAGCTTCTGCCTCCGTTTCATTCAGACCTTCCTCCATAAATGCGGATTTCTGATCCTCAATATGACTTCTGATTTCCCCGCAGACAGCGGGACGTGCCTTTTTGCAGCGGATCTGTTCGGTTAAAATTTTCAGATATTCCTCAGTATTCATGAAATTCCTCCCTTGTCATGTCAGATGTAGTTATAACGCTGTGCGGTATTTCCAAAGATTCATCACATTCAGTACGGCCTGTGAATACTCTTTCCATTCCGCCTGTTTCTGTGTCAGGACCGTACGCCCTTCTTTTGTGATACTGTAATATTTCCGGACTTTCCCGGTGACTTCTTTCTCGTATACGGTCAGAAGATGCTTCTCCTCCAGACTATGCAGCAGCGGGTACAGCGTCCCGGCCTTCAGCTCAAAAACATTCTGGGAGCGCTGGCGCAGCGTCTCAATCATCTCATATCCGTACATATCCTTTTCAGAAAGAAGCTTCAAAAGAAGCATCGTGGTGCTGCCTGACATCAGGCTTTTTTCAATTGCCATGGGGATACCTCCTGTCAGTGGAATTTTTCTGCTTTTACAGCGGCAGAAATGGTCATCGGTTAAAACGTGAGCTATATACAGATATATAGAACATCTATATATTGTACAAAAACATTATATATAGATAATCTATATATGTCAAGAAGTAAAGGGTTCATTTGTGAAGTTCGTGTTTTGTTAACTACGAACGGACGCCGGGAATCCGCGTTTGGGCTGCT
>JAUNGL010000208.1 GCA_030524665.1 Lachnospiraceae bacterium | reverse complement strand
CTGTTCGATGATGAGCAGAATATGGTGCGTATCGATATGAGTGAATACATGGAGAAGCATTCTGTGTCCAGACTGATCGGAGCGCCTCCAGGATACGTTGGATATGAGGAAGGCGGCCAGCTCACAGAGGCAGTCCGCAGAAAGCCGTATTCTGTTGTACTGTTCGATGAGATTGAAAAAGCACATCCTGATGTGTTTAATGTATTGCTTCAGGTGCTTGATGACGGGCGTATTACGGATTCACAGGGACGGACCGTGGACTTCAAGAATACGATTCTGATCATGACATCCAATATCGGTTCCTCTTATCTGCTGGAAGGGATTGAGCCGGATGGCAGCATCCGCCAGGAAAGCCAGGATCTTGTGATGGAGCAGCTTCGTGCAAGCTTCCGTCCGGAATTCCTGAACCGTCTCGATGAGATAATCATGTTCAAGCCTCTCACAAAAGAGAACATCAGTGGTATCGTGGATCTGATGATGAAGGATCTGAACAGACGTCTGGCTTCCCAGGATATCACCCTGGAACTCAGCCCGGCAGCGCAGGAATTCATCATAGATGGCGGCTATGATCCGGTTTACGGTGCCCGTCCGTTGAAGCGGTTCCTGCAGAAGAACGTAGAGACGCTGGCAGCGAGACTGATCCTGTCAGGCGCAGTCAGTATGGATGACACTATATTAATAGACGTGGTTGATGGAAAGCTCAATGCGTCTGTGAAGCAGTGATGGTAGTGAGCGTGTTATGAAGCCTGCGATTGATAGCGTTATAGCGCTGCCCGTTACCGTCTGCAGACAGAAGAGACGTGAATAGAACTTCATTGCCGGAACGGCAGAGGAGGTGAGAAGATGAATCTACCGAATGATCCGGTTATGCTTCTTAGTTATGTGAATACACAGCTCCGTGATAATTATGGATCTCTGGATGAGCTGTGTGCCGGAGTGATGGCGGAGAAGGAAATGATTGTGGAAAAGCTGAAAAGTATCGATTATGAGTATGATGCAGAGCGAAATGCATTTGTATAACGGAATCTATCCGGGATCAGGGATCAATGAAATCAGGAAGGAGTGCAGACAGAATGAATCAATTCTGTCTGCACTCCTTTTTGATTGCAACGGTTCAGCCGTGACTTGTATGGTGTACGGCTGAATAGTAACTTTTGAATTTAAAGTGACTTCAGCTTCCGATCATAAATCCTTTTAAACAGCAGAAGCGACAGTGTGATAGATGCAAGTTCTGCAATCGGGAATGACCACCACACGGCATCAAGACCGAAGACTCTGGCAAGAATCCATGCGGCCGGAAGCAGAACTACGAGCTGTCTGCCTACGGAAACGATCAGACTGTAAATACCGTTGCCGAGTGCCTGGAAGACCGATCCCATGATGATGCAGAATCCGGCAAACAGGTAACTCCAGCTGATTGTCCGGAGAGCCTTTGATCCAATAGCGATCATATCATCGGATGCATTGAAAAATCTCAGCAGTGTTCCCGGCATGATATGGAAGATGATAAATCCAAGAATCATCATTGCAAAAGCAAAGATAAAGCTCAGCCGGATTGTATGCATGATCCGTTCCCGTTTGCGGGCGCCGTAGTTGAATGCAACGATTGGAACCATACCGTTATTCAGTCCGAATACCGGCATGAAGAAAAAGCTCTGGAGCTTGAAGTATACACCAAAAACGGCAGCAGCTGTCGATGAGAACATCAGGAGAATCTTGTTCATTCCAAAAGTCATGACGGAACCGATGGACATCATTAGTATGGAAGGAATGCCGACAGCATAGATGGACTTTACCGTTTTGCTTTCCAGACGCATCTGTTTTGGAGAGAGCTGAATCTCCGGATTGTATTTGAAGTTAAAAATAATCCCGAGGATCATGGCAACGACCTGTCCGAATACGGTAGCGGCTGCGGCACCGGCTACTCCCATCTTTGGAAATCCGAAATAACCAAAAATCAGGATCGGGTCAAAAATGATATTCAGGATAGCGCCGGTTCCCTGTGTGATCATATTAAAAATAGTCCGTCCGGTAGACTGCAGCAGACGCTCCATCGTCACCTGCATGAAGACTCCGAAGGAGAAGGTACAAATGATTGACATATACTGTACGCCGTACTCGAGAATCTGCGGATCTGAAGTCTGTAATGAGAAGAAGGCATGAGATCCAAAGATACCGAACAGGCAGAATACAAGAAAACTCAAGCCTGCCAGAATCACGCTGTTATTTGCAGCCTTGTTGGCCTGATCATAGTTCTTCTCTCCGAGACTCCGGGAGAGCAGGGCATTCACACCGACTCCCGTACCGGAAGCTACCGCAATCATCAGGTTTTGGACCGGGAAAGCAAGAGATACTGCAGTCAGTGCATTTTCATTAATTTGTGATACGAAGATACTGTCGACGATATTGTAGAGTGCCTGCACAAGCATTGAGATGATCATTGGCAGGGACATCGTAAACAGAAGCTTCGGGACGGGCATGAAGCCCATTTTGTTTTCACGGACAGGAACACCGCCCGTGCCGCTTTTCCTGGAAAGAGGCGTTGTGTTTTGATGATTTTCTTTTCTCATGGATGTAGTACCTCATTTCTGTTTGAATATCCGCACTGAAATGCTTCCGTTTCGAAAAAACAACACATCCTCTGAATGATTGTTCAGGAGAGAACATAGAGATATGAAACGACAAAGTTTCATATCTCCAAAATCCGGACAAGCATAACGAATCCCCATATCGATACAGAAAAATGGGGACTATCAAAATAGCATGACGTAAGTCTGGATAGCAACAACATGACTATATCAGGTGCTTACTGTCATGAAACAGGCGGAAAGGTTTTAAAGTGGTTTGATAAAAGAGATACGGTTTAATGGCAGTGAGATGAGCAGAAAACTGCTTACTGCCAGCCGCTGGTATCCAGCCAAAGCCGTATACCGGTACATGATCAGTCTCAAAAGAGTATGATACTGGTCAGAGTACCCGGCCGACAACAGTACTATAACAGGAGGAAACCTGAGATAACAGTATGTACGGTATCGACTAATGTCCATGGTAACAGGAAAAAAATATATTGTCAATTATATGTAGATAGAAATTCGTTACTATAAACGGCTCTTGTTACTTTTCATTCATAATACTGTTTGGCTCATATGAAATGTCTGGTTTTAAACTCAGAGCGCATTGCAAAGGAGAGCGAAGCCCGGTCAGAACGTTTTACGAAAGAACAGGACACAGAGCAGAGTGAAACTGAAATGGAGAGAAAGACTCTGCCTAATAGGAAGTCAATGAAACGATCGCAGGACCAGGAAAAATTCCTTGATTCTGATTGCTGTGTGCGTTATAAAACTGCTGTCGTTCCAATAAGATTAGTTTGTTTCCAAAATCCTCAGAGTGTCACTTAATAGAAGCGCTGTCCGGTTCGCAATTTCGTCAGTGGTGCATCCATCTGCATAAAGTCTCAGTACCTGATTCTCGATAAGGATAGACTGAAGTTTCTGTTCCAGTGACTGGTTTTTGTGTTCTCCTTTGTACGCTGCTTTTCAATAGCACGGCGTAGACGCAGAAGCTGAAAAGGAAATTGTAGGATCAGAAGTTAATTA
>JAUNGL010000207.1 GCA_030524665.1 Lachnospiraceae bacterium | reverse complement strand
GTATATATGTTTCATTTTTCCGCAGACCATGACCCGGATCATGTCCGGCCATTCCGGCTGTATTCTGCGGCAAAAAACATCGATTCAGAAAGGACGATTATCATGAATTCCATCCCTCAAAAATACAAAGGCATTATCTGCATCCTGTGTTCCTCCTTCAGCTTTGCCGTGATGAATGTCTTTGTCCGTCTGGCAGGAGACCTTCCTTCTGTACAGAAGAGTTTTTTCCGCAACCTGATTGCTGTTCTCTTTGCCTATATCATTATCCGGAGAAGCGGTGAAAAGCTTTCTTATAAAAAAGAAAATATTCCCCTTCTGATTGTGCGCTCCGTTTTCGGCACCATCGGTATTTTAGGTAATTTCTACGCCGTGGACCATCTGGCGCTGTCCGACGCCTCCATGCTGAACAAGCTTTCTCCATTCTTTGCGATCCTGTTCAGTTTTCTTCTGCTGAAGGAACGGCTGAAATTATATCAGGTGCTGTCCCTGATCACAGCGTTCATCGGTATGCTGTTCGTCGTAAAACCGACCGGCGCCAATATAAATCTGATTCCGGCCATTGCCGGCTTATGCGGCGGCATGAGCGCGGGTATCGCCTATACTCTGGTACGCCAGCTGGGGCTGCGGGGAGAAAAGGGCCCCTTTATTGTCTTTTTCTTCTCCGGCTTTTCCTGCCTGATTTTACTGCCCTTTATGCTGCTGGATTTTCATCCCATGACACTGCAGCAGATTCTGGTTCTGCTGGGCGCAGGACTGGGCGCTGCCGGAGGCCAGTTCGGCATCACTGCCGCCTACTGCTACGCACCGGCAAAGGAGATTTCTGTCTTTGACTATTCACAGATTTTGTTCTCCGCGGTCCTTGGCTTTCTGCTGTTCCAGCAGATTCCGGACAGCTTCAGTCTTTTAGGCTACTGCATCATTATCGCAGCTGCGATTTTCATGTTCCTGAAACAGAAAAACACGGAAGAATCTAAACATTAATTAACAAATAGCACCGGTTAAGGAGGATTTTTATCATGTACAGCTTTAACAATGACTACAGCGAAGGCGCCCATCCGCGGATTCTGCAGGCTCTTATGGAGACAAACCTGACCCAGAACAACGGCTACAGCTTAGATTCCCATACCGATCACGCCAGGGAGCTGATCCGGGCGGAAATCAAGCGTGATGATGCCCACATCCACATGATCGTCGGAGGCACCCAGACCAATATGCTGGCCATCTCCGCTGCCCTGCGCCCCCACCAGGCTGTGATCTGCGCAGAAACGGGACATATTAACGTTCACGAGACAGGCGCCATTGAGGCCGCCGGCCACAAGGTCCTGGGTGCAGGGACCGATGACGGCAAGCTGACTCCTGCCCATATCCAGAGGGTGCTTGATCACCACACTGACGAACATATGGTGCAGCCCAAAATGGTTTACATCTCCAACTCCACGGAAGTAGGAACCCAGTATACCAAAGCAGAATTGGAAGCACTTTCCCAGTTCTGCAGATCCCATGGACTTTACCTGTTTATGGACGGCGCCCGCATGGGAGCTGCCCTCACCAGCCGTGCCAACGATCTGACTCTGGCTGATATTGCCCGTCTGACCGATCTCTTTTATATCGGCGGCACCAAAAACGGAGCTCTGTTCGGTGAGGCGCTGGTCATTCTTCATCCCGATCTAAAGCCGGATTTCCGCTATATAATCAAACAGCGGGGCGCCATGCTGGCGAAGGGCTGGCTTCTCGGCATCCAGTTTGAAGAGCTGTTCCAGAACAACCTGTTCTACGAGATGGCCGATCACGCCAACGAAATGGCTGACCGGCTCCGCAAGGGCATCGGAGACTGCGGCTACACTTACCGCTGGCCCTCCACTACCAACCAGCTCTTCCCGATCCTGCCCAATCACGTCATGGACAGCCTGGCACAGGACTTTTTATTCTCCGTCCAGGAGGTCGTGGATGACCATCATACCTGCATCCGCTTAGTCACCTCATGGGCCACCCGTCCGGAGGCAGTGGAAGCATTTTTACAAAAGCTGCGCGGATTACCGCGTGAATAATCCCGGGACACAGATGCAGCCCGGAAGGTTCCGCATCCGGAACCCTCCGGGCTGTATCTTCTAATTCTCGGCCTTCCCTGTTCTTTTTACAATTCTCATTCTGCTGAACAGCAGATAATATCCGATAAACAATCCTGTAGTAAGCGTCCACGTCATCGGATAGGAAAATAAAATCATCCGGATGGTTCGATGCACCGGCACGACAAACAGTATCCAGAGCACACGCAGCAGGCACACGCCTCCAAAGCTCAGCATCATGGGAATCCAGCTGTCCCCCACACCGCGGAGCGCTCCCGACAGAATTTCGATAGCCACATAGGCCACGTAGACCCTCGACAGATAACGCATCATCACAATCCCGATGCGGATCACCTCCGGATCAGAGGTAAACCACCACAGCGCATGGCCGCCCCAATAATAAATAATCACCGACATGACGATGGTCACGCCGATCATCATTCCCATGCAAGACCGCACGCCGCCCCGTACCCGGTCCATCTTTCCCGCGCCGTAATTCTGGCCCGCAAAGGTGGTAATAGCAATTCCAAAGGAGCTTGTCAGCATCCACACCATAGCTTCGATCTTTGTATACACCGTCCAGGCAGCCACCGTATCCGTGCCGAGAGAATTGATACCTGACTGAATAATCATGTTGGAAAGCCCGTACATGACTGCCTGAAGTCCCGAAGGGAAGCCGATCCTGATCATCCGCTGCAGCATCCGGCGGTCAATCCCGATCTTTCTCCATTCCAGATGATGCATATCCTTCGTCCTCATCAGAGTAACCATCACCATCACGGCGCTCATCAGTTGGGAAAGAATCGTAGCCGCAGCCGCCCCCGCAACTCCCAGCTTCAGCACTGCTATCATCAAAAGATCCAGAAGAATATTCGAGGTACAGCTGATCATCAGAAAATACAGCGGCCGTTTGGAATCTCCGACAGCCCGCAGAATCGACGCTCCCGTATTATAAAGCAGATTGCCAATGGTTCCTAAAAAATAAATCCGCAGATATACCGTGGAAAGCCCCACAACCTCCTTTGGTGTCCCCATAACCACCAGAATCCAGGGTGACAGCCAGATCCCGAGAATCATGATCGCCACGCCCATGATCATACTGAAGGCCATAAACGTATGTACCGCATAACCAACCATCTCCGGCCGCTTCGCTCCGTAATACTGGGATACCAGCACTGCCGCCCCGGAGGAAAGCCCTACGAAAAAACCGACAACCACATGTGTCAGCATCCCTGCTGTGCCTCCGACTGCCGACAGGGCCTCCTTCCCCAGGAACCGCCCCACGATCATCACATCAGCCGCATTATAAAGCTGCTGAAAAAACGTACCAAGCAGTACCGGAAAAAAGAAAATCAGAAGCTGCTGCCAGATCACCCCCTCTGTAATCTGGTTCTCCTGCTTTTCCTGATTTCCACCCTTTGCCATCTGTGCAAGCATAATTCCTTATCTCCTTGTACAACCATCTGTCTGTTACATAACCATATCACAATCCCCGCCAGATGCAAGCCCCAAATTACAAATTATTTTGTCTATAACCACAATCAAATTGAAATATGTATCCGAACA
>JAUNGL010000206.1 GCA_030524665.1 Lachnospiraceae bacterium | reverse complement strand
CGACTCTATTGACTATATTTTTTAATTTTGTGTCCAAAATTTGTTGACTAGTGCAACCGGGCGAAATATCTGGCTTAGTCGCTGGGGCTTGTCGGATGGGTTAAAAATGAATGGGACGGAACGGTCAGTATGGAGATTCAGGGCAGAGAGGCACAGATTGACCGGCTGCTTCGGGGAATTAATCAGGGGCAGTTTATCCAGATTGACTGGATCGATACGGAGGAAATTCCGACGGTGCAGGAGAGCGGATTCCGGGTACGGTGAAAACAGGCAGTTATTGTGGAAGAAAAAGGGACATTTTGAGATGTCTGAGCGGAATATATGCAGGAGATATGAAAAGGTATGGATTTATTTTGAATGGAATCCATACCTTTTTGTTTTTTTGACGTTTGGGTAAGTCATGTAAACCGCATCATAGCAGTCGTTTCGTTTTAATAATCTGCGCCGATTTACGGGAATATGGCTCTCTGAAATTCAGAAAGACCCGTTTTTGAATCATATGATAAATAGGATGTCAGTGAGAAAACAACAATGATGAAAGCTTTATGGTTCCTGTTTATTTATTTGCCGAACAGCTCCTTCGCCTGCTTCATATTTTCCATGATGGAAACGCCGAACGGGCATCGTGTCTCACAGCCGCCGCACTGGATACATTCCCCGGCGTGATGCGGCAGAACCTCATAATGCTCGTGGACTGTCTCCGGGATTTCACCCTGTGCCCTGGCCAGATTCAGAAATTTGGTGACGGATGCGACATCGATCTGCTTCGGGCACGGCGCGCAGTGGCTGCAGTACATACAGTGACCTCTCCAGCTGATATTCGGGAAAGAGGCAAATGCCAGAGCATAATCTTTATCTTCGTCTGAAGCCTGCTCGTATGCAAGGCTGTCCATCAACTGTTCAACAGAGTGTGCGCCTGCCAGCACGGTTGCAACTGCCGGGCGGGTCAGAGCATAGTGCAGGCACTGGTTGACGGTCAGAGCCTTTCCGGCCGGGGAGAGAGAGGCGTCGAGCAGATCACCGCCGCCGAATGCTTTCATGACTGTGATACCGATTCCCAGTCTCTGACAGACCTCGTACAGTTCCTGACGCTCCGGGTCCATATTTACCAGAGGGGCCTGATAGTTGGCTTCGTTCCAGAGCTGCTCTACATCCTCATTCGCAGGCTGCAGATCATAGCAGGGATTGACGCTGAACATCAGCACCTCTATGTAGCCGCTTCGTACAGCGGCGAGCGCGACCTGCGGGTTGTGGCTGCTCATTCCGATATGGTGAATTTTCCCAGACTTTTTCAGCTCCAGTGCATACTGTATGACCGGACCGTTTGCGATTTCCTCCCAGTCAGACATGGAATCTACATAGTGGATCATGCCGACGTCGATATAATCCGTCTGCAGCAGCTCCATCATTTCCGCAAATCCTTTTTTTACTTCCTCAATCTTGCGCGTGCGCTTGTACTGTCCGTTTTTCCAGACCGAACAGATATGGGACTGAATGATGAACTTCTCCCTGCGTCCCTTTAATGCCTGCCCTACGCTGGCCCGTACCTCCGGATTGGAGGAGTACAGGTCAAAATAGTTGATGCCATTTGCCTCGGCAGCGTCAAAAAGGAGCTGTGTATTCTGGCAATTGTTCTCTGCAAAACCCTCACAGCCCATACCGATCTCGCTGACCATCAGTCCGGTGTTGCCTAAATTACGATAATTCATCGCGTGCCTCCTTACTTTGATTTTTGTCCGTGAGAAGAAAACCGCTTCTCATAGAGCCCCAGAATCTGGCGATTCTGTTGCTATCATACCGGGTGAAATCCCGCGAGCGCGATTTCCTTCCGGTATGATATAGTATAGCAGAAATCGGGATCGGTTTGGGGATAAAAGCCAATTGCAGATTGTATTTTGCAGTGAAATTCGTTATACTGAAGTGGAAAGAGGCTGTATTTTCAACTGGAGGTGTTGTCTGTGGGAGTTTATTTGAATCCGTCAAACAGAAAATTTCAGAATTCATTGAATTCGAAAATATATGTAGACAAATCAGGACTGATAGAGTATACGAATTCAGTGATCAATACCAGACAGCAGTATATCTGTGTCAGCCGTCCCAGGCGTTTCGGCAAGTCAATGGCGGCAGAAATGTTGGCTGCATATTATGGAAAGGGAATTGATTCAGAAAAATTATTTCAGAATCTGAAAATTGCGCAGAGTCCTCAGTTTCTTCAAAATTTGAATCAATACGACGTTATATTTTTAAATATGCAGGAATTTCTAAGCAACAGCAATGGTATAGATGAGATGCTGGATTTGCTGAGGAAGAGTATTCTGTGGGATCTGATGGAGGAATATTCGGATATTCACTACTTTGACAGAGGGAATCTGACACGCACCCTAAAAGATATTTATGCGAAAAAGGGAAATTCTTTTGTAATTATTATTGATGAGTGGGATTGTATTTTCAGATTCAGCAGGTACAGCAAGGAGGAGCAGGAGAAATATCTGGACTTTTTGCGTGACTTTCTGAAGGATAAAGAATACGTAGCTTTGGCGTATATGACAGGAATTCTTCCGATTAAGAAATATGGAACGCATTCTGCGTTGAATATGTTCGATGAATTTTCCATGACAAATCCAGGGCCGCTGGCAGAGTTTGTGGGCTTTACATCGGAGGAAGTCGAAAATTTATGCCGGGAATTCGGCATGGATTATGAGGAAATAAAGAGGTGGTATGACGGCTATCATTTTGGTAAGGATTATGATGTTTATAGTCCGCGTTCGGTGGTAAGCGCTATGCTGAGTGGGAAATATGACAATTACTGGAACCAGACAGAGACATTTGAGGCGCTGAAAATCTATATTGAGATGAATTTTGAGGGGTTAAAAGATGCGGTAATCGAGATGTTGGCTGGCGGCAAAAAGAAGATAGATATCCGTCATTTTACAAATGATATGACAACATTTCATGGATATGAAGATGTTCTGACACTCCTTGTCCATCTCGGATATCTCGGCTATGATTTTGAGAGGAAAGAGGTTTCTATACCCAATTCTGAGATAGCAGATGAATATGTGACGGCCGTTAAGGCGGCTGGATGGGGAGAAATTGTAAAGTCTGTTCAGGAATCGGCGGCACTTTTGCAGGCAACCTGGGAAATGCGGGAAGATGTTGTAGCAGAGAAAATTGCAGAGGCTCATCTCGAAACCGCACATTTGCAGTATAATGATGAGAATGCGCTGAGTTATACGATTGATCTGGCATACTACAGTGCTAGGCAGTTTTATACGTTGATACGGGAATTCCCAACGGGAAAGGGATTTGCGGATATAGTATTTCTGCCGAGAAAAAAATATGCAGATAAACCTGCCATAATAGTAGAACTGAAGTGGGATGAGTCAGCAGACGGAGCAATCCGTCAGATAGAAAAAAAGGAATATATACAGGCACTGAAAGAATATAGCGGTAATCTGCTTTTAGTTGGGGTGAATTATAATAAGAAAAGCAGAAAGCATGAATGCAGGATCACAGAGTGCCGAATGGAAGGAAAGAAGATGAAAACAGGACCCGGTTTTGGATTGTAGAAGAAATAAAAAAGAAGTATAATAAAATATATGAAATATACAGAATAAGGAGCTTCCTGTATAATTCAAGTATAGGGAATTCCAAGAAAGAAGGTTGAGA
>JAUNGL010000205.1 GCA_030524665.1 Lachnospiraceae bacterium | reverse complement strand
AAACGGCTGCTGGCAGACGTTTTTGTCAGCCGATGTTTTTATAGGGCGAAAGCCCGCGATCCGTCGAATGCGAAGCATTTGACGGATGCACGGCAACGTAGAGGGAAGCAAAAACAGCGGAAGACAAAACGGCTGCTGGCAGACGTTTTTGTCAGCCGATGTTTTTATAGGGCGAAAGCCCGCGATCCGTCGAATGCGAAGCATTTGACGGATGCACGGCAACGTAGAGGGAAGCAAAAACAGCGGAAGACAAAACGGCTGCTGGCAGACGTTTTTGTCAGCCGATGTTTTTATAGGGCGAAAGCCCTATCCTCTCTCAACCTTCAAAACAACAAAAAAGGAGGAGACTTATTATGAGCAAAGAACTGGCCAAAACTTATGATCCCAAGGGCCTGGAAGACCGTTTGTACCAGAAGTGGCTGGATAAGAACTACTTTCATGCCAAAGTAAATCCTGATAAAAAACCATTCACCATCGTGATCCCGCCGCCAAACGTAACGGGACAGCTGCACATGGGTCACGCCCTCGACGAGACCATGCAGGATATTCTGATTCGTTTTAAAAGAATGCAGGGTTATGAAGCGCTGTGGCAGCCGGGAACTGACCATGAGGCTATCGCGACGGAAGTAAAAGTCATTGAAAAACTGAAAGAGCAGTGCATTGAAAAGGCGGATATCGGCCGTGAAGAATTTCTGAAACATGCCTGGGCATGGAAGGAAGAGTACGGCGGAAAGATTATCAATCAGCTGAAAAAGTTGGGAGCATCAGCAGACTGGGAAAGAGAACGTTTCACTATGGATGAGGGATGTTCCAAAGCTGTTCAGGAAGTATTTATCCGTCTTTATGAGAAAGGCTATATTTATAAAGGGTCCAGAATCATCAACTGGTGTCCGGTTTGCCAGACTTCTATTTCCGATGCTGAGGTAGAACATGAGGATCAGGACGGATATTTCTGGCATATCAATTATCCGGTAGTTGGCGAGGAAGGAAAGTTTGTGGAGATTGCCACCACCCGCCCGGAAACACTGCTTGGAGATACTGCAGTGGCAGTAAATCCGGAGGATGAACGTTACCGGCATCTCGTTGGCAAGATGCTGAAGCTGCCGCTGACAGACAGGGAAATTCCGGTAATTGCAGATGAATACGTTGACAAAGAATTCGGAACAGGCTGTGTAAAAATCACGCCGGCCCATGACCCCAACGATTTTGAGGTAGGGAAGCGTCACAATCTGCCGGAAATCAATATCATGAATGACGACGCCACCATCAATGAGCTGGGCGGAAAATATGCCGGTATGGATCGCTATGAAGCCAGAAAGACTATGGTTGAGGATTTGAAAGCCCAGGGATTGCTGGTAAAGGTAGTGCCCCATTCTCACAGCGTAGGTACCCATGACCGCTGTAAAACTACCGTTGAGCCGATGATCAAGCCCCAGTGGTTTGTTAAAATGGATGAGATGGCAAAGCCGGCAATTGAAGCACTGAAAAACGGCAGTCTGAAGTTTGTACCGGAGCGTTTTGACAAGATTTATCTGCACTGGCTGGAGAATATCCGTGACTGGTGTATCTCCAGACAGCTGTGGTGGGGACACCGGATTCCGGCTTATTACTGTGACAAATGCGGTGAGACTGTAGTGGCAAGAGAGATGCCGGAGGTTTGTCCGAAATGCGGAGGCACCCACTTTACCCAGGATGAGGATACACTGGATACCTGGTTCAGCTCCGCGCTGTGGCCGTTCTCGACTCTTGGATGGCCGGATAAGACGCCGGAGATGGATTATTTCTTCCCGACAGATGTACTGGTAACCGGTTATGATATTATTTTCTTCTGGGTAATCCGCATGGTATTTTCCTCGCTGGAGCAGACAGGAGAAGTACCGTTCCATCACGTACTGATTCACGGCCTTGTGAGAGATTCTAAGGGGCGGAAAATGAGTAAATCTCTGGGCAACGGTATTGATCCGCTGGAAATTATTGACCAGTACGGCGCCGATGCCCTGCGTCTGACACTGATGACAGGAAACGCGCCGGGCAACGATATGCGTTTCTATATGGGGCGTGTGGAAGCTTCCAGCAATTTTGCCAATAAGGTATGGAATGCATCCCGCTTTATTATGATGAATCTGGAAAAAGCCGAGGTTCCTTCAGAGATTGATCTGGAAACGCTGACCGGAGCAGACAAATGGATTCTCTCCAAGGTAAATACGCTGGCCAAAGATGTGACTGAAAATATGGAAAAATATGAGCTGGGTATCGCAGTTCAGAAGGTTTATGATTTTATCTGGGAAGAGTTCTGCGACTGGTATATCGAGATGGTAAAACCGCGTCTCTATAACGACGGGGATACCACGAAGTCAGCGGCGCTTTGGACGCTGAAGACGGTTCTGACCAACGCGCTGAAGATGCTGCATCCGTATATGCCGTTTATCACCGAAGAAATCTTCTGTACCCTGCATCCGGAGGAAGAGTCAATTATGATTTCCCCATGGCCGGAGTTTACAGAAAGCTGGAACTTTGCCGCAGACGAAAAGGCAGTAGAGACCATCAAAGAAGCCGTTCGCGGCATCAGAAATGTTCGCACCGGCATGAACGTACCGCCAAGCAAAAAGGCACAGGTATTTGTTGTATCAGAGAGCGCGGAAGTACGCAGCATCTTTGAAAACGGAAAAGTATTTTTTGCCACACTGGGTTATGCAAGCAGCGTTCACGTACAGGCAGACAAGACCGGTATCAGCGACGATGCAGTATCAGCAATGATTCCGGAAGCAGTGGTATATATGCCGTTTGCCGAGCTGGTAGACCTGGAAAAAGAGCTGGAGCGTCTGAAAAAAGAAGAACAGCGTCTGACAAAAGAGCTTGCCCGTGTAAACGGTATGCTGGGCAACGAGAAATTTATCAGCAAAGCACCCCAGTCCAAAATTGATGAGGAAAAGGCAAAGCTGGAAAAATATACCCAAATGATGACCCAGGTAAAAGAAAGATTAGAGAACCTTTCACGATAGCCCGCGATCCGTCAAATGCGGAGCATTTGACGGATTGTATGGTTCAAACGTAGTGAGAAGCAGTGAGAAACAAAGATACAAAAAACGGAGGTGAAATAATGCAAACCGTAAGATTAGGAAAAACAGAAATTGTCACAAATAAAAATGGTTTCGGCGCCCTGCCGATCCAGAGAATCAGTGATGAAGAAGCTGTAAAGATTGTACGCAGAGCATACGAGTGCGGCATTACATTTTTTGATACGGCAAGATATTATACTGACAGTGAGCACAAGCTGGGGCTGGCTCTTTCTGACGTGCGCAGCAATATTTTTATTGCGTCGAAGACAGGCGCCCTGAAGCCGGAAGACTTCTGGAAGGATCTGGACACGACGCTGACGAATCTGAAAACAGATTATCTTGATATCTATCAGTTCCACAACCCGCCGTTCTGCCCGAAGCCGGGAGACGGAAGCGGGCTTTATGAATGTATGCTGGAAGCGAAAGCCCAGGGAAAGATCAGGCATATCGGAATTACCAATCACCGTCTGAAGGTGGCGCAGGAAGCCATTGATTCCGGCCTGTATGAGACGCTGCAGTTTCCGTTTTGTTATCTGGCCACAGAGGAGGACAGAAAACTTGTGGAAGCCTGTCAGAAGGCCGACATGGGATTTATCGCCATGAAGGCCCTCTCAGGCGGTCTGATTACAAATTCTGCGGCTGCCTATGCCTTTGAGGCGCAATTTGACA
>JAUNGL010000204.1 GCA_030524665.1 Lachnospiraceae bacterium | reverse complement strand
AGGGTGTGGAACGTTTGATGGGCAATGCATCTTTATATGTAATGATGCTTGGTATGTTTGCAAACATGATGAGGACTTCAGAGGTGTCCCCGGATTTTGACGGCAATGATTATAAGGACATGATTGAGAAAGCTCATGCGATTAAGGGCGCGGCGGGCAATTTATCAATCACTCCTGTTTATGAGGCTTATACGGAGATTGTCAATCTGCTGCGTGCAGATCAGCCGGCGCAGGCGAGAGAGGTCCTTAAGAAGATTTTGCCTCTCCAGGCAGATATTATCCAGTGTATCGAAAGATACAGATAGTATAAGTGTATTGAGAGAGTCAGGGAAGTAAGATGAATGAGGACAAGACCATATTAATTGTCGACGATGTTGAAATTAACCGGATGATTTTAACGGAAATATTTAAAAATGATTATCAGATCACGGAAGCGGAAAACGGAGCACAGGCGATAGAGATTATCAATAATAATCATCAGATCGTTGCTGTGCTTCTTGATCTGCTGATGCCGGAGGTCAACGGCATGGGTGTTCTGAAAGAGATGAATAAAAACGGCAGGATCAAAAGCACGCCGGTATTCCTGATTACAGCGGCCGATAATAAGGATATGCTGCTGGAGGGATATAATCTGGGCGCCATTGACGTGATTACAAAACCGTTTATGGCAAATTTCTTAAAATGCCGGGTGGATAATGTGATTGAGCTGTACCGTCACAGAAACCACCTGGAACAGATTGTAGAGGAACAGGTGGAGCGGTTAAACCAGTTAAACCAGTCCATGGTAGAAACGCTGGCAGCAGTCATTGAGTTTCGGGACAGTGAGTCGGGAGAGCATGTAAAAAGGATCTGCAGCCTGACCAGAATTCTGATGACAGAGGTAAGCGGCATGTATCCGGAATATTACCTGCCAAAGGAGGAGATCGATAAGATTGTCACCTCTTCGGTTCTTCATGATGTAGGCAAGATATCTATTCCGGACGGCATTTTGAATAAGCCCGGCAGGCTGACAAAGGAAGAATTTGAGATTATGAAGCAGCATACGACCAAAAGCTGCGAGATTCTTCAGAATATTCCGAATATTATGGATGAGGGCGTTTATAATTACAGCTACGATATCTGCAGGCACCATCGTGAGCGGTGGGACGGCCGGGGATATCCGGACGGTTTAAAGGGAGATGAAATTACAATCTGGTCCCAGGTGGTGTCTGTGGCGGATGTATATGATGCTCTCACTTCCGAACGCGTATACAAAAAGGCATTCAGCCATGAGACCGCAGTGGAGATGATCAACAACGGAGACTGCGGTGCGTTTAATCCGAAGGTTCTGGAGGCATTTGCGCATTCCATGGACAAAATCATCAAAAGCAGGAAGAACATGTATCATGAATAAGAAAACCAGGAGATTTTTGATACGGAGCGCGGTCTGTCTGGTGATTGAATGCGTCGTTGTGTTTGGCTGGCTGGCATGGTTTATGACAGGCAGGACGAAGCGGACGATTTCAGAGATCAGCGAGATCTATATGTGTGAGATGAATATCCAGCTGCAGCAGAAGTTCAGCTCGCTGATCAAGCTGCGGCTGGAGCAGGTAGAAGGCATCATAAAACGGACGCCGCCCGGCGGGGATATTTCCAGTGAACAGCTGGAGGAGCAGATCGTGACGGAGCTGGAGACAAGCTCCCAGATCAGGGGCTTTTCTTATCTGGGTTTTTATACAGAGGACAATACGCTGGAAACGATCTACGGAAACGATGTGGAGATTATTACGGCCAGCGATGTACAGGAGTCCTTAAGGGAAGACGGCAATCTGGTAGAGCAGGGAATCAGCAAGGATCATGAGAAGCTGCTTTTGCTGGGCAAGGCGGCGGAATATGAGCTGGAGGACGGCGGGAGGAGCTGTGCGCTGGTAGCCGGAATTCCCATGGATTATTTAAGTGACGCCATGTATCTGGACACGGAAAATTCACGGGTGTACTCTCATATTATTGACAAGAACGGCAGGTTTATTATCCGAAGCGGAGACGTGAGGTGGGACAGCTATTATGACAGAATCAAAAATGATTATGATGTGTTGGAGGGAAAAACATCGGATCAGTATCTGTCGGAGCTGCAGGCAGCCATTGGGGCAAAGAAAGTATACTTTACGTTTATTTCGGTGGATGGAGAGCGGCGGCAGATCTATTGTTCGCCGATTGCCAGCTATTCTTCCTGGTATCTGATTTCCGTTATGCCCAGCGGTGATTTTAATGAGGCGGTTTCTCATCTGGATAATGTCAGAATGGGAACGCTGATCGGCTCCTTCCTGATTCTTCTGATGAGCATGTCCGTTGTGTTCATGAAGTATTTTAACCTGTCGCAGCATCAGGTAAAGGAGTTAAACGAGGCAAAGCAGGAAGCAGACCGTGCCAATAAGGCAAAGAGCGACTTCCTTTCCAGTATGAGCCATGATATACGCACGCCTATGAATGCAATCATAGGAATGACGGATATTGCCCTGAAAAACAGTCAGGACCCGGAGCGGGTGGAGGACTGCTTAAAGAAGGTCAAGCTTTCCAGCAAGCATCTGCTGGGACTGATCAATGATGTGCTGGATATGTCCAAGATCGAAAGCGGGAAAATGACGCTTCACATGGGTGAGGTGTCTCTTCGGGAGACCATGGATGACATTATCAATATTATGCGTGCCCAGGTGAAGGACAGGAAGCAGTTCTTTGATATTTTTATCCAGAAGATTGAATCTGAGAATATTTACTGTGACAGTGTGCGTTTAAACCAGGTGCTGCTGAATATTCTTTCCAATGCGGTGAAGTTTACGCCTGAGGGAGGAAAAATTGATATTTATTTATATCAGGAGCCGTCGCCCAAAGGAGAGGCTTATGTGCGCACTCACTTTAAGATCCGGGATAACGGAATCGGAATGTCAGAGGAGTTCCAGAAGCAGATCTTCCATTCCTTTTCCAGAGAAAATACGGAGCAGGTGCAGAATATTGCGGGAACTGGCCTGGGGATGGCGATCACCAGGTCCATTGTGGAGCTGATGGAGGGAACCATCGAGCTTTGGAGCGAACAGGGAAAGGGCAGCGAATTCCATGTAATTCTGGACTTTGGCCGCGTCAGGGAAAAGGAGACGGATATGAAGCTTCCCGGCTGGCACATTCTGGTGGTGGATGACGATGAAGAACTTTGTGCCAGTACGGTTGCCAATTTGGAGGAGCTGGGTGTTTATGCGGAAAGCACCACGGACGGCAGAAAAGCCATTGAAATGATTGAGGAACACCATAAGACGAAGGATGACTATCAGGTGGTCCTCATTGACTGGAAGATGCCCGGTATGGACGGTATCCAGATCACAAAGGAAATCAGAAAACGGATCAATAAGCATATCCCCATTTTCCTGATTTCGGCGTATGACTTGAGCGAGATTGAAAATCAGGTTCAGGAAGAGGAGATTCGTGGTTTTATCCAGAAGCCGCTGTTTAAATCCACACTGTTTTACTGCCTGCGTCAGTATGAGGACAGCAGCAGACAGAAGACGGCGCGGGAGGAGGAGAAGCTGCCGGAGCTTGGCGGAAGAAGAATTCTTGTGGCGGAGGATGTGGACTTAAACTGGGAGATCGCAAAGGAGATCCTTTCCTCTGTCGGGCTTCAGGTGGACCGGGCAGTCAACGGACAGGTCTGTGTGGAGAAATTCTCTCAGTCTGAGATCGGATATTATGATATGATTCTGATGGATATCCGCATGCCGG
>JAUNGL010000028.1 GCA_030524665.1 Lachnospiraceae bacterium | reverse complement strand
CAGCCAGCGAACGAGTTGGCGAACGGCAGGATGGAGGGGAAGACCAGCGCCTTAGTAGGTCTCCGTGAATGATTTGCCTTCTGTACCCCCTGCCGCTGCCCTTCGATGCCTTTTGCTACATATAGAGCAGCCCAAACGCGGATTCCCGGTGTCCGTTCATCGTCAACGAATTTGTCAGAACCGCAACCCGCTGTGTTTTTTAAAATAGTATGAAGGTTGTTTTTTTCCGGGAGCTGTGCTATGATTGGAGAAGTTTCATGATACGGAGGAGAGCATAATGGAAAAGGAAAGAGAGAACGTTTCAAAAAACTTTATTGAACAGATTATCGATAAAGACCTTGCGGAAGGACACTGTAAAACAGTCTGCACCAGATTTCCGCCGGAGCCGAACGGTTATCTGCATATAGGACATGCGAAGTCGATCCTTCTGAACTACGGTCTGGCACAGGAGTACGGCGGGAAATTCAATCTTCGTTTTGATGATACGAACCCGACGAAGGAGAAAACGGAATTCGTACAGTCCATTACGGACGATGTGAAATGGCTTGGCGCTGATTTTGAGGATCGTCTGTTTTTTGCATCCAATTATTTTGACCAGATGTATGAGGCGGCTGTGAAGCTGATCCGGAAGGGGAAGGCTTACGTCTGCGATCTCTCACCGGAAGAAATCCGCGAATACCGGGGTACACTGACCGAGCCTGGTAAGGAGAGTCCGTACCGGAACCGCAGCGTGGAAGAGAATCTGGAATTATTTGAGAATATGAAGAACGGGATGTACGAGGACGGAGCGAAGGTACTTCGTGCAAAGATTGATATGGCATCTCCGAATATCAATATGCGTGACCCGATCATTTACCGTGTGGCAAGAATGAGCCACCACAATACGGGGGACAAGTGGTGCATTTACCCGATGTACGATTTCGCACATCCGATCGAGGATGCGATTGAGGGAATCACTCATTCTATCTGTACCCTGGAATTCGAAGATCACCGTCCGCTGTATGACTGGGTTGTGCGTGAACTGGAATATGAAATGCCGCCGAAGCAGATTGAGTTTGCCAAGATGTACCTGACGAATGTGGTGACTGGTAAGCGCTATATCAAACGTCTGGTAGAGGAAGGTATTGTGGACGGTTGGGATGACCCGCGTCTCGTGACGATTGCAGCACTGCGCCGCCGCGGATTTACGCCGGAGTCGATCCAGAGATTTGTGGAGCTCTGCGGTGTCAGCAAGAGCAACAGCTCTGTGGATTATGCGATGCTGGAGTACTGCATCCGCGAGGATCTGAAGCTGAAGCGCCCGCGTATGATGGCAGCGCTCGATCCGGTGAAGCTTGTGATCGACAACTATCCGGAAGGACAGATTGAATATCTGGATGTGGAGATGAATCTGGAGAATCCGGAGCTTGGTATGCGAAAGGTGCCGTTCGGGCGTGAGCTTTATATCGACCGCGAAGATTTTATGGAAATTCCGCCTAAGAAGTATTTCCGTCTGTTCCCGGGCAATGAGGTACGCCTGATGGGAGCTTACTTTGTGAAGTGTGTCGGATTTGAAAAGGATGAGAATGGAAATATTACGGAGATTCACTGTACGTATGATCCGGAGACGAAGTGTGGTACCGGATTTACCGGACGGAAGGTAAAGGGAACGATCCACTGGGTATGTGCAGCTACGGCAGTTCAGGCAGAAGTTCGTCTGTACGAGAATATCATTGATGAAGCCAAGGGTGTATATAATGCAGACGGATCACTGAATCTGAACCCGAATTCACTGACGGTGCGCAGGAACTGTTATCTGGAGCCGGCACTGGCGGAGGCACAGCCGTATGACAGCTTTCAGTTTGTACGTCAGGGCTTCTTCTGTGTGGATGCGAAGGATTCCAGGCCGGATGCACTCGTATTCAACCGCATTGTGTCACTGAAGAGTTCCTTTAAGCTGCCGAAAGCGGAATAATTATGAATGATTTGACAATCAGTCTGGATGCCGGTTCTCCGGTTCCGCTGTATGAACAGATTTACCAATATTTAAAACAGGAAATTCAGAATGGAGGGCTGCCTTTCGGGAAAAGGCTGCCCTCTACGAGAAATCTGGCAAATTATCTGCAGGTATCGCGAACCACTGTGGATATGGCGTACGGCCAGCTTGTCTCGGAGGGATATATTGAGGCAGTTCCCTACCGCGGCTATTTCGTCTGTGAACTGGAGGGAATCTACAACCTTGAGACGGAATGCAAAAGGAAAACTTCCGCTGTGCAGCAGGTGAAGCAGGAATTCCAGTATGATTTTTCGCCGAGCGGTGTCGATCTGAATAACTTCCCGCACAATGTCTGGCGGAAGCTTTCGAAAAATATCCTGATGGAGGATAACAAAAAATTCTTCCAGCTCGGGGATCCGCAGGGGGAGTATGAATTCCGCACAACGATCGCCGAATATCTGCATCAGGCGCGCGGAATGTCTGTCTCGCCGGAACAGATTGTCGTGGGAGCCGGAAATGACTTTCTGCTGCTTCTCCTGTGCAACATGTTCGGGATCAGAAAAAAATTTGCGATGGAAAGTCCTACTTATCGGAAAGCGTACGACCTGCTGAGCAATCTCTCGAATGAAGTGCGCATTGTGGAGATGGATGAAGCGGGAATGCGGATTGACAGCCTGGAAGCATCCGGTGCGGATATCGCCTATGTGATGCCCTCCCATCATTTTCCACTTGGGATTGTGATGCCCGTGAAGCGGCGGATGCAGCTTCTGGAATGGGCATCCAGATCGGAAGAGCGCTATATTATCGAGGATGACTACGACAGTGAATTCCGCTACCGGGGGAAGCCGATTCCTGCCCTGCAGGGATTTGACCGCAATGGTAAGGTGATCTATATAGGAACATTCTCCAAATCCATAGCTCCGGCGATTCGTGTCAGCTATCTCGTTTTGCCGGAGCGGCTGATGGAGACATACCGCAGGCGTGGGCGTATGATATCGAGTACGGTATCGCGGGTGGACCAGCTTCTGATCTCCGATTTCCTGAATGGCGGATATTATGAGCGGCATTTGAATAAGATGCGTACGGTTTACAAGAGCAGACATGATCTGCTTCTGGAAGAGCTGAAGGATTTTCAGAATATCTGCACGATCAGCGGTGAGAACGCCGGAGTACATATCCTGCTTACCTTTCATAACGGTATGACTGAGGAGGAGGCGATCCGCAGAGCGGCCGAAGTGGGAGTCGGAGTGTACGGGCTGTCACGGTATTTTGTCGGGAATGAAAATGAGAATGAGCAGAAGAGCAAGCTGCCTGTAAAAGAGGCCATTGTGGAAAAAAAGGTCGCTGACCAGGAGAAAACAGTTGACCAGAAGAATGCGATGCCTGAATCTTCCACAGTGATACTTGGATATGCAAATGTGGAAGAAAATGAAATACGGACAGCGGTGGAGCTGTTGAGAAACGTGTGGTGAAGCTATGAGTCATTTTTACGATTGTATTACGGATTTTATTTTTGTGGAGCAGGAGCCACAGAAATCAGACATTATTTTTGTGCCGGGTGGGAATTACCCGGAAGCAGCGCGGCACGCCGGGGAACTGTATCTCAAGGGGTATGCGCCGTATGTGCTTCCGTCTGGCCGTTACAGCATACTGGATGGAAAGTTTGGGTCGGGCCAGTTTGCGACAGAGTGGGAATATCTGAGATCAATTTTGCTGCAGTCGGGGGTGCCGGACTCTGCGATCTTAAAAGAGGATCAGGCAACCTATACGTATGAGAATGCGATCTATTCCGCCAGACGTGTGAAGGAGGAAGGACTCACAGTGAGGAGGGCAATTCTGTGCTGTCAGGCATTCCATGCGCGGCGCTGCCTGATGTACTATCAGGAGCAGTTTCCGGAGACGGAATTTCTGGTGTGTCCGGTCGTGACGAAGGGAATCAGCCGTGAAAACTGGTACTGCAGCGAGAACGGAATCGATACAGTACTTGGAGAGATGGAGCGCTGCGGAGGACAGTTCCATGAGATTATGCGGAATTATATGGATGAAAAGCCGGGAAAGTGGGGAAACTGATTTTTGTTAAGACAAATCTGCGCGGGCTGTTTTTTATTCCCGCGAAGCAATGAGCCAAGTAGCCGTGCTTGCACGGATATTTGGCGAATGCCGCGAGGGTCAAATACTCCGCAGCTCTGCTGCGCTGCAAATTTGATGCCCCGCAGCTTGCTGCGGGGTATTTGACTTAAGAATGGTCACTGTTTACGGACCGCAGGACTGTGAATAGTGACTAAGAATGGATAAATGTTATGAAAAACATGGAGGATGATTATGATAAAACTGGTAGCATCCGATATAGACGGAACATTGCTTCCGGAGGGGACAGACCAGATCAATCCGGAAATTTATAATGCCATCCGAAAGCTGAAGGAGAGAGGAATTCAGTTTGTCGGTGCAAGCGGAAGACAGTACGAGAGTATGTATCATGTGTTTGAACCGGTTGCGGATGACATGATATTTATTGCAGAAAACGGAACGAATATGATGCAGCATGGAAAGAACATTGCTTTTGTTCCGCTGAAAGAGGAAGAAGCGGTTGATGTCATACAATTTGTCCGGGAACAGGAAGGGTGCAGGCTCATTCTATCCACACAGGAAAGCATGTATGCGGAAGGCGACGGGCAGGATGAGTTCATGGACTGGCTGATTCATGGATATCATAACAAAGTACTCGCGATGGATGATGTCATGAAAAAGTGTGCGAGAACGAATAAAATATCTCTCTATCATCCGGACGGTGCGGAGAAATTGGCGGAAAAGGCAAAGAAGCGGTTCGGTGACAGGATGCACGTGACGCTTGCCGGGACCGCCTGGGTTGACTTTATGGCAGAGGGAACGGATAAGGGAGCAGCGCTGGCCATGCTTCAGGAGTTGCTTGGAATCAGCCGGGAAGAGACAATGGCGTTCGGAGATAACTGCAATGACATCGGGATGCTCCGGCAGGCAGGCGAAAGCTATGCTGTGGCAAGCGCACATCCGCTGCTGAAAGAGGCAGCTAAATACGTGACGGCTCCGATTGAGGAGGATGGTGTGCTGAAGGTGATCAGAGAACGGCTGCTGTAAGTGACTGGGAGACAGCATATATAAGAGGTTCACAGGGCTGACTTACCGGAAAATGTATGGCAGATGAGTGAAGATGCAATCAATACAGAGAGACAGGAGGTCTACTATGAATTACAAGAAGGAATATCTGGAAACATTTTTGAAGAATCAGGGGCAATTGTTTGATGAGCCGGTTGCTGAGACATTGGAGGAAGCAGATGAATTCCTCGATGAATGTATGGCGGTTGTGCTGAACAATGTGAAGGAAGTGAAATCATATTTCGAAGAAAACGGAATGGACACTGCGGGAATGTCAGCGGCGGAGTTGAAGGAGGAAGCTGAAGTGTTTGAGCTTCCTGATGGGAAATTCCTGATTGTTGAGGGATAAGATATCGGAGAATGGTTATACTATACCTGAGAAGAAGCATCCGGATGTCCCGGTGGAACGGAAGCGGGTAATTCGGAAAATATGAAATCACTTGCTGTATGGCCTGAAAACGCTTGGGCAGAATCGGAGAAAGCCTGCAGTAGTGAGAAAGAGGGAACAGGTATGGCAGATATTGCGAAGCAAAAGAAACAGAAGGAGTATCAGGAGTACGTAAAGAAGGTGACACCGACACATAATCTGTTTATGAATATGTGTAAGGCTTTTGTGACCGGAGGTATTTTCTGTGTGATTGGACAGGGAATTCTGAACTTCTGTCAATCGACAGGCATGGACAAGGATGCGGCGGGAAGCTGGTGCTCGCTGCTGCTGGTATTGCTGAGTGTCCTGCTGACGGGATTCAACCTGTACTGGAAGCTGGCAAAGTTCGGCGGTGCCGGAACGCTGGTGCCAATCACAGGTTTCGCAAATTCCGTAGCTTCACCGGCTATTGAATATAAAAAGGAAGGCCAGGTATTCGGAATCGGATGCAAGATTTTTACAATCGCGGGGCCGGTAATCTTGTATGGGATATTTACAAGTTGGGTTCTGGGATTTGTGTACTGGGTATTGAAGCTTTGCGGAGTGGTGTAAACCACTCCTTTTTTTATCCGGTTCCAAACCAAGGAGTACGGAAACACAATGTAATAATACTTCGTAATATTATTGGAAAAACAGTTGTCATATTCCGGAGTCCTGTTGTATACTTTACATATCACTGGTAAAAAATGGAAAGTAGGGACAGGCAGGATGCTGAAGAACATGTATAGGCTAATTAATCAGGACTCCAGATTTGATAATGAACCGAAACGTTTATTTGTGCTGCTCCGTTGGATTTATTTGTTAATGTTCCTGTATTATCTTGGACTTATTCTTTTGATGTATTTTCTGAAGCCACACAGATTTTTCTGGCTTGGAGCAGGCTCGCTTCTTGTGGTTCTTTTGGCATTTGGACTAACCTATCGTTTCAGGACGAAGGTCAATCTGCTGATCTATGCCCTGATACAGCTTGCATGGATCAATACCTTTGTTTATCAGTATGGATGGGACTGCGGAGTTCAGCATTTTATATTTGCATTGCTTGTTTTGCTCTACTTTTCGGTGTATGATGCGCTGACATTTAAGATTCTGTGTACGGCGGGGATGTTTGCATTCCGGTTCGGGTTATTTTTGTATTGCAGGATGTATGAACCTATGGTGGAGCTTCCTGTATCGTTTGAGGTGATGCTTCAGGTCTACAATTCGGTGAGTCTTTTTATCATATTTGGAATTATTTGCGGAAACTTCAGCTCTAATATTGAGACTGCGGAGAAGAAACTGATACAGTACAATAAGCAGCTGCAGTGGCTGGCTTCTGTTGATCCATTGACCGGAGTTTGGAACAGAAGAACGATGAGTGATCATTTGGAGTCATATATGGTTCAGAGCAGGAACAGAACCTTTGTGGTAGTGTTAGGAGATATTGACCATTTCAAACAGATTAATGACCAATGGGGACATAATTGCGGAGATGCAGTCCTTGTCTGGCTTACCGGGATTTTTCAGGAAGAAATCGGGGAAAGGGGATCCATCTGCCGATGGGGAGGCGAAGAATTTCTTTTTTTCCCAAAGATGAATGGAGATGAGGTGTTTCAGGTGATTTCAGAACTGAAAGTGAGACTTGATTCCTCAAGATTTGAGTGGGAAGGTGAGAGCATGAAGGTGTCCATGACCTTTGGCCTGGAGGAATATGATTTCCAGCCGGATATTAAGGAGCTGGTAAAGCGCGCGGACGAGAAAATGTATCTTGGTAAAGAGCGCGGGAGGAACAGGGTGATTTATTGAAAGGAATACTTTGAGGTAGTCACGAAAAATCAGGCAATGTACAGAATTCAGAATCCAAGTGAAAGACCGGAGGTTTGGGCAGAAATTCCCAAATCTCCGGTCTTGGCGTTACATCATTCCGGGTATATCTGATAGACGGCGGATTTCCAGAGTATGAAGCTTCAGGCCACTTTGAGCAAAGTGAAATTTCAGGTAGTGGTTCGTACTGTGGATACTTGCCTCACGTGACAAAGTGACAGGTGCGCCGCCTGTGCCGTGGTAGGAGTAGGTATGCAGGATGGTACCGTCCAGTGTCAGTGTGACTGCCATCTGCGCCAGCTCGGAAGCATCTGAGGAAGCAGTCAGAGAGAAGAGGTAGATCCCTGTCTGATCGAAGCTCAGACCAAGGACGGAAGAACTTCCGGCAGTCGTGTCCATGGAATCCAGCGGCAACGACGTAGATTTACAGGAAATTCTATGATAATCCATCTCGTAATCTTCGGCGGTGGAGAGCTCTTCGGGCTGATTGATGTGCATAACCTGGCAGAAGGTTCCGTCCATGCGCTCCATAGCCGGAGACTGAAGCAGGAACCTGCAGATATTTGCAGCGTTTCGAACCAGTTCACCGCGGGTCAGAGTACCGTCCTTTACGGAGGCTTTCAGATTATCTTTCCATTCGGCAGCGTCCGGAGTCACCATGTAGAGGTCATTCTGTGCTCTTACCATAGCAGCAAGGTTATCGCGGGAGGCTTCATAGCCGTCATCATTCATCTTTGCCCACCAGTCGGTCATGACAATACCGTCATATCCCCATTGATCGCGCAGGATTGAAGTGACCAGATCATAATTACCGGCAGCCCAAATACCGTTCACAGGGCAGTAGGCAGTCATGATAGAGCGGGCATTCCCCTCTTTTACCCCGATCTCGAAGCCTTTGAGATAAATTTCACGCAGCGCACGTGCAGATACGATACTGTCAGTAAAGTTCCGGAAATATTCCTGATTGTTTCCGCAGAAATGCTTCATGGTTCCGGTCGTACCATAGCGGTTCATTCCCTGAAGCTGTGCGGCCGCCATTTTTCCAGTCAGAAGTGGGTCCTCCGAGTGATACTCAAAATTCCGGCCATTGCGCGGATCACGGTGAATATTGATTCCCGGACCGAGCAGAGTGTCGATCTTATTAGCGCGAAGCTCCAGACCTTCCAGCTCAAATAGCTCTGTGACGAGAGGAAGATTAAAGGTGCAGGCAAGCAGTGTTCCATTTGGGAGTCCGAAAGCGCTTGTGCCGCAGTCCATACGGATACCGGAGGGACCGTCGGAGCAGCATCCGACTGGGATTTTAAATTTGGCAAGCTGTTCTGTTACACCGCCGAATGCTCCTGCCGTACCGGGAGTCACCTTTGGACTGCACATGCCTTCGCCCTTTGCTATATGAGTCAGATCCTCATCGGAGAGCTGGGCGAGAAAATCTGCCAATGTAATCCGGTTGTGGTAGACATCGAGAAGAGTATATCCTTTGCCTCCACTGTAAACGGCACATTCCGGAAGATGGTCCTTGCGTTTTTTAGCCGGATCAACCGTACGAAGCGGGACATCCTCATACCCAACGGTATAAGAACCGTCTCCGGCAGGTACCGGATGGAATCTGCGAAATGGTTTCACCGGGGCGAGAGCTTCTTCCAGCTCCTCGATTATTTCCGTATTCGGTTGATGATAGCTTCCGGTATATTTGGCACTTCTCACATCGCTTCCGACGTAAAACAGATAAATTCCTTCTTCCAGTACGAAGCAGGATGAATGTCCGGTTACACCACTGTCGTCAAAGGAGGCAAATGTGTGCTTCTCAATGGGAAGAATCAGTGTCTCACTTTCACCCGGCTGAAGCAGGCCGGTTTTTGCAAAAGCAGCCAGGACACGCAGAGGCTTTCCAAGCTTTCCCTGCGGGGGCTGTACATAGACCTGAACCACTTCTTTTCCGGCAGTGTCTCCGGTATTGGTCACAACAGCCGTTGCTGTGATTGTATCCCCCTGCCAGGTGAGTCCCGTTTCCACATTGAAATTTGTATAGGAAAGTCCGAATCCGAACGGGTAGAGTACCCTGTCCCGGGCGAACGTTTCAAAATACCGGTAACCGACGTAGATGTCTTCCTGATAGAAGTTTTCAGTCTCGGAACCGAAGTTCTTGTAAGACGGATAATCGGAGAGATCACGGGCAATCGTATCCGACAGCTTGCCGGATGGGGAAACCATACCGCAGAGAACATCTGCAGTTCCTGTGCCGCCTTCCATGCCGCCCTGCCATGCATACAGAACTGCTCCCGGGTGGTATTCGTCCACCCAGCTCATATCAATAATATTTCCGACATTCAAAACGACAGCCGTGCGTTCAAATGCTGCACAGACCTTTGAAAGCATGTCACGCTCTCCGACGGTGAGATAGAAGCTTCCTTCGGCGCCGCTGTTGTCGCGGTCTTCTCCGGCCGTGCGCCCGATGATTACGACTGCGAGATCGGCGTGTGTGGAAGCGTCCTGCACGGTAGCCTGATCCAGTATCATTTCCTCCTGGCACCAGGGCTGAGTCCCCCAGCCGTTACCGTTATCGAAGGGGTGTTCTTTCGCCCAGGTCTTATAATGTGAAACAAGAGGTTCATAGACGTTAACTTTTTCACAGCTTTGCAGCCCGTCCAGAATCGAGTGGACGTAGGGTACGTTGACCATGCCTCCGGAACCGGTTCCGCTTTTGTAATAATCGAGTTGAATCCGGCCAAAGACTGCGACAGTTTCGCCGTCACGGGCAGGCAATGTCCTGTTTTCATTGCGCAGAAGAACACAGCCCTCAGCGGCTGTCTGCCTTGCTGTTTTGCCATAATGCTTCCAGTCAAGTGTGTAGGTAGTCATTGGAAATCCTCCTTTTTATGTGATTGTTATGAATCAATTTATGTGTATGTATTAGAAGAACGGTAGTGTGCCTGGGCTAAATAAGAAGATTTATTCCCGCGAAGCAATGAGCCAAGTAGCCGTGCTTGCACGGATATTTGACTCAGCAGGAGTATCCACAGGAAATGCTCGGACAGGGATTCCGTTCAATTCTACTGAATCGTCCGCCGGAATCACGAAACAGGGGCGTCCGTCGATGATTCGTGTTTCGATCAGGTCAGCACGGTCAGGCTTCACTGTGATAACAATATCAGGTGTTTTGATTTCAAATTTCCGGGTACTGGCAATATTGGAGACAAAAATCTCAGCGTTGGTGTCCCCGGTAGTTTCGTCAAAGCTGGTATCGAAATGTTCCAATGTCTCATCGGAAGCCCCGCTCTCATAGAGAAGCCGTTTGACGTCACCCTTATCGAGTACCGGTGGTTCCGGATCATCCTTGCGTTCTTTCAACAACCCGTTCAGTGCCTCATGGATATTTTTGACCGTTTCAAAGGTACATTCCGTATGTAAGGTATCAGCGACCAGTGTAATAAAAGATTCTTTCTGAGAGGCTGCTGAGAGCGGAAGCGAGCAGCCGAGAAGCTGTTCCGCAAAAGCTGCTTTCAGTTCATCCGGGTTTTTGGAGTAGTAGAGCACCCCGTGAATATCCGAATTCCTGTCAGTGAAGGCAGGAAATAGAAATCCGGTAATCGGCATTTCCACAAACCAGTCACGTGTGCGTTCTGTGATCGTATTTAATGTTTCATCATAGCAAAGTCCCGGTTTGGTGAGTTTGACCGGACAGATGCTGCAGAGCAGATATTCGTAGACATCATCTGAGGCATCGAACATTTCCGTACCGTCCGTCGCTCTTTTTGGAATATCATAAGCACAGTGAATCAGAACGATATAATAATTTTCAGGATATGGAAACGTCTCAATCACTTTATCGTAGAAGGATTCCAGTAGCTCCTCGTCTTTGAGTTGGCTCTTTTTCAGACGGAGCAGGTATTCCTGCGCTCCGCCTTCCGTTTCCTGCTCCATCGGAAACTCCATATCAAGCAGGTTTTTACCGATAGAGCCGGAAAGCGTTTTCTTGAAAATTTCGAAGTATTTAAACATTTCCTCTTCAGGAAGGGAGAGGAAAGCCTCTTTCAGTTCCGCCTTTTTGTTTTTTTCACCGTCCACATAGCAGCCGCAGACACGTGTGATGGGACAGCGATCCGGGGTAAAGAGGCGTTTCAGTTCCGCAATTTCTTTCTTATTCATGTAAATTCTCCTTTTTATTCCTTTACAGGATAGTCAGGGTATAGGCCAGATATCCGGTAGTATCTTATGGGATATTCGACAGGTCAGCCGAGGATCGGGGGTATGGCATACGTTTTCAGCAGATACAGCACCATCAGGTGCACGGGATAAAACCAGTAAAAGAAGTATTTCATGTTCCATCCGCGTTTCCCGTTATACAGCCATACCGGAATAAATGCGATCGGAGCGGGAAGCTCCCATGTAACAGCTGCTGCGCCGCCGATGCACTGATACAGTCTCGTATATCGGAGCAGATACAGGATGATGATCAGAAACACTCCCTTGTAGCTGTAATCCGTTTTCAGAAGGTATGCAGCGTACATTCCGGCAGCCATGATCGGAAGCGCCAGCCATGGCTTCTCACGGAAATAAGTAAGCGCAATCAGTACGAGCAGCCCGAACAGAAGAGTGAAGTAGACATTCTGTGAATGCGGATAAAACCACTGCCCCTTCAGCGCAATGTCAAATGGAATTTCTGAAATCAATGCAAACAAAAACAGCCGTCCGGCATACTTTTTCGGGTTCCTCGTATGGAGAAAACCCTCCACGATGAGAAAGCAGAAGATCGGAAAAGCAATTCTTCCGATATCTCTGGAAATACTGTAAATGGATACCCAGAGCTTCTGAAGCTCAGAATCGGATAAAATAGCCGGATGGCGCATAATTGTACGGATGACAGTCGCTCCGGTATGGTCAATCAGCATGGTAATGACAGCAATCAGTTTCAGCGTGCTGCCGGATATGCCGCCGAATGGTTTGGGTTGGTCGTTCATATAAAGTCCTCCAGATTAGTTCAATTAAGACATACGATAAAAGTAAATCACGTTCCGCATTGCACCAGAAGCAGATAATTCCAGTGCGTTCCTGTCAGGGGAAATCCCGCAAACGCAATTTCTTCCGATAGGATATATTATATTCGAAGAGAAAGAAAAAGAAAAGGGTGAAAAAGAAGTCTCTGATGTGGAAACAGCCCAAAAACTTTCAGAACGCATCAACCCGGAAGACCTCCATAAAGTTCTGGATGTTTTTGCAAAACGGTATTGCCCTGCAGCTGGAAATCTTGGTCTCAGCTACACATGGACGGTACAGCAGATTGAGTGCGCAACAGATATCATGTTCAAGCAGCGTACGATAAGTTCGGCCATATCTTACGGATAGAAAGTACCTGCAATGATATCGGGACTTTCCGGGTAAAACGGAAAGTGGAACACCGGGATGGCAGTTCATCGGAGCAGAAGGCTCCAATGAAAACCCGCCATTGGTTCGGGACACCCCTAAGCAAACAATTCAGCGGAGCGTTATCCGCGTTTGTGTGGAATGTCCCGAACCCATGGCGGGTGTCCGTTTGTAGTTAATTAAACACGAAGTAGATTAATTTGCACTGTGAAAAAGACAGGGTGGATACGCAAACGTTCCACCCTGTCTTTTTATTCTGCGAGCATCATCAGAATTTCATTGCTTCTGTTGATAAATTTCGTCATTTCTTCCGGTGCCAGCGGTTTATGTGCAATCATGGCAAGATCGTAGAGCTGTTCGCAGAACATCGGAATCTTGTCGCTGTCTTTGTGAGCGGCAACGTACTGCACGAGCTTGTTGTTGGCATTCAGGACGAGTGTGACATCATTGCCGAACATGGACGGATCCATGCCGTACATGTTGTACATTTTCATCATTTCCTGCATACGTCTGCTTTCCTCAGAAAGTGTAATCATGGAGGAAACGTTCTCATTCTTCAGCTTCTCGACTTTGACGGTCAGTTTTTCATTATTCAGAGCTTTGCGGAAGAGCTCTGTCAAGGTATCTGTGGTCTCCTTCAGGGAGTCTGCATCGGTTTCTTCCTTGAAATTATCGGTTACATCCGCGTCGATACGCTGGAATTTCACGGTGTCATGAAGCTGTTCCATATGGGAGATGAAAGCAGTATCAATATTGTGCTTCAGGATAACGGCATCCATGCCTGCTTCACGGAACATATTGATATACTGGCTCTGCTGTACTTCGTCTGTTACGTAGTAGATGGTAGTCTTTTCTTTCTCTTTTGTTTCTTCGGATGTTTCTTCCTTTGAGTCAGCAGTGGTGTCAGCTTCGTTTTCGGTGTTCTTTTCTTCCTCTTTGATGAAATCCTTAGTGGTCAGATATTTGCCGTCAAGATTCTTATAGAGGATGTAGTCCATCATCTTTTCACCGAACTTGTTGTCCTTGATGCAGCCAAACTTGATGAACGGACTGATATCGTCCCAATATTTTTCGTAGCTTTCGCGGTCAGTCTTGCACATGCCGGAGAGCTTGTCAGCGACCTTCTTTGTGATGTAGTCGGAGATCTTCTTTACAAATCCATCGTTCTGGAGGGCACTTCTTGATACATTCAACGGAAGATCCGGACAGTCAATAACACCCTTCAGCAGCATCAGGAATTCAGGGATGACTTCTTTGATATTGTCTGCGATGAATACCTGGTTGTTGTAAAGCTTGATTGTACCTTCAATGGAATCATATTCCGTGTTGATCTTCGGGAAGTAGAGAATTCCCTTCAGATTGAACGGATAATCCATGTTCAGGTGAATCCAGAACAGCGGTTCCTTGTAATCCAGAAATACCTTGCGGTAGAAGTCACGGTATTCTTCCTCTGTACAGTCATTCGGATGCTTTGTCCAGAGCGGTTTGGTGTCGCTTAAGGATACCGGACGCTTATTGATCTTGACACGGTCACGGGCCGGAGATATTTCTACGACTTCCTTTTCACCGTTTTCATTTTCTTTTTCTTCTGTCTTGGCATCTTCGTGGATCCGCTCTACAATGACATCGTCCTCGCGCAGTTCATCCTCATCAATCGTTTCGAACTCCTGCGGAGCATTTGCCTTGGAGAGGAAAATTTCAACCGGCATGAAGGAGCAGTATTTCTCAATGACCTCACGTGCGCGGTACTCATTGGCAAATTCCAGACTGTCTTCGGAGAGGAAGAGGGTGATCTCCGTACCAACGGTTGTTTTGGAGCCTTCTTCCATCGTGTATTCTGTACCGCCGTCACATTCCCAGTGTACCGGAGCAGCACCTTCTCTATAAGAAAGTGTATCAATATGGACTTCGTCGGCTACCATGAATGCAGAGTAGAAACCGAGACCGAAATGTCCGATGATCTCGTCATTTGTTGTCTTGTCTTTATATTTATTTAAAAAGTCAGTTGCACCGGAGAAAGCGATCTGTGTGATATATTCCTCAACTTCCTCTGCAGTCATACCAAGACCTGTATCAATGAACTTCATCGTCTTGGCTTCCGGGTCAACGATTACCTCGATACGTTTCTTGTAATCCTCCGGAAAGGTATACTCGCCCATCATCTCGAGCTTGGCAAGCTTGGTAATCGCATCGCAGCCGTTCGAGATCATCTCACGGACAAAAATATCATGGTCGGAATACAGCCATTTCTTGATAATAGGGAAAATGTTTTCGCTGTTAATGGAAAGACTTCCTGTTTTCTTACTCATTTTGCAACAACTCCTTTGAAATATGTGAAATTAATTAAGGTCATGTTTTAAACATGCACTTATCTTAATACTGTCTACCGGAATTGTCAAGAGAAAATTAGCACTCAAATTTAGTGAGTGCTAACAAAAGGCCTGAATACGCGCTGACGGAATTAAGTCGGATTTTTTCAGTCTTCGCACCGGATATTTTCATTTATATGATGAAACATTTTTTTATAATGGTTATAATGGAAGAAAGACAGATTCTGGTATCGTATGGAATCAAAAGAACAGACGGGAGTCAATGGATGGAAGAGAAAGTGAACAGTACCGGAGGAATCAAACGCTGGAGCGTGTACTGCCGGAATATGAAGCTGGCGAAGAAGATGCTGCTTCTGTATCTGGCTTTTACGAGTCTGGCCTGCTGTATTGCGGTGGGGGCGCTGCAGATCAGTCTGACCATTTATGATGAGAAGCTGTATGAGAAGTCTCTGCAGGAGCTGGAATTTTTCACGAAAGAGATCAGCCGGGGGTTGGAGGATGCGGAGGAGATGAGCTATGCGCTGATTACGAATCAGGAGGTTCAGTCTCTGCTGACAGAAGCCTCTGAGGTGGAATATCTGTCTCAGAGCTACGCGTTCCAGATGAATTCCCTGCGGCGTCTGATGCAGATGGAACTGAATTTTCACCCGACGGTGAAGAATGTCATTTATACGGATGCGAAGCAGGTTTCTTTTACGGTGGGAACCTACTGCGGAACGATTGAAGAATCACTGCAGAAGGAGCTGCTGGATGGTTTCAGGGAAAAGAGGGGCGGCTATGTGTTCCGGAATCCCAAAGCAGAATATCCCTATCTTCTGTCAGGAAGAGATATACTGGAAATAGAGAATACCAGTCTGGATTATCTGGGTTCCTTTCTCCTTACGGTGGATGTGGCCGGGATCATTGACAGTCAGGAAAGCAGTCTGGAAGCGGAACATGCCGCTTTATTTGTCTATTCCGGGGATGGCATGATCTATCAGGGTAAGGCGGAAGTGCCGCCGCTTCCGGCAGTGGGAGAGAAGCAGGGATATCAGATTCAAAAATATCATGGACAGAAGTATTTTATGTGTTATCTGCAGTCGGCAGAAACGGGATGGATGTATGTGAATTCTTTCCCGTACTCTGACATATTTGGTCAGATTATGCAGGTGAGATATGGGCTGGTTCTTAGTTTTCTGCTGGTGTTCGGGGCGGCTATTCTGGTGATGCGCCGGGTACTCCGTACGGTTCTCAAGCCACTGGAACACCTGACACAGTCCATGCAGATTGTAGAAACCGGTGATTTTCAGACGGCAAGAGAGGTGCTGCATACGGAAGAGCGGACGGATGAGATCGGAGTGCTGGCGCAGGAATTCCAACTGATGCTGCTGGAAATTGAGAAGCTGATCCATGAGAATTATGAGAAGCAGCTTCTCCTGAAGGATACGAAATACCGGATGCTTCAGGCTCAGATCAATCCTCATTTCCTTTATAATACACTGAATACTATTCACTGGATGATACGGGCAAAGAGAAACGATGATGCGGGGAAAATGATTATGGAGCTGGGAAGCCTGCTGCGGGCCTCATTTGCGAGGGAACCGTATACTACGGTGGAAGAGGAACTGAACAGCCTGAAGAGCTATCTCACAATACAGCAGTACCGTTATCAGAAACGTGCGATTTTTAAAGTAGAAACGAAGGGAGAGCCGGGGCCGTATCTGGTGCCGCGGATGATCCTGCAGCCTCTGGTGGAAAATTCGATCCTTTATGGGATGGAGCAGTCCCTGAATGTCTGTGAGATATCAGTGACGGCTATAGAGGAGAGGGAGTATGTGCTTTTGGGCGTAGAGGATACCGGTGTGGGAATGAATCAGGAAGAACTGGATGCCGTCAGGAATCTGGCTTTTGTACCGAAGGGACATGGAATTGGTCTGAAAAATATCCGGGAACGTCTGCGGATTACGTATGAGGACAGTGAATTTTGTATCGACAGTGCGCCGGGAGAGGGAACAAGAATACAGATCAGGATACCTAAGAAGGAGATGAGGGAAAATGTATCGATTGCTGATCGTGGATGATGAAGAAATTGAAAGAGAAGGCATGGCCAATTTTATTCCATGGCAGGATTATGGGGTAGAACTGGTTGGCACAGCCTGGAATGGCGTGGAAGGTTTTGAGATGATTCAGGAAAAAAAGCCGGATATCGTGGTGACTGATATCAAAATGCCGGTGATGGACGGCATTCAATTAATCAGAAAGACGAAGGCATTGTTTCCTGACATCATCTTTGCCGTGCTGTCAGGGTATGGAGAGTATGAATTTACGAGTCAGGCTATGGAGGAAGGGGTACGCCATTATATTCTGAAGCCCTGTGACGAAGAGCGTATTATTCAGGTGCTGGAGCAGGTGAAAAAAGAGATCGGGGAGCTGCGCAGAAGGAAGGAGCAGGAACGCGAATACCGGAGTGCCATGCACCGTCTGCTGCCGCGGGCAAAGGAGCAGATGTTCCGCAATCTGCTGTTGGACCGGGAGCCTCTGGAGCAGGATTATCAGATGTTTCTGCGGGAATTGCGCAACCGGAAGCCTAAGGTGCGGGTGCTGGCATTCCGGTCAGCGGAGGGCTTTGATTATCTGGAACAGTTCATCCTCGATAATATTTTAAGAGAATTGATCGGTGAAGAGCGTGTGTTGCTCTCAACCGCAGTGGATGATGTGATTCTGTTTCTGCTGGAGGGATTGATGGTGGAGCCTCTGGGTACCATTGTGGAGCACACCTGCAGAGAGTTTGTGAAATTCAAGGTTCAGGAGCTTGCCGTTGCGGTGAGCCGGGAGGGAGAACTGGGGGAACTGCATGATTTCTATATCCAGATACAGGAATTGCTCCGGATCGGTGAGATAGAAGGAATGAAAGGGCTGCTGCATTACGGACTGTTTGACGGGAGCAGGAGCAATGCAGCGGCGCTTGCGGATATCTCCGGAATCGGACGGGTGAAGGAGTATGGTGAACTGCTCTTTGAACTGCAGCTTCTCTTTCTGAAAATGCAAACGAGGAACTATACAGAGGCTCAGATGGAGGAGGTCTGCCGCTGGATCTGCACCATTCTCTGCGGAGAAAAGCTGGAGATTTACCAGACAGAGGGGACGGGCGGAACAGGCTATTCCCTGAAAGACAGAATGACAGAGTTGATCGCAGAGTATAGAGGAATTGCAGAGGACGGGATCCTGAGGGCAGTCTATGACCATATGCAGAATCCGGAACTCAGCATCCAGTTTCTGGCCCGGGAAATCCTGTTTATGAATGAGGATTATTTTGGCAGACAGTTTTACAGGAATTATCAGCGTAAGTTTACTGCGTACCTTTTGGAAAAAAGGGTGGAACTGGCCAGGCGCCTTCTGGAGTATGATCCTGAACTGAGGATCACCAGAGCCGCAGAGCTGGTTGGGTATTCTCCCGACGGGCAGTATTTTTCCAAGGCATTTCGGAAAATGACGGGCATGACCCCGACAGAATATCGGGATCAGATCAAAAGAAGCCGATCTCTCTGAGGTCGGTTTTTTTCAGGTCCCTTCCCGTATTTGTCCATTCTGTTTTTTTGGGAGATGAAGTAAAATAGCATCATCAAAGCCAAATAGTGTACACGAAGAACGGCAAAGAGAAGGAAAAATATCTGGAGGAAAATAATATGAACAGAAGAGTGAAACAGGTTGCAGCAGTGATGTTGGCCGGTGCGATGGCAGCAACTATGATTCCGGTACAGGCAGGGGCAGAAGAAGGAGAAAAGGTAAAAATCAAGATTGCATGGTGGGGCGGGCAGAGTCGTCACGAATATACCCAGAAGCTTCTGGAGCTTTATCAGGAGTCCCATCCAAACGTAGAATTCGAAGGGGTTCCCTCCGGCTGGGACGGCTATTTTGATAAGCTTTCCACACAGGCAGCATCAGGATCCATGCCTGATATCGTACAGATGGATTACATGTATATTTCTACCTATGCCAACAACCAGTCTGTAGCTGATCTGGCGGAGTATGTGGAGGATGGAACGATTGATGTGACTGATATTGATGAAAAGCTGATGGCTTCAGGGAATATCGGAGGACGTCTGGCAGGAATTCCGCTTTCAAGCTCTATTATCACTGTGGGATATAATCCTCAGGTCATTGCTGATGCCGGTGTTGAGAAACCGACAAATGACTGGACCTGGGCGGATTATGTGGATATGAGTGAACAGATTTCTAACAAAACCGGAAAGCCGAGTGCCATGATTTCTTCGGGAGCGGTGGGAGACACGATAGTATTTCATTATTGGGTAAGGCAGCACGGCGCAAGCCTGTTCAATGAAGAGGGTACAGGACTTGGATACGAGGATGATCAGGTTTGTGCGGATTATTTCCAGATGTGGAAGGATATGATTGATAAGAACGCGTTTACCGATCCGGATGAATACGCTCAGATCCAGACACTGGGTCAGGAAGCAGGACCGGTGGTTACAGGGGATGCGGCAACCGTGTTTGATTGGAACAACTATTCAGCCCGGGTCAGTGTGGCAAATGATACGATTAAGCTGGTGACTCCTCCTCTGGCAGATAATTCTGACAATAAGGGGCTTTGGATCAAGCCTGGAATGTATTTTTCCGTAGCAGAGACTTCAGAGGTAAAAAAAGAGTGTGCAGAGTTTATCAACTGGTTTGTGAATTCTGAGGAAGCCAACGATATTATTATGGCAGAACGCGGTACACCGGTATCCTCTGCAATCCGTGAATATATGATCAACTCCGGTAAGATGTCACCTCAGCAGGTCGATATGTTTGAATATGTAGATCTGGCAGCAGAGTTCTGCGGAGATACTCCGGCTCCCGAACCAAGCGGCATCGCGGAGGTCAACGAGGCCTTCAGCAATGCGGGCAACAGTGTATTTTACGGGCAGGCAACCGCGGAAGAGGCGGCAGCATCCTTCCGTGAGGAGGCAAACCTGATTCTGGAGAGAAACAACAGAAAATAACTGAGCAGGAAAAACCATGGGCTGCTGCGGAAAAGTGCAGCAGCCCTTTTTGCGGAAATGAGGAAACAATATGAAGAGAAAAAAAGCAGGAAGAAGAAATCATTATGATAATAAAACGGGTTATCTGCTGATTGCACCCTGGCTGTTTGGCTTCGGGCTGATGTGGCTGCTGCCTATGCTGATTTCCATCTATTACTCTTTCACGGATTTTAATCTGCTGAATTCACCGCGGATCATCGGCCTGGCCAATTATACCCGTATTTTTACCCAGGATAAAACCTTCTGGCAGGCGCTGAAGGTAACCTTTACCTATGTACTGTTTCTGGTGCCTCTGAGGCTGGCATTCGCTCTTTTCGTGGCAATGCTTCTGAATAAAAACCACAAGGGACTCGGGCTTTACCGGACTCTGTATTATGTACCTTCCATCATCGGAGGCAGTATAGCTGTGTCTGTTGTGTGGAAGCAGATTTTCGGAAATCAGGGAGTAGTCATGTCTCTGCTGGCAGCCGTTGGAATCGTTCAGAAAACTTCCCTGCTTGGCAATCCGAAAACTTCTCTGGCTGTGATCATTCTGATGGGAGTATGGCAGTTCGGCTCTTCTATGCTGATCTTCCTGTCTGCGTTAAAGCAGATTCCCTATTCCCTGTATGAATCGGCAATGGTAGATGGGGCAAAACCATGGAAAATGTTCACGAGGATTACACTTCCCATGCTGACGCCTACGATTTTCTTTAACCTGATTCTGCAGATTATCAACGGATTCCGGGTCTTTACGGAGAGCTACGTCATCACGGATGGAGGCCCGCTGGACAGCACACTGTCCTACGTGCTGTATCTGTACCGGAGAGCCTTTACTTACTTTGACATGGGCTACAGTTGTGCGCTGGCCTGGGTTCTGGTAGCGATCATTGCAGTATTTACTGTGATTCTGTTTAAAACGCAGAATAACTGGGTTTATTACGAGACAGGGGAGGACTGACTGGTATGAAGAAGAAAAGCAGAATACATTCGGTAATGTTCCACGTGGGGGCATGTATCCTTGGTTTTTTTATGATTTATCCGCTGCTGTGGCTGCTGGCAAGTTCCTTCAAGAGTAATGATACGATGTTTCAGAATGCCTACTCCCTGATTCCGGAAAGATGGGATGTGGTCACGAACTACCTCAGCGGAATGTCAGGAGTGGGCGGTGTTCCTTTTGTAAAATTTTTCCTGAATTCTGTGGCAGTCACGGTTGTGGGAATGGCAGGCTGTGTGTTTATTTCACTGTTAGCCGCCTATGCTTTTACAAGAGTCCGGTTCAGGGGATCAGGCTTCTGGTTTGGCTGCGTGATGGTGACAATGATGATTCCGCCTCAGGTCATGGTGGTGCCTCAGTATATCATTCTCAAGCGGCTTGGCCTGATTGATACACTGACGGCATTGACGCTTCCCTGGTTTTTCGGCGGCGCCTTCTTTATCTTTCTGCTGGTGCAATCCTTCCGTGGAGTCCCCAAGGATCTGGATGAGGCTGCGCGGATTGATGGCTGCGGTACGATCGGAATTCTGTTTAAAATTCTGGTTCCGGTAGTGAAGCCTTCTATTGTGACGGCGTCGATCTTTGCCTTTTACTGGATCTGGCAGGATTTTTTTCAGCCATTGATTTTTATGAGCAGTACGGAGAAATTCACGATTCCGCTGGCACTGAATATGTATCTGGATCCTAACTCATACAACAATTATGGAGGACTCTTTGCCATGTCAGTGCTTTCACTGCTGCCGGTGGTGTTGTTCTTCATTATTTTCCAGCGTTATCTGGTGGATGGAATTGCCATGGACGGAATTAAGGGATAAGGGAGCGGATGTAAAATGAAAGTGATTCTGAACAGGAATACAAGACTGTACGGTTTGCCTGAAGATCCTGCAATAAAGGCAGCGGCTTCGGTACTTATGAGAGACATCGGGAAAACCTGCAGGGAGACGGAATTACCGGGGGCAGACATCTGCCTGACGACAGGAAAACAGGACAGAGAATGTTTTTGTCTGAAAGCGAAGGAGGGAAAACTGGTTCTGGAAGCGGGAGACAGGCTGGGATTTATTTACGGCATATATGAGATCAGCCGCTCAGTTCTGGGAGTTCATGATTTCTGGTTCTGGAATGATCAGAAGTTTACGAAGCAGGAGAGTTATGAGATCCCGGAAGGCTATCGGTACCAGTCATGGCCATGGCGTGTCAGATACCGTGGCTGGTTTGTCAATGATGAGGTACTGATCCAGACATGGAGTGTGGAACGGGACAAGGAGAAGCCATGGCGGATGGTGTTTGAGGCATTGCTTCGCTGCGGCGGAAATATGGTGATTCCGGGAACGGACCGCAATGGCAGGATGTATCGTAAAACGGCCTCAGATATGGGACTGTACATTACACACCATCATGCGGAGCCTCTCGGGGCGGAGATGTTTGCCAGAGCCTATCCGCAGGAGACTGCTTCCTATGATCTTCACCCGGAGCTGTTTGAGAAGCTCTGGGGGGAAGGGATTGAAAGCCAGAAGGGCATGAATGTGATCTGGAATCTGGGATTCCGGGGGCAGGGAGACAGACCCTTCTGGGACGATGATCCTAAATATCAGACGCCGGAAGCAAGAGGGATGTTGATGAGCCGTCTGATCCGGCTTCAGTATGAGATGGTTCAGAAAAAAACTCCCGGTTCCAGATGTTGCACGAACCTTTATGGGGAGACGATGGAGCTGTATCGGGATGGCTGGCTGAAGCTCCCGGAAGATATCATCAAGATATGGGCTGACAATGGATTCGGGAAAATGGTTTCCAGACGTCAGTGGAATCATAATCCCCGGATTTATTCCCTGCCTGAACCGGGAGACGGGGGCTGCCATGGAATTTACTACCATGTATCCTTCTATGACCTGCAGGCGGCCAACCATATCACGATGCTTCCGAATTCACCCGAGTTCGTACAGAAGGAGCTTTGCCGCGTGCTTGACTGTGGAGCGGATGATTACTGGATTATCAATTGTTCCAATGTAAAGCCGCATGTTTATTTTCTGGATTTCATTGCCCGGATCTGGAAGGACGGGGATGTGGATATAGAAAAACACCGGAAGGAGTATGTCGGATGTTATTACGGGGAGGAAAATCTGGAACCGGTATCCGCCTGCCTTCAGGCATATCCCGGACATGCGTTGGCATATGGGAAGCATGAGGATGAGCATGCGGGAGAACAGTTCTCAAACCATGTGACCAGAGATCTTGTTTCCCAGTATATGAAGAATACGGAGGAGGCAACAGAGGAGCTTTTGTGGGCGACTGACGGGAAAACGCTGAGAGAGCAGACCGTCTGGTATCGCCAGCTCTGCTGCAGGGCGAAGGAAAGCTATACGGCTTATGTACGGCAGTGTGAGCAGGCGGCCAATCTTATGGAAGAAACGGGCAGACGGCTGTTCGAAGATTCGATTCTTCTTCAGGCGAAAATACATCAACTTTGCTACGAGGGCGGTTACGAGGCCTGCAACGGAATCCTGTTGGGACTTGACGGAGCATACCAGAGGGCATTTTATGCAGCCGGCAGGGCAAGGGAATTTTACCTCAGGGCCAATCAGGCCATGCGGGACCGGGAGCACGGGAAATGGCACGGTTTCTATGCCAACGATTGTTTCACCGATATCAAGCAGACTGCCTGGTTGTTGGGCGGCATGATGACCTTCATCCGGAATCTGGGAGACGGACCGCATTTCTATCTCTGGCAGAAGGAATTCATGTACTCAGAGGAGGATAAGCGGATTATGCTTCTTCTGAATCTGGAAAATCATTTGAAGGATGAGGAGCTCTTTGCGTTGATGAAAGAGCGCTGGGAGGAGTAGCAATGGAGGAGTTGAGGACGCGCGTGCCTTCTCCACTGTGCGGCAAGACGCTTTATGGCTTTGGGGATTCGCTGGTTTACGGACATTATATGGAAATCGGTATGCTCGATTATGTGGCGGAAAAGCATGGAATGATCTACCGCAAGTTTGCGGTGAACGGGGCGTCCGTCATTCCGGGAATAGCCGGAGAAGTGATAGAGAATGAGAACGGCGGGCCGGAGCTTCTGGACGTGCCCGATATCGGAAGACAGATCGAAATGGCTCCCGCAGCCATACCGGATTTTGTCTGCTTCGACGGTTATACGAATGATGCGTATGAATCAGTTCTTACCAGACATGCAGGAAGAATCAGCGGCTGTTTTGATGGAAATTACGACAGAAATACCTTCGAAGGGGCATTTGAGACAATCTGCTGGTGTCTGAAAACGAAGTACAGAGGCAGCAGGCTGATATACATCTGCCCGCACAAAATGCCCAGCCGCAATGCAGAAGTGCAGGATTATATGCAGCGTCAGGCCAGAGCCATCTGCCGGAAGTGGAAGATATCCTGTGTGGATATTTATAATAGAGGGAAGATTAATACAAATATTCCGGAAATGCGGAGCACCTATTCCTACAATCTTCCGGGAGAGACTTGTGGAGGCAATGGAACCCACCTGAATGAAGAAGGATATCGGTTGTGGTATGCGCCTATGATTGAAGTGTGTATGCGGAAGCTTTGCAAATAGGTTCACTCTGCCGTAAAAAGTCCGGTCCATATTTTCTGAAAAATTTTGAGATATAAAAAAGACAGATCCATGCAAATATATTTGGTATGAAGCAGTCGGTCTGTCTTTTTGTTTTCTGAATGGAAAAATCATGACAAAGAATCATGAAAAGAATTATAACAACGAATTATTACAAGCAAATATAATCAGCAGTATGGAATCTCCTTTTTGCGGAAAAATTTCTCCAGCATACCATCCCAGGCATGTTCCAGAGATTTATCAAGTGTAAAAATACGCAGGGAGGTACCGCTGATGCAGTATAGGCCGTTCTCATCAAAACGGATGTTGAGAAACAATCCGTCCACATCCTCAGGGCTCATCATGATGCCGCTCTGTGTCAGAAGCTTAGCCACATTGTGGGGGGCCAGCCGGAATACGATACGGAAGGAAAGCGGAGTATTTTTCCCTTTTGTCAGGTCAAAAAAGAACGGACGGACGCGCCGCCAGAGGGTAAAACTGTCCTTCTCTACGGGAAACTCCTGGTCATCCTGAATTCCGAAGTAAGATGTCTGGAAAGTGCCGTCGATCTGGAAGGTGGCAAATGTGGTGATAACAGCTTCAGAGAGCTGGAAGGTGTCAAAGGTTTCAGATACCAGTAATTTTTTCATGAAATCCCGGGTATCCTGTATTTGAAATGAGCGCAATGGAAAAACCTCCTGTAATGCTTGGTGGTATTTATGACGAATTTAAGGATAGATCAAGAATATTATCAATATACTATAATTAGCAGGTCAGGTCAATTTGTAAATTTATTAATTTCCTGCAATAAATTTATAATTCGCTCTTTTCAAGTGCTGGTAATTATGGTATGATTATGTGGTATTGATTACTACATAATGAAATAATCAAAGCGATTTTGGTAGAATATTAAACTGCGATTTTGCATAGTACTTTAGAGCTGTGTAATTGCAGGTGATTTCAGGAGGTTTTCATGAGTTACGTGATTGTAATGGACAGTTGTGGAGAGCGCACAGAAGAGATGAAGAAAGACAGCAGGATTGTTTCTGCGCCTCTTACGATGCAGGTAGATGAACACTTTTTTGTAGATGATGAATCTTTCGACCAGCTTGATTTTCTGGCGAAAGTAGCGGCGAGCCCGAATTGCCCGTCCTCGGCCTGTCCATCTCCCGACTACTATAAGAAAGCCTTTGACTGTGGTGTGGACCGCGCTTATGCAGTGACGCTTTCCGCAGAGCTGAGTGGCTCCTGCAACAGTGCCATGCTGGCGAAAAAGCTGATGCAGGAGGAAAAACCGGAGATGAAGATTCATGTATTCAATTCCCGGTCTGCTTCGATCGGTGAGACACTGATTACACGTAAGATTCAGGAATGCGAGAAGGCAGGGATGGATTTTGATTCAGTCGTGGAGACGGTGGAGAATTACATTGAGGGACAGAATACCTACTTTGTACTGGAGAATCTGGAAACACTTCGGAAGAATGGACGTCTCAGCAATCTGAAGGCATTTGTTGCCACAGCCCTTAAGATCAAACCGGTCATGCATGCAACGCCGGAAGGCACGATCGCTCAGCTGGATCAGGCACGCGGTATGAATAAGGCGCTTGTGAAGCTTGTGAATTATCTCGTAGAAGAGGTGGAAAATCCTGAGGAGAAGGTACTCGCAATTTCACATTGCAACAACCCGGAGCGGGGACGCATGGTGCGTGACGCGATTCTGGAGCGTATCGAGGTGAAGGATGTGATTCTGGAGAATGCAGCGGGACTGACGACGATGTATGCGAACGACGGGGGAATTATTGCGGTCATTTAACGTTTTGAAAAGTGCTTGAAAAATCCGGGGAATCGTGTATACTATACAATATATTTTGCAGTTACAGCAGGTATGGGTAACAGCAGATGGTATCAAATCAGCTAAAGGAGAGATATACACATGAGTCAGGCAAAAGTTGACCGTTATAAAGAGGAAAAACGTAACCGTGCGAAGATTATCAAGAAGCAGAAGAGAGAGTGGATGGCAACGAAGCTTGGCCTTTCTGCGATAGCTGTTGTGATGGTAGCGTGGATTGGTGTATCAGTTTATAATGGAGTAAGTACTCCGACAGAGGATACGACCACGGCAGAGCTTCCGTCGTATCAGGTAAATACCTCGGCTATCGATGATTATCTGGGCGAGTTCCTCGCAGAATAGAAAAGAGAATGAAAATGAAGTAAGCCGGCATGGATGTGCCGGCTTTTTGAATACATAAAATACAGAGTTCCTACAGCAACTGATACATACATATGAAATGGCAAAGGCTGCCGCCCATTACGAACAGATGGAAAATCTCGTGCGATCCGAAGTTCCGGTGTCTGGAATTGAACAGCGGAAGCTTCAAAGCATAGATGACACCGCCGATTGTATAAACGATCCCTCCGGTAAGCAGCCAGAAGAAGCAGGGGCGGGAGAGTACTGCAAAAAGCTGACCAAATACGGAGAGACATGCCCATCCCATAGCGATATATATAATAGAAGAAAACCATTTGGGGCATGTCACCCAGAAGGCTTTCAACAGCATCCCGACTGCGGCCAGCGCCCAAACCGTGATCAGCAGCAAATGCCCGGAAGACGGTTCAAGAACGAGGAGACAGATCGGTGTATAAGAACCGGCAATTAGCACAAAGATCATCATATGGTCGATTCGCTTAAAAATTTTCAATGTACTGCCGGTTACATTTACCGAATGGTAGAGTGTACTCGCTGTGTACAGCAGAATCATACTGGTCATGAATACAGTCATCGACAAGAGCGGAATGGTGCCTCCTGTAAGAGCGGCCCTGATTAGGAGCGGAATAGAAGCAAAAGTAGCAAGCACCATCCCGGCAAAATGAGTCAGAGCGCTTCCAGGTTCGCGAATTGTAAATGTCATGTCTAATCCTCCTTTGATATGTGTGAATTTCTTGAAAAATAATGATACTATATTATATAGTTTTAAAAACTATGTTATGCATGAATAAATACTACCACTTATAATAGATAATGTCAACAATAAAAACAAGTTCTTCTA
>JAUNGL010000203.1 GCA_030524665.1 Lachnospiraceae bacterium | reverse complement strand
ATGTGACATACAAAGGAACTAAAAAATATAAAGTATCCGTAAAACCAGCTAAGGGATGGAAATTGCAGGAGATACTGTTTTATAATAACAAGATTACTAAAGTGATAAAAAATAATTCCACTGTTACTTGCAAAAGTTCCTGGAATTATATAGCTGCATATTTCTACAAGCCGGGTACGGGAGAGTATCAGTCGAACTTTATTTATTTGCAAAAATAGGTGATTTGAATAAAAACGAGTGATGAAACCGAAATCACTAAAAGTCACAAAAAAGTGCGGGTTATGCTGTTTGTATGAACCTGCCTTTTTTGTGTTATGGATATTGATATGTATATAAGGCGGGGTATATACTGTCTGTCGGGTAAATGAAAACGAATAATAAGTAAAGAGCAATCATTCTGCATCCTTCCTTGCCATTTCCAATAGCTGATGATAAAATGGCAGATAACAGGAGAGACTGTGACAGCAGAGCGTGAGTTCCCTCTGGAAAGAGACAGGGAATTGCGAGTTGTTCTGGGAAGGGGTGTGCAGAAATGAGTGATATAAAAATGAAACTCCCGGTTGGAATTGAAAACTTTGGAGAAATCCGGACTGAAGGCTTTTATTACGTGGACAAGACGGGCATGATCCGGGATCTGCTCTGCAATTGGGGAAAGGTGAATCTGTTTACACGCCCAAGGCGTTTTGGGAAATCATTGAATATGAGTATGTTGAAGGCTTTTTTCGAGATTGGGTGCCGGAAAGAACTGTTTGACGGATTGGAGATTGCCGGGGAAACGGAGCTGTGTAGGGAGTACATGGGAAAGTTTCCGGTAATCTCAATCAGCTTGAAAGGTGTGGAGGCCAATACTTTTGAAAAGGCACGCAGTCTGCTGATAAAAGTGATCAATGAAGAAGCGCGGAGTATGCAGTACCTTTTGGAAAGTGATAAGCTCACTCAGAATGATAAGGAAGTGTTTTCTCTTCTTTTGAAAAAAGATATGGACGATGAAACCTTATGCTGCAGCCTTCGTGAGATGTCCGAATTTCTTCAGAAGCATTACGGCAGGAAAGCGATTGTTTTGATTGATGAATATGATGTACCGCTGGCAAAGGCAAATGAGCACAATTATTACGAGCCAATGGTTTTTCTGGTACGGAATATCTTTGAGCAGGTATTAAAAACGAATGATAGTCTTTACTTTGCTGTACTTACAGGGTGTCTGCGTGTGGCAAAGGAGAGTATTTTTACTGGTCTTAACAATCTGAATATGCTGTCGGTCAGGGATGTGGAATTTGATGAATATTTCGGATTTACCGATCAGGAGGTAAAAGGGCTTTTAAACTATTATGGGCTTTCGGACATCTATAGTCTTGTAAAAGACTGGTATGACGGATATCAATTTGGAAATACGAATGTCTATTGTCCGTGGGATGTGATCTGTTTTTGTAAGAAAAGACGGGTAAACAGGACGCAGCAGCCGGAAAATTACTGGTCAAACACAAGCGGAAATGATGTGATCAGGCATTTTCTGAGAAAAGCGAAGCCAGTCACGAAACGGGAGATAGAGAAGCTGATTGCAGGGGAGTGTGTACTAAAGGAAATTCATCAGGAATTGACGTACAAAAATTTGTATCAGTCAATTGAACATATCTGGAGTGTACTGTTTACCACAGGATATCTGACACAGCGGGGAGAATCAGCGGATGGGAAAAGCCTGTGGCTGGCCATCCCCAATCATGAAATAAGGGATCTGTTCATCAGCCAGATTTCAGAATGGTTTCAGGAGACTGCACGACAGGATGGAGAAGTATTGGAGGCATTTTGTGAAGCATTTCAAAATGGAGATGCAGCAGAGGCAGAGCGCTGCTTCAATGCTTACTTGAATAAAGCCATCAGTATTCGGGATACGGCTGTAAAAAATGATATGAAGGAGAATTTTTACCACGGAATACTGCTTGGACTGCTCGGATTCAAAGGCACATGGGATATATGTTCAAACCGGGAATCCGGAGATGGATACAGCGATATATTGATAGAGATAGCGGATATGCGAATAGGCATTGTGATAGAATTGAAATATCCGATGAATGGAAATCTGGAATTAGGCTGTGAGGAAGCGATGAATCAGATAGAATCGAAGAGATATGCTGTCCAGCTGTCAGACGACGGGATGAAAACCGTTTTGAAATATGGTATTGCATGTTATAAAAAGCGGTGCAGGGTTGTGCTGGAGAAGGAAGAACTGTGAGACAGGCGGGGCGATTCCGGTACACAGGAGTTGCTGTATAAAATCTTTAGAGTTATTTCTCAGACAATTGCTCCCGATGTGTCTATGATTGAAGCAACGGAAGAACTGAAGGAGGAAATCCAGACTCTATATCCCGGAAGTACAATTACAGAACCGGAAAGATTGATGCAAAGTAAAAGACAGAAGTCGCCTTTGGGTATTTAAGGGGGCTTTTGTTTTTTGACATTTTTGCATTCGCATGCAGATGAAGATTTGTGTTGAATCATAAATATTGGTTTGCTAAAATAATATGCGGGATAAATGAAAAGAAGGCAGATACAGATAATTGTAAATCTTAATCAGCTTTATTGAAAATGAACACGTGACAGGAGGAGCAGATATGAATTATCTGGTAATCGGTGCGGGCGGCACCGGGGGCTGCGTTGCCGGCTATCTGGCACATGCGGGGAAAGATGTGACTTTGATTGCGAGAGGAAAGCATCTGGAAGCGATCCGGGCAGAGGGGCTTACGATAAAGCGTCTGCATGATACGCTGCATACGTTTGTAAATGCGGTCACGGAACTGGAGTATACGGAGCGGGGGCAGAAGGCGGATGTGGTCTTTGTGTGCGTGAAGGGATATTCCCTCGAGTCTGTGTATGGCTTGCTGCGGGCGGCAAGTCATGAGAAGACGGTCATCGTTCCGATTCTGAATATTTATGGAACAGGGGACAGGATTGCTGAGGTGTTTCCTGAACTGGAGGTGCTGAATGGCTGTATTTACATCGCAGGGGAGATTGTCCGTCCGGGTGTGCTGAAGCTGAGCGGGGATATTTTCCGCATTGTGTATGGAAGACGTGATGGAAATACAGATCTTCCGGTGCTGCATCAGATTGAAAGAGATTTGGAGGAGAGCGGTATCACTCCTATTCTTTCGGCTAATGTCCGCAGGGATACCTTCCAGAAATATTCCTTCGTATCCCCGATGGCTGCAGTGGGGGCATATTTCCACTCCAATGCGGGGGATGCCAAGCGGCCGGGAGCAGTCCGGGAATTGTTTATCGAGTGCATCAGAGAGATTGACGCTCTGGCAAATGCGATGGGGATTCCGTTCGAGGTGGATATCGTGGAGACAAATCTGAAGATTATGGATGATCTGGAGGATAGCTGTACGGCATCCATGCAGAAGGATTTGGAGAAGGGTGGAGATACCGAGATGGACGGACTTATTTTTGAGGTGGTCCGGATGGGTAAGAAGTATCGGGTGCCGGTTCCGGCTTATGAGAAGATCACGGCGAAGCTTTACTGTGGGACTCCCGCTTAGTACAATGGAAAACGGAGTTTATCGATGCCGATGATTCGCAGGGTTTCATCTGACGGAGTGTCATGCAAGCGCAGTACGAGTGGGAAATTTGAAATGGAAACACAGGTGTTTCATCTGACGGAGTGCCATGCGAGCGCAGTACGAGCGGAAAACTAAAAAATGGAAACACAGGTGTTTCATTTGACAGAGTGTCTTGCAAGTGGAACATGGCGGCTTGGCATGTGCAAAGATAAGCGAATTGAATAAGCATCTCACGTATGGCCCTGTATTTTTGTAAAAAATATGGAAAATTTTCTTTTAAAGCAATTTCTGCTTGAT
>JAUNGL010000027.1 GCA_030524665.1 Lachnospiraceae bacterium | reverse complement strand
ATTGAGTTTCACTCGAACGCTCGACTCCCGGCTGCTCTGCTTGGGCTTAATAAAGGTACGTCCGACGTATCCATTCTTCACAAACGCAGATCCGCATGGAATTCCTGACTCCATTGCATATCCAAGAGCAGCAACATTCCCGGATTCAGGCACACCGACTACCATATCCGCTTCTACCGGTGAATCCATTGCCAGATACCGTCCTGCCTGAATCCGCGCATTGTACACACTGACTCCGTCCATCCTGCTGTCCGGCCTTCCGAAATAAATATATTCAAAAATACATCTGCCAGTCTTTTCACCGGAGTCTTCCTTCAGGCACATACTTCGATCGGATACAATTCCCCTGTCCGGTGTGATCGTCACAACCTCTCCCGGTTCCACATCACGGATAAACTCTGCTCCGATAGTATCGAGTGCACAGGTTTCCGAAGCCAGGATATATGCATGATCACGTTTTCCGATACAGAGCGGACGGAATCCATACGGATCACGGGCACCGATCAGCTTCCGCGGTGACATTACGATCAGAGAATAGGAGCCTCTCAGCTTCCGCATCGCCTCCGCAACTGCCTGTTCCACACTCGCTGTTCTCGTCCGGGCACGTGCAATATGGTAGGCAATTACCTCCGTGTCTATGGTCGTCTGGAAAATCGCTCCGTCATACTCCAGTTCACGGCGAAGTTCCGGTGCATTGACCAGATTGCCGTTATGTGCCAGTCCAAGTGTTCCTTTCACATAGTTCAGTACAAGCGGCTGTGCATTCTCCCGGGTGCTTCCCCCGGCAGTCGAATAACGCACATGGCCAACCCCAATGTCACCTTTCAGCTTCGCAAGGTGTTTTCCTGTAAACACCTCATTCACCAGTCCCATCCCTTTATGAGAAAGCACCTTTCCCTTCGGTCCATTCGTGTCACTGACCGCGATTCCGCAGCTTTCCTGTCCACGGTGCTGCAATGCAAACAAACCATAATAAATCGTTGAGGCAACATCTTCTCCGGAAAAATCATAGATTCCAAAAACACCGCACTCTTCTTTCAGCTTGTCTTCGCTTTCCATCTGCTCATGAATCCCACATTCCATCTGTCATACTCTCCTGTCCATATCTGTGAGTTAAATTCAAAAAAACATGCAGCCTATTCTCCTCGGGAGACACAGGCTGCACTTTGGGCAGCATGGCCGGATTTCTCCCATCCGGGAGAATCACCGCAAATCCGGCGCAGTCGTTCATCTGCTGTCTGCCAAACTGTCTGTCTATCAAAAATCCTTATGCAAGGCCAAGACGTCTGAATACTTCGTTATATGCCTCTTCTACATTACCCAGATCTCTTCTGAAGCGGTCCTTATCCAGCTTCTCATGTGTATCTGCATCCCACAGTCTGCAGGTATCCGGCGAAGTCTCATCAGCCAGAAGAATCTGTCCTTTATAACGTCCGAACTCAATCTTGAAATCTACCAGTTCAATATTTGCCTGAAGGAAATATTTCTTCAGTACTTCATTTACCTTGAACGCATATTTGGAGATCGTATCAATTTCTTCTCTCGTTGCAAGTCCAAGTGCAATTGCAAAATAATCATTGATCAGCGGATCGCCCAGATCGTCATTCTTGTAACTGAACTCCAGAGTCGGCTCCTTGAACGGAGTTCCTTCCGGTACGCCCAGACGCTTTGAAAAGCTTCCTGCTGCGATATTTCTGACAATAACCTCAAGCGGCACGATCTCTACCTTTCTGACAGCCGTCTCACGGTCGCTCAGCTCCTCGATCAGATGAGTCGGAACGCCTTCTTTCTCAAGAATTTTAAACACATGATTCGTCATCCGGTTATTAATCACACCTTTTCCTGTGATTGTACCCTTCTTCAGCCCGTTAAATGCAGTTGCATCATCCTTATAATCAACGATAACCACGTCTTCTACATCCGTGCTGTACACTTTCTTGGCTTTTCCTTCATAGAGTAATTCTTTCTTTTCCATTGAATCCACCTGTCCTCTTTCTCATGTCGTTATCTTATTCTCATTCCATATGCAGCCACAATCAGACTGCTGTTTTCACTCAGCCTAAAGACTCCGCCCCGTCTGCTGACGCAGTTTCTGTCTATAGCCGAACTGTAATGAGATTATATCCCATCTGCCAACAGAAAGCAAGATGCAACAATTATCAACAATTGTTCCTTTTTCCGCACAGGTTATACATATTGCATGATAACTCCGGCCTGACAGCCTGCCGATATTTATCCGGCAGCCCGTCTCATACCTTCGTACTCCTGCAATACTGCTCCTTCAGCTCCTCGACAAACCTCTCCGGCTCTCCCTCGAGAATCACCTGCACCCTTTCCGGCGCTTTAGCCTGAAGGCAGAGCTTGGCGTTGTGTTCCTGTATTTTCTGTACCAGATGAGGATCTGCATTCAGCTCCTTCAGTTTTTTCTGGTATTCTTCCTCCGATAAATACAGAGGAAATGTACTGACATACTTCCGGAATGCTTCTTTCGTTCCGGTCAGATTCCAGACTTCCAGAAAACACTCCGAAGCGCGCTCATACTGAAACAATCCCGCATAGGCCGCTCCCAGATTGTTCCAGACGGACGCATAGAACTGTACCCCCAGCTTCCCCGGATTCTTCCGTGCCAGAATCCTCTGGTACTCTCCGATTGCCCTGCCGTACATCTTTTCCTTTACAAGGTAATCGCCGCGCAGCTTTTTCCTCATTTCCTCCGGCTGTACCTCAAGTCTTGCGAGCTGCTCCTGAAATTCTCTGGATTCCTGCGCATTCAGATACCCAATCTCACGGAAGATCGGAAACACAAACCATGCAGCCCCTTCTTTCTTTTCCACCTGCTCATAAAGAAGCCGGTACAATCTTGGCAGCCCCAGCTCGTCCCTCACCCAGTCACAGAGACCCTCATTCATGATTGACTCATCAATCAGGTAAATATTGTGATACAGATAATAACACAGTTCCTCCAGCGAATAGATGCCGGTACGGATATTTTCAATATAATAAGGTCGTTTCGCCTGCTGCACCAGGCACAGGTCATAGCTCATGTATCATACCCGCTTTCTCTAAAATGTATAACTGTCAGAAAATCAGTTCACGTTCCCACTGAAGCCCTGATGACTTGAACAGTCCTCCGAATCCCATATCCTCCAGCTCTATTTTACAACGGTTTTGCGCCGTAAAATACAGTGTCATCCGAAGCCGCAGCGTACGATCCGGCCGGTTTTTCAGATGACGGAGCGGAATCAGGTGCGTAACCGTATCCCCCTGGGACATCGGTTTTGAGATAATACGTATCTCGGTCTCCCCCGACGGAATGAACTCACAGACATGATGCGCCTCATACCAGTTGACTCCTGCCGTAACAAGAGGATAATACGTATCTTTTCCCCGGATTCGCATCTCCATTCCCATATTGACCGTAACCATATCGCCTCCGCAGAACAAAATCCCACGATCCACCACCAGTCCGGCCCGCTCCATAGCCGCATAGCATGCCCCTTTGGAATAAAGATTCTGTCCCTGAAATGCATGGCGCCTGTAGCATAAAAACTGAATTGATCGTTCCGCCCAGCTCTTCTGGTAAAAATCACCCATCAGATAACTTACCGTCACATTCCTCCGCTCAAATACTTTCTTCAGAAGTTCGAAGAACAACCGATCCTTTTCTTTCGCCCACTCCTGATCGGTTCGGTCTCCGCGCATATCATCTCCCACTGGCTGCCGCGCCACCTGCCTGACAGATGCCATTGCCGGCTTCGTGGAACGGTCAATATGAAGTACGTAGCCCGTCATAGCTTCCTCTTCATATTCCAGCAGTGCTACATCCTGACTCCACAACTCTTTCTTCTGACTGACAGAATAATAATAAAAGGAAGCCATATAATCCTGAACATAGATATATTTTCTCTCTATTCCATTGCGCTCCAGCGACGCTACAATCAGGCGGCTCCACGATTCTGTCAGGTTCCGAACCGTCACCATCACATGCAGCCGTGTATTTTTTTTGCGGAGCATCTTCACCAGCTTCAGGCACTGCCCAAAATAAACAGCCAGAAGCTCTTCCGCAGACAGTGCCCCTTCTGCCACCGCGGTTTCTTCCATGCGCTCCACACGTTCATAAATCCCGGAGAGCCTGCATCTGTCTTTCTCTTCTCCCTGTCTCAGTTCCGGTTCTCCTTCCCAGAAATGCCACTCTCCTTCTGCGTCCATCCGAAGGGCGGTCGGGAGAAGCTGCTTTCCGGGAACCAGTCCCATCGTAACAGGCTCCCGGATCGCTGAATGATAATACGTCAGCTGTGCATGTTCGCTGTGAAAATCAATTCCAAGAATCAAATCGTTTGCTGCCTGTACCATAATCCCCATCCTATATCAGCGTAAAAAGTTCTTTTGCCAGATATTCCTGTAGCAAAAATGTCTCCAGTTCTTCCTTCAGCGCCTCTCTGTCCCCCAATGCCTCAGCCTTTGTCATTCGGTTCAGCAAATCATACTGGGTGGTCCCTGCCGCTTTGCTTTCCTCTGCTTTCAGGACACGCAGGCCTGAGCGTTTCGTCTCTCCGCGTATGGATTCCTCCAGATAGCACTCCAGCTCTTCCCCGGAAAAGAGTGTAAATTCCCGGACGAAGATCCCTTCAAAGCAGTTCTTGACAACCTCTTTGTTATATGGAAGCTCCCTGTTCCGTTCATCCCCCGGATCTGCCGGCAGAATCTGCCCGCTTTCATCCGGCAGTTCTCCCGTTTCCGGTCTATGGGCAGAGACGCCTTTTTTCTTATAATAAATAGTCACCTTACTTCTGGGATTCCCCACATACTCTGCAAACACTCTGCCGTCCATCTGATAAGGCGCCAAAAGCTTCGGCTCGAATTTCTGCCAGAATGCAAAACGCATCCCCTTCGCATCATACTCCTCCAAAAGCTGCCTGACAAACCGTTCCTGTTTTTCTGACAGTTCAGGGGCATTTGCATAATACTGCATCAGTGCCAGCCGACAGACATCTTCCTGCTCCTGCAGCCGTCCCTGCTGGAAAAAGCGCCCATACTCCCGCTCAATATATGCAAATACCGCACGCCCTACCGGCATTCCTTTCACAAAATACTCATATGCTTTCAGGTTCACGTAAGCACGGCAGAGTTTCTTTCTTCCCATCTTTTTCCGATAGGATTCAAAGATCGGTTCTGTGCCTTCTGTTCTGGTTCTGGTAAACAGAAGCATCATCATGATCTTTTCTTCCAGCAACATCGTATCAAGCTCAAAATCCATTCCGGCCTGCCAGATTTGTATCATATCCTGAATCGGTCCTTCATAGTAAAGCAGCAGATATCGGAGCAGTTTATCATCATACTTGCCGCTTGCAAAACAGTAATGGCAAAGTGACAGAAGCATCCGGTTCTCCCCGAATTCATACGCCAGCACCATCCGGCTGCAGATACGCACCAGCCGGATCAGTGGAATTCCTTCGGCACCATAACGGTCGAGCAGTTCAAATGCTTCCTCACACATCCCTTCTTCCGCCAGAAGTGTCACGAGAGAAGCCTTGTCTACCTTTACATAATCCAGAAAGGAAATTTCCTTCAGAAAGCCTGGCAGAGTCTCATCCAATGCATGTGACAAATAATAGGACAGAAGCTTCGCCCGCGTGGCATCACGAAACTCTTCCGTCAGATAATCACACTTGCTGGCTGCTCTCAGGCATGGAACCATACGTTCCTCAGTCTCTGCCGCTTTCAGGCTCTCACAGCAAAGATGCATCAAAAGCCCCGGGATCTCCGGCTGTCCTTCCAGACACCAGGTCAGCAGCCGTTCCTCTTCCATCAACCGTTCCATCTCACAGCACAAAAGTGCCGGGAAACGGCTGCCCTCCTGATCCTCCACCAGGATCCAGGAATCCTCTTCATAAATCTGTATCTGTGCGGTTCCGTCAGCAAACGGTACAATCTGTTCCTGCGTCAGATAGGGCGAATGCACTATGGCATATTTCATTCGCGATTCCGGACACTTCACCTGATACGTAAACAAAAACTGCGCCAGCTTTTCCAGTGTCGTTCGGTTCAGTGCATCCTTCCTCAGGAGTTCACGGTAGAGCACTGCCAAATCCTCTGAAAAGTGTCCGGCTTCCAGCTGCTCCTGCGCAAACTTCTGCATGGCCGCCCGATGGCTCCTCCACGTCTGAGGCGCATTTTCCTTCTGTTCCAGAATATTGCGGTAAATGGCTGCACGTTTCCGGTAATCCAGCGAACTGTCATATGTAAAATACATCCGGATAATCTGCGGCAGCTTCTCAAAATCTATACACTCCATAGACTCCATGTAATACTCATAAAGCCCTGTGATCCTGAGTCCGCATTCTACTCCTTTTTCATACCATGAAAAATATTCCGCTCCCTTTTTATTCCCTTTCATCAGATAACTGCAGATCGCCCGCACCATCTCTACCGCGGGATCTGCCTCATATCCCGCGGTCAGTATCTGGAACAGCTTCTCCTGATACTCCCCGTCATGCATCGCAAGTCCGGATACCTGACGCATGATCTCTGCCGTCAGCACATGCTCTTTTGCACCGAACCGAAGAAGCTGCAGCTCAAAATCGCCCGGCTTACGCAGCAGCAACGGATCCTGCTTCAAAATCTGGAATGCCTCCAGATACATAATCCTGCTTCTGCAGCCGTACTCAAACTGATCACGAACCGCTTCATACTTCGCCGCCGGATCATTCAGCAGACTTTCTTTCAGATACATCAGAATCCACTGAAGCACCCAGCTCGACGGATGTTTGGCAAACATTTCTTCAATCTCTGCTTCTATCTGGTCTACGTATTCTGTCTCCTGCCTGAAAAAGGTTGTCAGGTACAGATAAAAACCGTATTGTTCCACCGTCACAAGCCTACTCCTGCTGTCTCTCAGTTCGTTCAGAAGCCGGATCGCTTTCTGATGCTTATTATCCGCATAATAAAGCTGTACCTGAAACAGCTCTGCAAACGGATCTTTTCCTCCGGCGCTCCGGTAATTGCTGATCGCAGTCTGAGAACGCTGAACCCAGGTATCTACATCTATTTTTTTCAGGCGGAAAGCAATGTACAGCTCTTCCAGCTTCTTCTGCATCCTCCTGCAGATAAGCCTCTGCTGCACATCAGAAGAGCCCTCCGCTTTCCTCGCCGTAACCTCTACCGTTCTTACTTCGAAGCCCATGTCTATCCGGATACGCCCGTAGTTGTTTCCTGCATGCATTCTGCCCGGATCCAGTATATAATTCAGCTCATACGTGCTCCCGGCAAATTCATCTGTTGTAACCACATTTCTATCCAGACGGATAAAATCTGCATCAGAAGATATCTGAAGCTTTCCGAAACCCCAGCCATTTCTGGTAAAACGGATTTTTTCCTGAACAGGCTCCCGAAGATCTGCACTGCTGACAGGAGCATCGTCAAACACAATCTTCACCGGTTCTTTCGCCCCGGTGCCAACCAAAAAGCTTTCCAGGCTCTCATAACTGACAGAAGTCTTCATAAGAGCGTCGTATAAGCCTGACAATCTGTGATCAATATTTCTCAGATATCGTCCAAATTCATCAGAAATGAAAACACGGTATGCTTTCTGAAAATCTGTCCGGGCAAGTTCAGCAAGTCCCTGTAAGTCCATAGATGCCTGCGCTTTCTCTCCCGTACCGGAATCTGTCACAGAAACCGTATAGGGCAGAGTATACTCTCCAAGCTCCGTACAAATTGTAAATATACCTTCTTCCCTCGCTCCCTGTTCCATTCCATTGACATCCATCTGATATCGGATCTCATTCGTGACTCCCTGGAATTCTATCGGTTCAAATACCATCCGCGCACTGGAAGAATAAATAAATCCTCTGACCTTATTTCCTGAAGATGATGACAGGCAGAAACTCCCGCTTACTGTCTGTCCCTGCTTCACCGCAAGTTCCAACTTTTCTGGAACTATTTTCAGCTTCGCTGTCTCATATTCAAATTTTCCGTTCAATAGCTGTTCGATTCTTCTTCTCACACTGATCACCGCACTGCTTTCTTCCATCTAAACTTCCATAAATACCAAATCTCTTGTCAGTATACCATTCCCCGGTTATTTTTCGCAACCTCTCCAAAAATCTTCATGAAACCTTAAGGTTATTCAAGGAACTTTTTCAGTTCATCCATAAACGTATTGACATCCTTGAACTCACGGTACACGGATGCAAACCGGACATAAGCCACAGCATCCAGCTCCTTCAGTTTGTCCATGACAATCTCCCCGATCACGTTGCTGTCGATCTCCTTTTCTTCACGGTTGAATATCTCCATTTCGGCTGAATCAATCATCTCATTGATCGTCTGGATCGGAATCGCACGCTTGTAACACGCACGCATCACGCCCGCTTCAATTTTGCTTCTGTCATATTCTTCTCTTGTCTGATCCTTCTTAATAACAATCAGCGGGATTGTCTCTACCTTTTCAAATGTCGTAAAACGCTTTCCGCATGCATCGCACAGTCTGCGCCTCCGGATTGTACAATTATCTTCAGCCGGCCTCGAATCTACGACCCTCGTATTATCCTGATTACAAAACGGGCATCTCATGAATGCGTCCCTCCTTCTCCCCTGTCTTTTCCCTGAGTATAACGGAATCTGCAAAACCTGTCAACGTCCATTTCCCGTGTACATACAGCGACAGTTCGAAAAGTTTGAAAGCATCTTATCTGCAACATCCTGGCATTCCTGCATATATTAAGAGAAGAAAACCGCACCGCAGATGCAGGAACGCCAGGGAGGTCCATTATGCGATTGTTTGAACTGAAACGGAAAGAAGTCATCAATATCTGCACCTGCTGTTCGCTTGGCTGTGTCAGCGACCTGGATATTGATATGAAAACAGGATGTATCCTGGCCCTGATCGTTCCCGGTCCCGGCAAGCTCTGCTGGTTTCTGGGACGCGACACGGAGTTTGTCATTCCATGGAAATGTATCGTCCAGATCGGTGCTGATATCATTCTCGTCGAAGTAGATGAAGAAAAGATACGCAAAAAATGCGGATAATGCATGGTCTGCCGCTCCATTTTCAGTCTGACCAAACCATTGCTGCATTTTTGATTGTCAAGGACTAAAACTTTTTTTATTTTTCTGTCAGGCGAATAGTAAACCCTCAGAATGTGAATCATCTTACCAGACAATGCTTTAGGAGGATGATCACATGGCGTTGAATAAAGTGGAAATATGCGGAGTCAATACAGCGAAGCTCCCCGTACTGACCTCCGAGGAGAAAACATTTCTTTTCGAGAAAATAAAGGCTGGTGACGAAGAAGCACGCGAGCTGTATATCAAAGGAAACCTGCGGCTGGTACTCAGCGTAATCCGTCGTTTTTCCGCAAGCAGTGAGAATGTAGATGACCTGTTTCAGATTGGATGTATCGGTCTGATGAAAGCAATTGACAACTTTGACACAAACCTGAATGTGAAATTTTCAACATATGCAGTTCCGATGATCATCGGAGAAATCCGCCGCTACCTGCGGGACAACAATTCCATCCGTGTCAGCCGTTCTCTGCGTGATACCGCATATAAGGCCATCTATGCAAAAGAAAACTATACAAAAACACACCAGAAAGAACCTACCATCCACGAAATTGCCGCAGAAATCGGCGTTTCTAAAGAGGATATTGTCTATGCAATGGACGCCATACAAAGTCCGGTGAGTCTCTATGACCCGGTCTACACCGAAGGCGGGGACACGCTCTACGTCATGGACCAGATCAGTGACAAAAAAAACCGGGAAGAAAACTGGGTCGAGTCCATTTCCCTGAACGATGCGATCAAGCGCCTTGATGAACGTGAGCGTCATATCATTGAACTTCGTTTCTTTGAAGGCCGGACACAGATGGAAGTAGCTTCGGAGATCGGCATCTCGCAGGCCCAGGTTTCAAGGCTCGAAAAAAATGCCCTAAAGAGTATGCGGAATTACCTGCGTACCTGATTCCTGCGAACCAGTTGTGTAAGTCACAGACAGGCATCCTCTGTCTCGTTTCCATGCTTTCTCACTCAAGCACAGGAACATGCTGCCAGAAGATGCCTGTCCTGTATATACTGATTTAAATATTCCGCAGTCCTGATACTCATGGCATCAAACAATCTCCGCACAATTATATCAATCCCTGCACCAAAATCACCAGAATCAGAACCGGAAGTACAAACAGGAAATAATTTTTCAAATGCTTCGATAACTTCAAACCGTCTCCCGTATTTGTTTCCTTCAGATAATTGTCAAATCCCCATCCCCATTTCGACACACAGAACAGGAGATAGACCAGGGAACCGCCCGGAAGCAGCAGATTGCTGACCAGAAAATCCTCACTGTCCAGCACATCCCGTCCGCCGATGAGGTGAAGGTCACTCCACATGTTATATCCAAACACGCATGGTAGACTTGCCAACAGAACAAAGATACAATTCACAACCGATGCCATTTTCCTGCTCCAGCCAAAATTGTCAATACAGCTTGCAAGCAGATTCTCAAATACCGCAATGACAGTGGAAAAGCTGGCAAATGTCATGAATAGGAAAAACAGTGCTCCCCACACACGCCCGCCTGCCATGTTTACAAATACGTTCGGAAGCGTGACAAAAATCAGTGAAGGACCCGCTTCCGGCTGCACACCAAATGAAAAGCAGGCCGGAAAAATAATCAGGCCTGACATCAGGGCCACAAAAGTGTCCAGAACACAGATCCGGACAGATTCTCCTGCCAGCGTATGTTCTCTTGACATATAGCTTCCGAAAATCTCCATAGCGGCAATTCCAAGACTCAATGTAAAAAATGCCTGATTCATGGCTCCTGTGATAACCTTGCCCATGCCGACCTCAGAAGCCCTTTTGAAATCCGGCATCAGATAAAATCTCAATCCCTCTCCTGCACCGGGAAGCAGCAGACTATGGGCTGCCAGCACAATAATCAACACCAGAAGAGCTGCCATCATCACTTTGGAAATACGTTCCAGTCCTTTCTGCAATCCAAAGCTGCATACAAGAAATCCTGCAAGAACTGTAGCAATCATCCAGCCGCCCATTTCGACCGGATCTGCCAGCAGTGAACTGAACACACCGCCGACTGCTTCCGCATCCATTCCTCTCTGAAAAGCGCCTGTGGCAAACTTGAAGAAGTAGCTTACCATCCAACCTGAAACAGTCGTATAATACATCATCAGCAGATAACAGCCCGCCATACAGAACCATCCGTGAATATGCCATTTATGTCCTTTTTTTTCCAAGGCCTGGTAACCCTGTACGGCACTCTTTCTGCTGGCACGTCCTACTGCCAGCTCCATTGTCAGTACCGGTACTCCCATACACAGCAGAAATAGCAGATAAAACAGGACAAATACACCTCCGCCATTTTCTCCTGTGACATAAGGAAAGCGCCATACATTACCGATTCCGATGGCGCACCCGGCACTTACCAGCAAAAAGCCCAGACGGGATTGAAATTTCTCGCGTTTCATAGTTTCATACATCCTCCTCAATTTTTCTGTCAGCCATATGCAGTACAGACCACAGCACGCCTGCTGCGGTCTGTACTTTCCTATTAAATATAGCTGAATTATAAATCGTATTTCACAATGTCCATACGGACCTTTCCATCTGCAAAAAACGAAATTCCCTGTGCATCCAGATCCGTATACAACGTAGCCGTGATTACCTGCTCCCCATCATTTACAAAAATCTCTGCACTGAAACGGTCCAGAATCATTCTCAGCTTAATTCTGCCCTGTTCGCTGTTTACAAGGCTCCGGCGCTGATGAATGATCGCGCGTCTCGAGCCGGAGAACTTCCGGTCTATTTTCATGACAGATTCATACGGACGGAAGCTGAGTGCCGTCTGATACTTATCATTCTGCGCAAACCGAACTGCAAACTTCTGGTAAATCTTCTCCCCCTCTTCCGGGCGAAGCATAATTTCCAGATCGACTTTCCGTCCGCTGATACCTTTCAGATGCACCACATCGGAAACCAGCACATCCCTGTACTCCACCCTGTTGCAACGCAGAGTTTCCAATTCCCGGATCGGCTTCTGGAACAGCCGTCCAGCCCGTATGGATATCTCTCTCGGCAGACTCATCTGGCCATACCACGGGATATGCGGGGAGCGGAAATCACACGTATCCCAGTTCTGCATCCAGCCAATCATAACCCTGCGGCCATCCGGTGTGAGAACCGTCTGCGGCGCATAGAAATCAATTCCATAATCAATTGACTGGAAACTCTCTTCCCGGAAAGTTTCTGTTTCCTCATCAAATGTACCGATGACACAGAGCGTGCCGTTCCCATTATGGTATTCAAATCCCTCCGGCAGCATATCCTGCGGGCTTGTCAGCAGAACCCACTTCCCGTCCAGCCTGAAGAAATCCGGACACTCCCACATCTTCCCGTACCGGTCATTATTTGCAATCAGTATCTTCTCAAATTTCCAGTGTAATGCATCCTCACTGGAGTACAGCAGAATCTGTCCGCTGCCATCTGCCGGACGATTGCCGATCACACAGCGGTACGTTCCATCCGCTATCCGCCATACCTTCGGATCCCGGAAATCCGTCCTGCTGCAACCCTCAGGAAGATCAGCACCGGTCAATACAGGATTTCCTTCATACTTTTCATAATCCACGCCATCGCCGACTGCAATACACTGTGTCTGGTATTCACAGACTTCTCCGTTCCTCTGCCGTTCCTTCTGTACTCCGGTGTACATCAACAGTTGTCTGCCATCCGGAAGATCAATAGCACTTCCGGAAAAGCAGCCGTCCATATCGTAAAATTCATCCGGTGCCAAGGCTGCCGGAAGGTACGTCCAGTGAAGCAGATCTTCACTTACAGCATGTCCCCAGTGCATTGGTCCCCAGTGCGCATCATACGGATGATACTGGTAAAACATATGGTACTTCCCCTGATAATAGGAAAAACCATTCGGATCATTCATCCATCCCGCTCTGGAGGACAGGTGAAACTCAGGGCGGCTCTCCGGCTGAATCGTTTTTTCAAAAGCCTCTTCATACTTGCGGGCTTCACGTAAGGTCTGACTTATCATGATTACCTCCTGATCAACATACAATTCTTATTCTGACTGATCTCTGAAAACCAGTTGTGAAGCGGCACAGCTTCGGATTATCTGATATCATAGACACTCCGCAGTACAATTCCATCTGTATTACCGCTCAATACTTTCACACGCTTTTCTCCGCCATTCATATCAAAGAAATTGTCACTCAGGATCAGATCATCCTCCGCATTTCTGATTTCCACACTTCTCGCATATGTATTCGCTGTGACAACAATCTCGTCGCCTTCTGCCCGGAAAGAAAGCTCCGGATCCACAAAGCGGAAATATTTCGGATAGGAGAAGATGACCGTTCCCTCCGAAACAATCTCACCACCACATTGGAAGGAATAACTTACATACTGACCGTATATGTCAATCTCAGGTAGTTTCACCTTCTCGATCCAACGGCTTGTCAATGCAGGGATCGTCAGCTCACAGCTCTCTTCTCTGACAACGGAAGCGTCCGCATTCCGTACCTGCCATCGAATCGTTCCGGTCACATCCTCACGCGTCTCATTTGCGACATTAAGCCGGATAGATTTTTCAAACCCGAACGGCAGCCAGTTCAGCACCTGCCCGGAGCTCATCATTCCCTCCTCTTCACAGGATACCATAACGGGAGCGAAGAATCTCCGTGCATAGTAATGCAGTGCCTTCAGACGTCCGGCATAATCCACGGAAGACCACGAAGCCACTGGCCAGCAGTCATTTAACTGCCAGTAAATTGCTCCCATACAGCGGCCGCGGTTTCTGCGGAAGTGTTCCACACCATAACGGATCGCATCAGCCTGAAGAAGCTGGGAAGCGTAAACTACCGTATCAAAGCTGGTCGGATACAAGTATGTCTGCTGCATATAATTCATAATCTTTCCATTCGCAGAGCCGTTTCTCTGATGTTTTTCCATCACATAGGAAAAGATATTTTTATCTCTCGGATCGTCAGTGAACGTATCCACCGTCTTCTCAGACGGGAATGACTGAAATCCGAATTCCGACGCATAACGGAAAAAGAACTTCCGGTACTCGGAGAAAGGCTTGTTGCCGTGCCATACATCCCAGTAGTGTACATCCCCACGATTCGGATCATTCGGCTCGTCAAAACTTCCGCCTGAAGACGGACTTGCCGGCCAGTAGAAGGTCTGCGGATCATACTGAGCCAGAACCTCAGGGATCACACGCTCATACATCAGGATATAATCCCTGACTTCTGAAGCCTTGCTCAGCCAATTCCCGCTGTCCACAAACATCTCCATCTCATTGTTTCCACACCACAAACCGAGTGACGGATGGTGGCGCAGTCTCTTAATATTATCAATAAACTCTGCGCGGATATTTGCTTCAAATTCAGGAGTCAGATCATAAACACCGCATGCGAACATGAAATCCTGCCATACCACAAGCCCGAGCTCATCACAGATATCAAAGAACCAGTCCTCCGGATAATAGCCTCCGCCCCAGACACGGATCGAATTGAAGTTGGCAAACTTCGCCTTCTCCAGAAGTGTACGTGTAGTCTCCGGGGTCACACGTCCGAGCAGATGATCCTCTGGTATATAATCTCCGCCCATCGCAAAAATGCTGACACCGTTCACCGTTGTCGCAAAACTCTCGCCCCACTGATCCTTTTCACGTTTCATCGTCATGGTACGAAGACCGATCCGTCTCTCCCACGCGTCTATCTCTTTACCATCTGCAGACAATATCACACGCACGCCGTACAACGGCTGCTCTCCATATCCGTTCGGCCACCAGAGTTCCGGATCAGCAATTTCAATCGTTTTCGGAGAGCCTGCATACACTTTCTTCGTTCCATCCGGAGCCGTAATCTCAACCGTATACTCATCCGCCGTCTCCGAACCGCACACCCAGTCACATGCCACCTGAAGTTCCAGATTTACCTTTTCTTCCCCATGCTTCTGAATAATATAAACGCTGTCAATCCTGCCCCTGCAAATCCCCTGAAGCTCTACCGGACGGTAAATTCCGGCATCCGGCAAATGAGCGCCCCAGTCCCATCCGAACATGCAGTGCGCCTTGCGCAAATGCACAAATCCCGGCATCGCATCTTCAGACCCTTTGGTCGGCGCTTTCTCAAACGCTTCGCGGATAAACTTTGTCGGAGAATGAAACAGGACTGTCAGTTCATTTTCTTCCTGCTTCAGCACATCTGTCACATCAAATTCCCATTCCCGGTGCATATTGTCCACACTTCCCAAAAGCTTACCATTCAAATGAATATCGGCAAGCGTATCAAGACCATAGAAATGCAGCTTCACCCGGTCACATGCAAAAAGCTCCGGATCACATGCAAAATGCTCCTCATACTCATATTCATGTTCCATCAGAAGAAGCGCCTTGTCCTCATTATCCTTCCAGAACGGATCTTCCATATCTCCATTTCTCAGCAAATCCGTATAAACGCTTCCCGGCACTACTGCCGGACAGAATGATGCTCCCCCTGCCGTACGCATCTCCCAGTTCTGATTCAGTTTCTGTACTATCATCTTCCTCATCTCCTTACTTAAAACTGCCGCATATTACACATGCTCAAACGCCCAATATGTATTATGCGGCAGATTCTATTCATTGTCACAGCGGGTTTATCCCACATATATGTACATTATACCATCGGTTACCTGATAAGACAATGACAATCTTTCTTTACTTTTCAATTATCGATATTTGTTCATATTTTTGTTATGATCTCATTTCTAATCCCACACCCGCTCCAGGCCTTCAATAAAACCGCCAAGCTCCAGCGCCATGTTCATAGCCTCCGGTACCCGTACATGCCCTGGAGTGCCTCTTCCATTCTGCTCATACAAAAAATGCACGATCTTCGGATCATTCAGCTCAGCACATACTCTTCCAATGCTCCTGTCCCATCCCGGATGATGATACAGAATCGTGGTCGCAAGCACAATCCACGCATCAGGATAAATCCTGCGAAGCTCCAGAATCCACCGCTTGTAATGCTCACGCCATTCCACGGCCTTTCTCCCGTAGAAATCCTCTCTCATGATATCCTCCGGCCACGCATCATTCTGCCCGATTGCCGCTACCACGACGTGCGGTGTAAAGCGTTCAAAATTCCATTGTTCCATCCGCTTTCCATGCTGTCCCGCAGTATCTTCCGGATAAAAAGAAACTTTATCGTAGCAGCTCTCCATTCCTACTCTTCCATTTTCATAATAACCGGTGCCATCCATAAGTGCGATTCCGCCCTGTGCCACAATATGTACACGTGCATGAAGTCTTCTTGCAGTCGCCCATGCATAAGAAAAATATGCATTATTAAATTCCCCGTCATGCTGCGGATCCGGCTTACCAACGTACTGCAGTGCCTCCGCTACTTCCCCGGCTGTCACGGAATCCCCATAGAATTCAATTTTCTTTCTCGGAAGACGTCTCCCTTTTTCCACACGCGCCCCATATTCCAGCAAAAATCCCAGAAACACGTACTCATGGCACTGATCCATCCGTTTGAAAAAAGTCACCGTATGCTCCTGGTCTTTGGAAAGCTCCTCCGCCAGTGTCAGGACCACCGGCTCATCATCCTTCTCAATCTTTACTTTGTACTGCTTTTCATCCGCAAGTACCCCAACCCAGGAATCATTCCATCGTCTCCGGTTCACCACCACAGCTTTGATCCACGATGATCCTGTAAACTGGATCCGTACAAAACTCCCGGGCATCACAAACACCGGCGCATCCACTTCCGTGTCATCAATCCTTCCACAGTACACAAGCTCATCATGGATCGGCTCTACCAGACGAGTCACCTTAGGATCATACCCTGTATATTTCATGAAAACAATATCCCCCTTTTCTGTCTTCTGCAATTTATACCGTATTTTTACCATTAAATATATCAAAGTACTTTCCATTTTTCAACTGTATCTGGAGCAGCTGTTATCACGGAGAGAAATCCGCCTTTGGGCTGCTTTGTCAAACCTGAATGGCATCGGAGGGCAGCGGCAGGGGGCGCAGAAGGCTGTAATGAACGGTCTAGACCTACTTGGGCGATGGCTTACGCTTCAGCGCAATACCTCTTGATTGGCGAACGGCAGGATGTAGGGGAAGACCAGCGCCTTAGTAGGTCTCCGTGAGCAGTCCAAAGGCAGATTCCCGGCGTCCGTCTGTAGCCAATACACGAACATAACCAAACAACTCCGTATACATGGCTTTGCAGCTTTCGATGGAATTCTGCTGTTCTCTGCATCAGCAGGACAGGCGCGGATCCATCTGTTTCCCGCGATATCCGTTCCGGAATGCATGCCATTTTCCTGTCATTTTCTCCCGCAGTCTGCTGATCCGGCCGTAGTTATATTCCGTTCTGATGTAAAATACAGGATTACGCAATTCCGCTGCTCCTGTATCCTCTGCCATGATCTGCGGCAGCGCTGCTGTATTTGCGTAAAGATGATAATTCATAAGATTCATGACTCTTCTCCTCTCTTTCACGGAAACATTGGGATACCCGCTTGGGGATGGAACGGGAGGTTTTGTTCCCGGGTGTCCCGCCTGTTTTATTCTGTCTGTATCATGCCATATACAGCTCTTTTTTTCTACTGGTTTTTTTATCTACTTTTAGGTCAATATTGATATTTTCGTCTTTCTCTCCTCTCAATCTTGATTCTTTATTTCTTGCTATTTTTCTATTGTTTACCTATTTAAGTTAATATTGATATCCATGTGTGCTGATATTGATATTTTCTTCGTTTTATGGTAAGCTGATCCTGTACATATCCGGATAGGATATGGCGCTTCTGTTCTTAATCGCGTTTTATTATTAACTGCTTATCCAACATGAGGAGGGAGTTTTATGCCGTTTTCTTATCATCCAACAGAAATCTCATCTCTGCCCATCAAGCATGAGACCGTAGAAGAAACTGATCATTTACCTGTATTCTTCAGCAGTTCATGCGGCACCAAATATAATATCTGGAAACATAACTTTGACGGGCTGACTGTCCCCATTCATTGGCATGAGTACATAGAATTCATCTATCTGCTCAAGGGACATATGACTGCGGTTGTCCAGGCTGATACGTATGAGCTGAACGAAGGTGATCTTCTGATCATCAACAGCGGAGACCTCCATATGACCAGAGTTTCCAGACCGCACACTCCTTATATCCTGATTCAGCTTTCCGATAAACGACTGCGCGAGTTTTTTCCTGAACTGGAGCTTCTTCATTTTACGACCTGCATCAAGGCAGAGGAGGTTCTCCGTACGCCACAGCTCCATAATCTGATTATTGCACTGAAAGACATTTTTGAGGAACGTTCCGATGGTTACCAACTGCTTTTCACCGCGCGCCTTCATGAATTCCTGTATACCTTATATAAATATCACTCTTGTTGGGCTGTATCGAGAACCGACAGTACCACGGGCCGGGATCTGGGTCGTATCATCGGCATTATAGAATGGACAAAAGAAAATTTCCGGCAGCCACTGACCCTTGACAGCGCCGCCGGACAGCTCGGTATTTCACGGGAATATTTCTGCCGTATTTTCAAAAAATACACCGGCCAGACCTATCTGGAATACCTCTGTGCCATACGCACAATGAACCTGTATGATGAGTTGAAAACCAGTGATTTGAGCATCACACTTCTGATGGAGCAGAACGGACTTACAAATTACAAAACTTTCATCCGCACCTTCAAAGAATTGTACGGCACTACACCGCAGAAAGTACGTCAGGGAAACATCTGATTTCTTCTGCCAGTAGACCGTTGGATCCAGATAAAGTATCATCTGTCTGCGCTTAGTACTTTCTCCATTTGAAGCAGGCGATTTCCTGTTCTGTATTCCAAATATAGTTGAAAATTTATCCATATATAATAAAAGGAAGCCAGACACACCTGTCACCGTGTGCCTGGCCCCTTTTTCTATTCAGCTTATACAATGCTACGGTTCACAGCCCTTCGTTCTGCGGACCATGACTATACAGTACTTAAATCCCACTCTTCATAAATCTTCGGCACATCATTGATCAAACGCTTGGTATATGCCGCCTTCGGATGAAGAATACACTCTTCCGCCGGTCCGTGCTCTACAAATTTGCCGTGTTCCATGATATACACCTGATCAGAGATATAATAAGCAAGTCCGATATCATGCGTGATAAAGATGACTGTCATCTTGATCTCATCACGGAGCTTCAACAGCATATCCAGAATTGTCGAACGCGAACATGCATCAATCATGGAGGTCGGCTCATCTGCCAGCAGAATCTTCGGCTTCAAAAGGAAGATTCTTGCAATCATCAGACGCTGCATCTGACCACCGGACAGTTCGAACGGATACTTGTTTGTCAGTTCCTTAAATTCCAGATTAACGAAGCTGCAGGCTTCTGACATCATTTTGAATTTCTCTTCATAAGGCAGGTTCTTGCCGCCGCGCATTTTGATACAGTCCAGAAGCACCGAATCGATCTTGTTGAACATATTGTAGGAGGAAAACGGATCCTGGAAAATCGGCTGGATACTCTTCCAGTATTCTTTCTTTTTCCTGCCGCTGCTGATATCTCTCAGCTGCCCCTGAAAGAATACTTGCCCCTCTGTTACACTGATCAGACCGAGAAGCATCTTGGACAGAGTCGTCTTTCCGCTGCCGGACTCTCCTACGATAGAGATAATTTCACCTTCACGGAAATCAAAATCCACATGATCAACGGCAACGGTCTTCTTATCACCGATACCAAAGATTTTTGTCACGCCTTTTCCCCGCAGGCATTCCGCTCTTTGCTCACTCATTCTCATACACCTCCCGGATCTTTCTTTCTGACATCAGGCATCTGTAGACACGCCCCTGAGCCGTCTCAATATTCGGGATCTCCATACCCGCACAGGTTGGCGTCGCATATTTACAGCGTTCGGCAAAGCGGCAGCCTTTCGGCGGATGCTTCAGGTTCGGAGGCGTCCCCGGAATTGCTGTCAGCTTATTTTCTCTGACTCCTTCCTCCGGTACGATGATAGAGCCCATCAATCCCTTCGTGTACGGATGAAGCGGGTCAAAGACCATCTCTTTCGCCGTCCCCAGTTCCACAATCTGGCCCGCATACATTACCATGATATCATCCGTTACATTATACAGAAGCGGAAGCTCATGCGTGATAAAAATCATACTCTTGATGTAACCCTTCTCCATCAGATCGCGCATCATCTTGATAACCATCTTCTGGCTCGTAACATCAAGCGCAGATGAAGGTTCATCGGCGATCAGTACCTTCGGAGAAAGAATTGTGGAGATCGCAATAACGGTACGCTGCTTCATACCACCCGAAAGCTCCACGGCATGTTTCTGAAGCACTTCCGCAGGAAGTCCCAGTACTTCGAAACGCCTTCTTGCCACATCATAGATATCTTTTCTGGACATCTTCGGATCATGCGCATGGATCACATCCTCAATAAACCGGATAATCTTCTGCGTCGGATTCAGGGCATTCATCGCAGCCTGCGGGATATAAGCAATCTCATTTCCCAGAATATTTTTTCTGACATCATCCGGTTTCATACCGGAAATATTCGTTCCATCTATAATAATATCACCGCTGATATAGTGAAGCGGTGGGAAATAATATCCCATCAGAGATAATGCCAGGGTAGATTTTCCACACCCGGATTCACCTGCGACACCGAGAGATTTCCCTTCTTCAATTTTCAGTGATACGCCGTCTACTGCAAACACATCCTCGCGGAGACGCGTTACGTATTTCGTCTTCAGATCTTTCACTTCAAGCATTACTTTTCCCATGGTATCTCCTCCTTAATCTCTAAGCTGTGGATTGAATACCTGGTCAAGGCCTGTATTCATCAGATTCAGCGAGAACGAAATCAGTGCGATCACCATTACCACCGGGATATATGCCCACCAGGAACCGTTCAGATGCGCAGAATACATGGTCGCCCAGTTCATCATCTGTCCCAGAGTAGCCGTCTTTGTCGTGGATGGTCCAAGGCCGAGCATGGAAAGCTGTGCCTCTGACAGAATACCTGAGGAAATCTGAAGGATAAACGCCATTACTACATAGGAAGCAACGTATGGCAGAATATCAGTCAGAACAATCCTCATCAGACTGTGACCCGACAGCTTTGACAGATTTACGTGGTCGCGGTTTCTCAGAGAAATTACCTGAGAGCGAACCGAACGGCAGGTCCAGGTCCAGGAGGTCAGACCGATGACAACCGACATCAGAGTCAGTCCACGGGCATTCTGGCCCACGGAATAAGTGATCAGAATCAACAGCACGAAGGATGGGATAACCGTAAACAGGTTCGTGATGAAGATAATCACATTGTCAAAGACTCCTCCTATGTAACCCGACAACAGCCCCAGGAGCAGACCAATCAGCGTAGCAACCGTACCTGCCAGCAGGCCGATCCGCAAAGAATTCTTAGTCGCTGCTACCAGCTCTGTCAGCACATCACGGCCGAAGTTATCTGTACCGAGCACCAGTGTCCTCTTGTTATCGATATCCTTAGTATTCACGTATTCTTTCGACGTAATCGTTCCTGTGGACTCCAGTTCCCCATCTTCATTCTGTTCTGCAAGAATCAGGTCCGCATCCTTCATCAGCTTTTCGATTTCCGTGTTCAGGCGGACAAACGCTTTTTTCTTGGAAGCGAGAAGCCCTTTCTGCTTCGCTTTGGGATCATAATTCTCTACCCACAGTGCAACAAGCTCATTGTCATCCGCCGCATCCATCGTCTCCTGAGAGACTCCGCCGTATTTTACAAGCCAGTCACGCATATCTGCTTTGTCATCAGCCTCAATCCGGTCACCTACATTTCCGGCCTTCGCCGTGATATTTAAAACGTAATGCTTCGTTTCCACGGTATCTCTGACCGATATGTAAGTACCCGGCTTGAAAAAGTTACCCTGTCCCACCATATCAAGCGGATCAGCTACCACAAACCACGGATAAACAATCGTAAAAACCAGAATTCCAAAAAAGATGATAAATCCCATTACAAATTTGGGAGAATGGAACACGTTTTTTATTGTATTTTTCATAGCGTCTCCTCCCCCCTTAATCCTGCTGTGCCGCTTTGACACGCGGGTCAATGATACCATAGATAATCTCGACAAACAGGTTTGCGAGAAGTACCATGATGGTAATAATCAGTGTACAGGCTGAAAGCAGCGGATAATCATTTCCCTTAATCGAGCTCATGAGAACTGTTCCAAGCCCCGGATAGCTGAACACGATCTCAGAAACCAGTGCGCCTGCCATCATCGTACCGATCGACATTGCAAGACCGGTAACCTGCGGAAGCATAGCATTCCGAAATACATAACCAACAATCTTACGGTCCTTGATGCCGAGAAAACGGCTGTATTTTACGTAGTCTGCATTCAGCTCATAGATTGACATCGAACGCATACCGATAGCCTGACCGCCGATCGTAACGAGTACGATGGACCAGAACGGAAGCTGATAATGTGCAATCACTGACCTGATAAAGGTCCAGCTCATATTCGGAATCAAATCAAATCCGTAGGCTCCGCTCGTCGGTGCCCATCCAAGCTGCAGGCCGAAAATCAACAGCATGATCACCGACATACCGAATGCCGGAATATTGCTGATAAACAGGAATACCGGCAGGATGGCCTTGTCAAATACGCCCTTCATATAAGCTGCCACTGCACCGAGCAGATTTCCCAGCAGCCACCCGACAAGAATCGCCGGAAGCTGCAGCGCCAGCGTCCACCCCACAGAGGATGCAACGATATCAGCAACCGTTCTCGGATACTGGCTGAACGATACACCGAAGTCACCGCGCACAGCCCCCTTCAGCCACAGTCCGAACTGTACAATCATCGGCTTATTGATGCCGAACTTCTCAATATATTCATCATATACCTTTTTGATCGCCTGTGCATCTGTCATACCCTGTGCCGCCTGACCTGCAAGCGCCGAAACCGGATCACCCGGCATCATACGGGGAAGTGCAAAATTCAAAACTACGGCAAAGACAAGCGTAACCAGATACCAGAGAATCTTCTGACCATAATATTTCTTATAACCCTTCAACTGGTTCACCTCATTTCCAATGAATCTAACAATATCAGTCAGTATTGAAAGAAAGACGGCCGGAGAAGCATCTCTCCGGCCACCAGATTCATTTCACTGCCCCTATACTGTTATGTCTGCAATTTTAATTCATGTTTTATTCTTCCACCAGCTCAAGGTTGTAGAGAGCTGCGATACCGTAACCGTCCGTACAGTCTGTCGGCGGGATATTGGAGCCATCATCCTGCATCGGGTAACCGGTCCAAACAGTCTCGTTTACCGTATAGAACATATCCGGTCTGTACATCAGTCCGAAGGACGGAACGTCTGTCAGATAAATCTCATTCAGTCTTGTGTAGTATTCCTTCAGAGTAGCTTCGTCTGTCTCAACAGCCAGCTTGTCAAGAATCTCGTCTGCTTCTGCATTTCTGTAGTGTCCGTAGTTACCCTGGTAGTTGATCTCATTGTCAGCATACGGTCCATACAGGAACTGCTTACAACGATAGAACGGGTTCGTGATAGAAGCTCCGGTTACAGAGTTCATCATGATCTCGAAATTACCTGTAGTATAATCATCTGTCCATACGGATGCTTCCGGGAAGTAAGTTTCGATCTCGATGCCGATCTCTTTTGCAGATGCAGCTACGATCTCAAGGGATGCGTTCCAGTCTGTCCATCCGCTCGGGCACTCAGCCTTGAAGGAAAGCTTCACGCCATCTGCTTCACGGATGCCGTCTCCGTCTGTATCTACGATACCTGCTTCATCAAGGAGTGCATTTGCTCCATCAATGTCGTTGCCTGTCCACTGAAGGTCAACCAGTGCATCATGATCAAACAGTGCCTGCTCCGGATCACTCGGGTTCATCATCGTACGCGGAACATCTGAGAAGCTCGGTGACTGGTTGGACATAGCGGATGCAAGGATCTGATCATAGTCAGTTGCCATAGCGATCGCCTTACGAACCTCTACTCTGTCAAGTCCCGGTACTTCTACATTGAACCAGCAGCTCGGGATCGTGCTTGCAAGGTTATACGGAGCTTCATCGATATAAGTCGTTACCGGAAGATCTTCCTCTTCCCACATCTTCTGAACATCTGTGTTGAACTGCTGTGAAACGTCAACCTCGCCCTGCTTGAATGCGGTCAATCCGGCATCATTGCCTCCGAAGATCGTATGTGCAATAAACTTCGGTGCCGGAAGTGATCCCCACATAGACTCTGCCTGTCCCCAGTAATTGTCATCACGTACAAACACAACCTTCTGATCATCATCATAGTATGGCTTGTACGGACCTGTTGCAACAAGGTCATCCATCTTATCAAGCTTCATATCTTCTGCAGACTCACATCTTCCCTCTACAGTCTCCAGATAAGCCTTCTGCATGATATACATCTTCTGAAGCATCTGCTGAATCATCAGCTGATTCACTGCTACGCCGTCCTCTCCGACTACGGACTTGATGGATACGGTCTGATCGTCAACAGCTTCCATCGATGCAATATAAGCGGTCATCTCTACACCGTAGGAAGACTGGCATTTTACATTATAATCAAAGGTAGCTACCACATCTGCTGCTGTAAGCGGTGTACCGTCGCTCCAGTGAGCATCCGGATTCAGTTTCACCGTCATAGCGGACATCTTCTCATCATCCCATGACCACTCGCTGCCGAGGAGCGGATACAGCTGGTTGTCCAGAAGATTATACATAAACAGCGTCTCATAAATCAGAGTACGTGTGGAATCCTTCTGCTGGATCGCCATTGCATTGTTGGAGTTTGCCGACATCGGGTTCCAGTCGTTGATAGTTCCCCACTGCTGTCCTGCAAAATAAAGTGTCTCGTTTCTCGGTGTGGAGCCTTCCACCTCAGCCGCAAATGCACTTGCGCTGAAAGAAGTCGCTGCCATACATGCTGCTGCAAATGCTGCAACCAATTTCATTGTTCTTTGCTTCATACGTAAAACCTCCCGATTTTTATTTTCCCGGAAAACAGCTTCCCCAAAGCATGATGTTTTCCAGCGTTAATTACATTATAGTCATTTTATGCAAAAAATCAAGTAAAAAATAATTTTATATTCATTTATTTGTGTAATTTATATGTTTTTTCAAATTTTTACATATTTATTTAATACAAAATCCCAGCATTTTTTTCATAAGCGCTATGTTATATATTGTCGAAAGCGGCAATTAGGTTTTTCTTCCATGTCATCAAATATGCAGAGTCAAATATCCGTGCAAGCACGGCTACTTGGCTCATTGCTTCGCGGTAATAAAGAATCACAAATACTGAGCCTGCTTTCGGTCCTCTCACTGCAGACATTCATTCACCCATGCAATAAAGTTGGATGCAGAATCCCCTGTGCGTTCTGCTTCTACGTGCCCCTGGCCCCATACCGTTTCAAAGTCAACCAATTCATATGTAAAAGGCAAATGCTTCTGCCATTTCATCAGATAACTGCTGCTCTTCCATCTTAAAACAAACTGAGCTGCTCATACTCCTCAAGTACCGGAAACTCGTGGAAATAAGAAAATAATGCTCCCACATCACTCACAATCCCATGTCTGGCACACTCAGCACGGAACAGCTGCATCAGTCTGGCATTATGCTCACTCGTCACCTCATAAGCATAACCGTATTTGCTGTGGTAACGCTCTTTCATCCCCGGAAAATGCCTGTCCAGCGCCTCGTAAAAATACTCCCGGTTCCCCTGCCGTAATGTCAGACCGATTCCAAAACACAAGATCCCGTAGACCTTTGCACGGACACAGTAATCCAGAATTCCCCGTATGTTCTCCTCCGTATCATTGATAAACGGCAGCAGTGGGGACAGCCACACCACCGTCGGTATCCCATTTTCACGCAGAATTTCCAGTACCTCAAACCGTCTTCGGGTCGTGCAGACCTTCGGTTCCAAAATTTTACACAGTTCCTCATCATAAGTTGTCATCGTCATCTGAACCACACATTTGGAGTTGCGGTTGATACTTTTCAGCAGATCCAAATCACGCAGGATACGGTCCGACTTCGTCTGTATGGCAAGTCCGAATCCATATTCATCAATCAGTTCCAGACATTTTCTCGTCAGCCCAATCTGCATTTCGCAGTGCATATAGGGATCGCACATCGCTCCGGTGCCGATCATGCACTTCTTCCTTTTAGAACGCAGTGCCTTTTCCAGAAGCTCCGGTGCATTCTGTTTTACTTCTATGTCCTCAAAATCATGGGTAAACTGGTAGCATCTGCTCCTGCTGTCGCAGTAAATACACCCATGCGTACATCCGCGGTACACATTCATTCCATTCTGTGCGGATAAAATCCCTTTTGCATCTGCAAAATGCATTCTTTTACCTCCTCAGGCCAAATCTCATATTTACCTCTGATAATACGCAGAGTATATGTTCTGCTGCCTCCCGGCTGCCGGGCCAATTATTCCTGTTTTCTCTTTACCGGAATCCAGATCGCACTCTCATAATCCGGTGCCTGCATATCTCCCGCAGAATACCATTCGATGTTTGCCCACACTGCGATCTCATACTCCGGATTACCGGGCAGCCATTCCTGGAAAATCTTCGTATTCACAGTCTGAAGAGCTCCCGGCATCGGCCCGCAGCAGCGGAATTTAGCCCATTCCATATCCGTGAATTCATATACTGCCATCCCTTCCGGAACCGTTCCACCGAGGTACGTTCCTGCAATCAGATAGCGGAATTTCCCCTCTTTTCCCAGATCATCAATACAAACCCCATACTCTCCAACCATGCAGTCACAGATTACCTGCTCCACCTCATTCTTCGGCTTATCCCGTGCCAGAAGCGGCTTCATGTACGTCTCCCAGAATTCATCCCAAAATGCAGGAATCTCGCGGTAAGAAGTATCCATAGAGAACTCCCGTTCAAATCCAATCACCCGAAATCCATTCATCTTTTCTACTGCATAATCCATGTCATTTCCTCCTTGTACTTTGATACTAATTTTCAGGGGCAGGAAGGTTCTGATCTTACTGACATTCTTTCTCATCTGTGCAGGCGATACCCCGTGAAACCGGCTAAAGGCTTTCGTAAAGCTCTCCGGTGTATCATAGCCATATTTGTAAGCCAGATCAATGATTTTCTCCCTGCCGGAAATCAGATCCAGGGCAGCCATATAAAGCCTTCGGCACCTCATATACTCTCCAATCGAATACCCGGTCACGATCCGGAAACCGTTCTGCAGATAAAACGGTGAAATATGTACCTCATCCGCAATATCTTCCACACAGATATCCTCCAGAAGATGCTGTTCCATGTAATGAATCGCCTGTCTCAGTCCTGTCAGCCATTCCATTTCCCCACCTCCTGATATGATCCTATCATCTGCCGCAAAATAAATCCTGTCAATTTGTGCTTGGATTTGTCCTGTCCTCTTCTGCTGCCGTCCGCACCGACGTCACTATGCAATCATATCCGGCCAGGAACAAATTTCCCGGGAAATAATCTCTTCGTAATCCCCTTCTATATCCTGGCTCCGCCCGGCCGAAAAAATATTCGTCTCCGCGCCCCATACTCCGTCATGATACTCCCATACATGAAATGACAGTCCCCGGAACAGGAAATCCAAGCTGCCGCAACCATCCTCTTCCGTATACTTATATGAAATTTTCTTCTGCTCCAATGCCTGTTTTACTTTCTGCAGTCTCATCACACTTTCCGCCTTTCTTTATATTTCTTCCAACTCTTTTCTAATTTTACACAAGGATGCGCGTGTGCGCAAGCCTGTCTTGTTTCCCTTACCGGAATAGTATTTACGATGTTACTGTTCACTGGGTAGTTGTCCCGCGAACAGTAACTCCGAGCCGTTTTATTCTTCCCTTCCTTCGTAAAGTTGCTTGTCTCTCAGGATATTTTTCTG
>JAUNGL010000202.1 GCA_030524665.1 Lachnospiraceae bacterium | reverse complement strand
AATACAGACTACTTTGTGGGGAAATGTTTTAGTGACAGACAGTTCTGCGGTCTGTACAAGGTGAATGGTATGGTTATTGAAAATCCCTGAAATAGACATCAAAGAAATTCTGGCTCATACGTCGGATATCTTCTGTTAGTGCCCGGTATCGGTCCAGAAATATCCGCGCATCTTCTGTAAGTGAAGAACTGCCCCCATGCTTTCCGCCATTGATGCGGTCTACAAACCGGAATCCCATCTGTGATTCTACCTTATTGATCATTTTCCAGCATTTGGAGTACGACATCTGCATTTTGCCCGCAGCCGCTTGAATGGAACCGGTCTCATCGATATTCCGAAGCAGCTGGTACACACCCGGACCGAAAAAGTCTTCCTCTTTGGAGAGCATCACCTTGATTTTTAACTGCAGGGCATTTGCTTCGCGCTGTTCCCGGGTATATGCTTGTACCTGCGAAAGACCGTGTTCGGCGGTCAGGGAATACAGAATCCCTGCATCTTCCACGGAGATGGCAGCTGCCCCGGCGTTTTCTAAGACAGTTTCCGAAAGAATCCCAGCCGTTTCTGGAATTTCTGTTTTCATATCTGCCGTTTCAAAGCCGGATAGTTTTGGGAAAACATGCAGTTGTGGGTATCCTGCCATCCCCTGATAGACGGGCGAGGTATCAACGGTACACTCCATCAGTTTCTCCACTGTATCGCGGGAAAATGACGGATATTCCACGGGTATCACAAGTACCCGGTCACAAAGTGTCCCTGCAAAAGCTAGGCCGATATGCAGCGTCTCTTCAAAGCTGTGCTGTTCGAACTCTTCATCTTCATAAAAGATCACTCCATTATGGCTCAGGTGGTTCCGGAGTACCGCCTGCTGATAGCCGCACAGGACGATAATCGGAGTGACACCTGCTTTCCGAAGCGTGAAAATCTCACGTTTGATGACCGTCGTGCCATCCAGATGCTGCATTGGCAGGAATACTGCCATGTCTTCGTTATCCCTGTCTTCCTGATTCAAATTCAGTGAAGCAACAATTAAAGCTCCTGTTTTCATTTGGTGCCTCCTGTTCTTACCAGTTTAGTATTCCTTTCACTTATACCCCTTTGCCAAACCCGCAGTTCGGATAATGACACACTTTACAGCCAAGACAGAAGCCGCCATTCCCCATATGGGCCAGATCCTTTTTCGTTACTTCGATTCCGGCGGCAATACGCGGCAGTACCAGATCAAGAACGGTTGCCTTGGCATACATCACACAGCCCGGCAGTCCCATGACGGGAGTTCCATCCTCAAAATAGCCCAGCAGGAACATTGCTCCCGGCAGTACCGGCGCACCATAGGAAACGATACGGGCACCAGTCTCTTTGATTGCACCCGGTGTCTTATCATCAGGATCAACACTCATGCCTCCGGTACATACGATCATATCTGCGCCCCGGTTCTTCAGTTCCAGAATTGCATTTGTAATCTTCTCCCGGTTGTCATTGCAGAGAATATGGCCGCATATTTCAATTTCATAGGAGGCCATCTTCTCTTCAATCACCGGGGTAAAGGTGTCTTTGATTCTGCCGTAATAGACTTCATTTCCTGTAGTGACGATTCCGGCCTTCATTTTCTGATATGGTGTCAGGGAGACGAGCGGCTTATCTCCTGCCGTTTTCCTCACAAGTGCCATCGTTTCTTTTGAAATGACGAGAGGAATGACACGTGTTCCAAGCAAACGGTTGCCCTTTCTGACTGCGGAGTTGGTGTGCCTTGTCGCTATCATGATTTCATCAATCTCATTGATCCGGTCGAGTCGTTCTACATCCACACGGAACACTCCGTCACAGTCAGCAACCAGCTCGATTTTGCCTTCTTTCACTTCTGTCGGATGCATATTTTCATTTCTGCAGATTTCATAGAGGATCTGTGCGGCTTCGTTTTCGTGCAGCATGGTATCATCCTTTTCCCAGACGTAGAGCTGGTCTTTCCCGAGAGACAACAGAACGGGGATATCTTCTTCTGTTACTACATGCCCTTTCCGGAAGGCAGTATCCTTCACTACATCCTTGATAATCCGCGTGATGTCGTGGCACAGAACATGTCCGACCGCATCGGTTGTATTAATACATTTCATTTGCTTCTCCTCCTGCTTTTTTCTCTGCATTTATTAATTGTCCACCGGACAGAGTACCGACCCGTAGAACCTTACTGGAATCAGAGTACGGTTCCAATGATTCTGTACATGCCGTGTCAAGCTTCGTTCTGCTCCTGTTCGCTGCTTCTGTCATCTCTCTGAAATTCCAGAATATCGCCAGGCTGACAATCCAGAACATCACAGATCGCATCCAGAGTTGAAAATCTGATTGCGCTTATTTTTCCTGTTTTTATTTTGGATAAGTTTACATTGGCTACTCCAACCTTCTCTGATAATTCCTTTAAAGAGATTTTCCGGTCAGCCATAACACGGTCTAATCGTAATATGATTGCCATAATTCCCTCCTTACAGTGTTTCGTCAGATTCCATCTGCAAAGTGGTTCCGTATTCAAAAATATAAGAAAAGCAGATGATGATGGCCCCGGCTAGCACATAACCGAAATAATGAGTATCACCAATCCAACGCTGTCACAGCGTGCTTTCAGGATATTTTTTGAATAACGAAACATATGCATACCACCATCCTTATACTAATATTACAATGTGACAGCAGTCACTGGGACTGTTGCGGAGCTTTGCGTATATATTTGTCCGACAGTCTCCACTTGTTGCCATTATAGCTCTTAAATATACGATAGTCAACCATATTTTAATGATATTCATTAAGAAATAATCGATATTCATATATTCAATACACTGCATGGAAATTCAGGCAAAAGGGATTATGGCCACGGTTCAGCCATATTCGTGTTTAGTTGAAGAACTGGTAGGTTTCATACATGCCCCAGGGCGGGAGGAGCAGGCGGCACTCCCTGAGGTCTTTTGTATACCTGCAGAGCAGTCAAACCATACGTTTCCTGCGTCCGATTGTAGTTAATTAAACATAAATCTGGCTGAACTGTAACAAATTTAATGCCTGATTTCCGCTCTTTTCTTGACTATTACAGTTGTTTGTGGTTATATAACTACTGGATTTACCTGTGAGCAGTATAGCATCCGCACAAAATTACTGCACAGCGTTGAAAATATGATATGATGCAATGGATGATTGATAAACACATGGATAAAGGAGTACGATTATGCCAGTATTTGATTTTCGTGATGCACCAACAAGCAAAAAAAATGAACCTGAATGTACGTATGTGACATTCCGGTCTAACGAAACGACAGCCACCCCCGAGAAGCCGATTCTGGTTCTGGACAACCAAAAGCGAGCATGGAAACACCACTCTTCCGGCGTTTTTACTAATCCTAAGGTTCGGACTTCTTTTGAATTCAATGAGGAGGATGGAAAAGTCAGCGCTGATATCCTGAGAATAGATGCCCGTTTTGTCAGTCTGCTCCAATGGCTTGGTGAAAGCCATATCAACGTGCGGCTGTCCGGCAAGAATCAGGAGGACGGTTATGCAGTTTATAAGATTCGTGAGATTGCCTTCGGCGGCGGGACGAAGCTTTCCGCAGAGGACGGTTTCCTTCAGTTCATGATTGACAGGCTGCTGGCAAGCAGCGCACCGGCGGTGGAATGCGAAGAGGATGAGCAGGAGGAAGTCGGTGACAGTATGAAACTGACCAGTATGCAGAGTATCACAGACTTTATCACTTGTGCCGGAATGACTCTACCGGATAATATCCGCCTCTGGGCCCGGAGAAATTTGGTAGTTGCCCGCTCTCATGAAGTGACCCCTGAGGAGAGACGTCATGCGCAGCGTGCGCTTTCCATCATGATGAATATTCAGTG
>JAUNGL010000201.1 GCA_030524665.1 Lachnospiraceae bacterium | reverse complement strand
ACGCGATACCACTTGAAAAACGTGTTGTGATTCCCAGAGTAGACGATTGCATTACTCTGCTTCTTCATACGGATAATACCTGGTATCCAAATTTGAAACAAGCGGGGCACCTGTATCTACGTGACACGGACACCGTAGAATACTCTCTGGAGGCGATGCAGAGAAAACTGTGTGAACAATATGGCGGGATGAATGGCTCTATGATATTTAATTCCATGTTTGCAAATTATACCAACGTGGATATTATTGATACAGGCGTTTATGATTGCTATTCAGAGGAATATGTGACAGAAGCACAGAGGAATGCGGATTTAATCAGAGGGATTCTTGACTATGTGGAGGGGAGCAATCTTCTTCTGGAAAAGCTGGTATCCGGGCAATGGGATCAACAGTTCATAGTGGCTGAACCTGGACAGTTATTCTCAAACCAGAATTTTCTTCCATAACGGCTCTGTTGGTCTGGAAGGCATGGTAAGCTAAACTGTTCACGGAAAGTTTCAGGTGCGGTAATTGTAAAAGAGGTGCTGTTTTGCTATAATATATTCTGGATATTTAGTAGAAACAAAACAATAGGAAGATAAAATGGCGGAGGGTTTCCTGAAGGAGCAGTACTGGGCCAATACGAGCTCCTGGCGCTTGTCAGTCAGTTGATCAGGCAGGGGGCTCCGCAGATAAAAATGGCAATGGAAGACCTTCTGGAGGGCAGACAACTGGTAACAGAGATTGACGAAGAAATTGTATTTGATTAGCTAACCAGGCAAAAAGGTGCTATATGGAATCTTCTGCTGGCCAACGGATACTTGAAGGTTTCAGAGACTGTTTTTGACGGGGACCAGTATGTGTATCATCTGGAATTGACGAATAAAGAAGTCAGGCGAGAACAGTTTACGACGAAGGTGTATGAGAAGTTTCAGTGGTATGATGAGAAAAATTGCAGATCATAGTAATTCAGATCGTGCAGTTTATATATAGGTTTTATTGGCATATGTGAGAAGCGTGCATAAAGCTTATGTGTAAATAACCAGAAGGAGGAAGGCAGTGTACAAGATTCATTTTGTTCGTGAAAATATAATCACAGAAGCGGAGGAGGGGAGCAATCTGCTGGATGTCTGGAGAAACTCCGGGCTCATGCCGGATGCGCCCTGCGGTGGAAGAGGGATATGCGGAAAATGCCGTGTGAGGATACTGGGAGAAGAAAATCGTGTTGTGAAGGCATGTGAGACTCGGGTGCATGGAGATATGGAGCTGGATACGGAGCATGTGGAGGAGGGATATCAGATTCTGACCGGGGGAAGAACCAGGGCGGTGTCTTTTCTTCCTGTGATACGGAAAATCCGGGTACAGGTTCCGCCGGGGAAGATTGGAGAATGCAGATCAGACTGGACACGCTTTGTCGATGCACTGTCATTGACGGAAGAAGGAAAAGGGAAAGTATATCGGGTGAATCCCAGGGCAGCTTCTTTGCTCGGAAAGCTGCAGAAAGAGACGCAGGGGACTGTGTGGGCAGTTATTTCGGATGAGCATGTCCTGCAGATATCCGGGGAGGAGCCTCAGACTTATATGGCAGCAGTAGATATTGGGACGACAACGGTAGCTGCCTATCTTCTGAGGGGAGAGGATGGAACGGTATGTGCTGTCGCGAGCGGCAAAAATCCCCAGTCCCAGTACGGAGCGGATGTGATCAACCGTGCCAATTACTGTCTCACGCATGGGATGGAGGATGTGACCGGATGCATCAGGGCAATGGTCAACCAACTGCTGGCGGAAATGGCACAGAAAGCGGGGATCTCAGTACAGGAGATCTATGCGCTGTCTGTGGCTGGAAACACGTGTATGCATCATATGTTTCTGGGGATTGCTGTGGATTCTCTGACGAAGGCACCGTACGTGCCGGCAGTTCAGGAGGCAATGATCTGCAGCAGCCAGGAATGCGGCATCGCCATGCATCCGGAAGCGGAAGTGTGGATGCTGCCTAATATTGCGGGATTTGTGGGAGCGGATACCGTAGGCTGTCTTCTTTCCTCCGGTCTTGCGATGGAGCAGGAATGGACACTGCTGGTCGATATCGGAACGAACGGCGAGATGGTACTGGGAAAGGATAGAAGACTGCTGACCTGTTCTACCGCCGCCGGGCCGGCATTCGAGGGAGCCGGGATTACCTGCGGTATGCGCGGAGCATCGGGCGCCATCAGTCATGTCAGATGGAACGGACAGGCGTGGGAGTATGAGACAATTGATTCCGGGAAGCCTCTTGGCATCTGCGGGTCCGGGATATTGGATCTGGCAGCAGAACTGCTGAGGAGTGGACAGATGGACGAAGGCGGATATCTGGAAGAGGAAATAATACTGGCAGACGGCGAAGAGAGTGGAAACGGCGAACCGATTCGGTTCACGCAGAGAGATGTCCGTCAGCTGCAGCTTGCGAAGGCTGCGATTGCAGCAGGAATCCGTATGCTGGCCATGAGAGCCGGAATCGCATTGGGAGATATACAAAATGTGCTGATTGCAGGAGCATTCGGGAACTTCATGCAGCCAGAGAGTGCCTGTGCTATAGGCTTGATCCCGCAGGAACTCAGCGGGAAAATCCGGATGATCGGAAATGCTGCGGGAGAGGGCGCCAAGCTGGTGCTGAAAGACCGCAGTCTTTGGGAGGAAGCGCAGAAGCTTTCCGTAGGGGCAGAATTCGTGGAGCTTGCCACGATGAAGGAGTTTCAGGATTGCTTTGTGGATGAGATGGAATTTAATTAAAACTGTCTCATTGCACGAAGTCAGCTTATGCGGTATAGTGGGCCTGGGAGGTGCTGGAATATGGCAAATGAAGATAAAAAAGATTTTAATGCAATGCTGCTGGACAGTAAGGATATGCCGAAATATCAGACGATTACGGATCAGAAAAGCATCGAGAAATATGGAGGGAGCAGGATGTACTTTGCTCCGCCGATCGATTATGACAGGGTGATGAGACTTGTCCCGTATGGAAAAGTGCTGACGGTCGGTGCGATCCGCGATTATTTTGCAAAGCAGAGCGGCGCAGATTTCACTGAGCCGATCACTGCAGGTATATTTGTATCCATTGCGGCATGGGCAAGCAGTCAAAGATCAGAGGATCAGACACCGTATTGGAGGACGCTCAAAGCAAACGGGGAACTGAACCCCAAATATCCCGGCGGCGTGGAGGCACAGAAAGAGATGCTTGAGAAAGAAGGACATACCATCATACAAAAGGGCAGGACGAATATTCGATATTATGTGAAAGATTATGAGCAGGTGATGTTTGAATTGTAAGCTAATGCATTTTCTGGTTTTGCAGCATGTAGATGGGAGTGGGATTTTTCAGAAGAAAGGGGAAATGACAGTTGGCAGGAAACATAGCCGGGAATAGTCGAGGGAGGCGTCGTACATATCAATATTTGCTATACTGAAAGCCAGAGGGGACTCTGTGGATAGCGGAGGTACTGGCTTTGGAGAAGTGCGAGGTTTTAAAAGAAGATACAAAGAGAGGACTTTGATTCGTTCTGGCGGAAATGCGGGATGCTGATTGAAGTCTTTTTTCTTTTCGCAGGGTAGTCACGCTCCGTCAGATGCAGAGATTGCGACACAAGAAGATCGGTTCTGATTGATAAGGCAGCCTTTTTCTGCTATGATGGATGGTATGGGGTGCTTTCATTCTGCTCGGAGCTTTTGTGTTCTGGCTTGGCATTCTTCTGGTAAAAGAAAGAACGAAGCATAGAAATGGATAGGTGGGATAAAAATGGAAATAAAGAAGATTGATTATAATTTTTCCGTGTGTAAAGTGAAAGATTATTCATTGGTAAATGTGGAACAGGAATTCTGCTTTATTGGAAAATGTTAGCATCGGGTGATTTTGACCATTTTTCATCGGATTAAAATCGCCAATTA
>JAUNGL010000200.1 GCA_030524665.1 Lachnospiraceae bacterium | reverse complement strand
TTCCGCGAGGTGTTCAGGTGCGGTTTCGCACCTGAATCCCGAGTTTTGCGGCACGAAATCGCATTTTTTGCGCTTTCTGTGCAATCGCTTGTCCGAAGGGGTACCAGACGCAGTCTGGTGGATTCCTTGGGATCTGAAGCATCGTTGCTGGTCAGACGGCTGCCATTTTGGCAGACGCGTGAACAGTAACGCCATTCAGAATCGCTTCACGATGGGCGGCTCTTATCAAATACTGTCTGTGTAGGAGGCTGCGATTCCGATTCCGCCGGGACCGATATGGCATGCAAGGCCAAGAGCCAGCGGTGCTGATTCTACGTAATCTACCTGAAATGCCTCCCGCACCTCACGATTCCACTCTTCCACAGCTGCCTGCGAAATATTGCTGTATGCGGTCATGATTCTAATTTTTCCCTGTTCGAAGTATTCCCTCAGATCACCATCCAGATCTTTCCGCAGCGCCTCGATCATCGTTCGCTGTGCGGCCTTCATTCCCCTGCATTTTGCTGTTACGTCCAGCTTCTCCACTCCCAGGCTCAACACCGGTTTGATATTCAGCATCGTTCCGAGAACAGCAGCAGTTCCGCTGACACGGCCTCCCTTTTTCAGATATTTAAAGGTATCCACAGTGACGTAGATATGGAACCTGTTCTTTTTCATTTCAAGTTCCTGCTTAATCTCCTGTGCACTTTTTCCTTCCCTGGCATAGAACAGAGCATCCATTACCGTCTGATACTGAGGCACCGATACACGTCCATTATCCACAACCTGCACTCTTCCGTCATACTCCTGTGCAAGTGCCAGCGCAGTCATACAGGAATTGCTGAGACCACTGGACAGAGGAATATATACGATCTCCCGATGTGTCTTCAAAATACGCTCCCATGCTTCCGTCAATACTCCCGGTGACGGCTGAGATGTGGATACTCCCGCATCTTCTTTCAAATATTGGAAAAACTGTTCCTGACTCAGGTTTACACCTTCAAAATACGTCTCACCATTGATCAAAAATGGAATTGGGATCACTTCAACCCCAAGCTGTGCTGCTTTTTCCTGCGTAATTCCACTGCTGCTGTCTGTCATAATGACTACATCGTGCATCTTTAGAACTCTCCTTTAATTGTCTCAATCCACCCGTAAAAATTTCTGCTAAGTTTCCCCATTGACTGATATTTGTACAGGTGCTAAAATTAAATTATAATAGTTTGATAAAATCAATGCAATAACAAACCTCTATTTATGTCAGTTAATGATACAAACTATTGAAAATGTTCATTAATTTTGAACCAAATTAAAATCGCCGGAGAACCATTTTTCTTCTTCTGAAAAGAATCTGTTTGCGAAGATATCTTTTCAGAAAGAGATAGTCTGTCTCCATAATTATGCACAGAAAGAGTTAAAAGAGTTATCAATGGAAGATAAACGAATTACAAAAACCAAACGAACCCTGAAAAAATGCTGATCCAGATGCTCTCTGAATCAGCATTTGAAGAAATTTCTGTAAAACAGCTCTGTGACAGAGCCGAAGTCAGCCGCGTCACCTTTTATTCCCACTACGGTGACAAATTCGAGCTTGCAGAGGATATCTTCAACGATATGCAGCAGAAAGGAAAACTGGAATATCAGCAGCTTGAAAATGCCAACAATCCTGCTGATGATCCAATTACCAGCTACTGCAATCTGCTCGACTCTACCCTGACCATTTATTACGACAATTACGACTTTTTTCGGCACACTACTCCAAACGAAAATCCTTATCTTGCCTTCTCATTTTACAATTATGTGCTGAAAACCGTAGAACTGTTTACAGAAAGGTCAAGCGGACGTCTCAAACCAAAATATTCTTCCCGGCAGATTACCAGCTTTCTCTGTTTCGGACTCTGCGGCTTTGTCAATGAAAGCCGTATTTCCGGTCTTTCCCTTGATTCTATCCGCAAGGATACGAAAGAAATCCTACGGGGTATTCTGAGTTCCAACATATTAACCGGACTCCCGTGACGGGAAATCCGGTAATTTTCTGCTTTTCGGCAGTTCCTTGCCGGGACGCTCTGAAATTATTTACTGAACTTCCCCAATCCCCACACAACTGCCATAATCAGCAAAGTAGCTGCAAACACTCCGGCCATTCCCTTCCACATAATCTCCAATGCAATTAAAATATCATTCATATCTATACCTCCATAATTTTAGAATCTTCAGTCTCATATTACTTTTTTCTATACGCTTATCTGATCACCCCAAAAACCCCGTCACAAGATTAATTACCATACCTCCGGCAATTACAGATGCAATCTGCCCTGAAACGTTCGCTCCCGCCGCATGCATCAAAAGCACATTGCCGGGATCCTCCTGCATCGCCATCTTCTGTACCACTCGGGAAGACATCGGAAACGCTGAAATCCCTGCTCCGCCGATCATCGGATTAATCTTTTCCTTTGAAAACAAATTGATCACTTTCGCAAGCATGACTCCACCAATCGTATCAAATACAAATGCAAACAATCCGATCACCATAATCAGCAGCGTATCCGTATTCACAAAAGCCTCAGCCTGCATGCTGAAGGAAATTGTCAATCCGAGAAGCAGTGTAATCAGATTGGAAAGCTGATTCTGTGCTGCATCCGATAAACTATCCAGCACACCACATTCACGAAGCAGATTTCCGAACATTAAAAAGCCAACCAGTGTAACAGAGGACGGAGCAATCAGACCTACGATAAACGTTACTACAATCGGGAAGGCAATTCTCACAGTTTTGCTTACCGTGCCCGGCTCATATTTCATACGGATCATACGTTCCTTCTTCGTTGTAACCAGCTTAATCGCAAAGGGCTGGATAATCGGCACAAGCGCCATATAAGAATACGCTGCAACAGCAATCGCCCCTATGTAATTCGATTTCAAAATCTGTGATACCAGAATAGAAGTCGGCCCGTCTGCCGCTCCGATAATGCCGATGGAAGCTGCATCCTTCAAATCAAATTCCAGAAATACCGCAAGCAAAATTGCCGCAAAAATACCAAACTGCGCTCCTGCACCGAATAGGAACATCTTGGGATTCGACAACAGAGGCCCAAAATCAATCATTGCTCCAATTCCAATAAACAACAGAATCGGCATCGCCTCCGAAGCCTCAATCCCCACCTCGAACAGCCACTGAATAATTCCCTGTGTTTCACCCACGCCGCTCAATACCTGATTCAACGCTCCGGTCTGCGGCAGGTTCACCAGAATCGCCCCAAATCCCATCGGCAACAGCAAAGCCGGCTCATAATTCTTCTTAATCGCAAGCCAGATCAGCAAGACACCAATTCCGTACATCACCAACTCCTTCCACGTAAGCATCAGTAACCCTTCTGTCAAAAATTCCATCCTTCTTCCTCCTTCTCACTTAACTGTCTCTCCCTTAACAGAATCCATCTGAAGCATCGCAGACTTCCACCATTAACTCCGACATAAAAATAAAAAAGACTTCTACCGCAACAGCTCTATGAACCATTACAGTAAAAGTCTTACTATTCAAATTTTCCGCGGACAGCATATCCCTCACTGTCGTATTGACGCAGAAAATACATATCAAATATGCCAGTTACTCCCTTTTACGAGAACCGTATGAAATTGGCAAATCTGCGAAAAAGGCTGCGCTTCACTTCATCTCTCCAACGCCATTCTATGCCAGCAGATTCTATGCTGAAATATTATACTATATGCAGGATAATTGCAAGGTTTCCGACCCGATCTTGGCAGAATTTTAATCTCTGTAAAAACTGGAATCTGCCTGCAGCTTGGTCTAAAAAAGAAAAAAGCCCCGATTTCTCAGAGCTTTTTAGCTGCCGGCGACCGGACTCGAACCGGTACGGAGTTGCCCCCGAGGGATTTTAAGTCCCTTGCGTCTGCCAATTCCGCCACGCCGGC
>JAUNGL010000199.1 GCA_030524665.1 Lachnospiraceae bacterium | reverse complement strand
GAAATTGTGCCGAAGGTACAATTTCTGTGCATCGCGAAGCGCGTTACTGGTCAGATGGCTGCCATTTCGGCAGACGTGTGAACAGTAACGGACTGCATGTACACAGGTAAAACCACTCCCTACAGTCTGAGTCATCCTTGTCCACAGCATGTCCATTCCTTTCTCACTCGAACGTCCCCTTTACCAGAACCTTTCCTTCGGAAATCATCAGCCGTCCTTTGGCAAGAACCGTATCAATTTCCAGCGTTTTCTCATCTGCAAGAACCAGATCAGCATCCGCATTCTCCGTGATCCGTCCCTTTTGCGGCAGTTTCAGCAGCGCCGCCGGATTGGATGTGACAGGCTTCAGCGCATCCGCAAGCGGAACTCCGTCTGTGAGCACCGCATCTCTCATCTCCCGGTACAGCGATGTTACCTTCCCGACCCCAAGCCCCAGAAATGTTCCATCCAGTGCAAAAATCGGAAGACTGCCCTGTCCATCCGAAGAAAAGGTCACCTGCTCTGCCGGAACTCCCGCGTCAAGCGCCATCTTGAGCCCTGTACTTGCTTTTACTTCATCCGGCTCCAGAAAATCCGGATCCGAACTGGTTGTCAGGTCAATATATCCGCCCAGCGTCTTCGCATAGTCGATTCCGTCTTCCATCAGTGTGATACTGCGATTGATATGGGTCGGCAGCATATTTGCAGGCGGAATCTGCGTATGCTCCAGCACGTACCGTAGGAATTCCAGCTTTTCCTTCCCATCTCCCATATGGATATTCACCAGCCCTGCTTTGGCCGAAAGAATCCCGCCGACTCTCGTATCCGCAACAATTTTGGCAAACTCTTCCTTCGTCGGCTGCGACGAACGATGATCTGAAATCGCGATTTCCCCTGTTCCGACGACACGATCCAGTAAAATAATGTCGTCCATAATACTCCCGGTCAGCGTCCGCACGGGCACCTGATAAGAACCCGTATATACATATGTCGTGATGCCTTCCTCTTCCAGGCCCTTTGCCTTGGCCAGCAGATTCGTCATCGTTCTGGTACATCCATCTGTTCCCAGGCAACCGACTACCGTAGTCACTCCGCCTGTAATGATATCGGAAAGCATAATTTCCGGCGTTCTCGTCCGGGCACCGCCTTCACCGCCGCCGCCCAGAATATGCACATGCGCATCAATCAATCCGGGCATCAGGATCATACCGGAACCATCCATCACAGAAACTCCATAGGCTTCCTCCGCAGGAAGTTCTTCTGCCACTTTCAGAATCTTTCCGCCACCGATCAAGACATCCATACATCCGAGCGCTTCCGGTGCATATACCGCCGCGCCTTTGATCAAATACATTCCATTCCCTCCTTCCCGTGTCTCTCAGTAACCCATCCCAATGGAATTATTTACTGCCCAGCCGGTCAGAAACAGCAGCATCTCCGGCTTCATTCAACACACTGGAGTGATTATAGCATATATTTTGTAAAAATACAGGGATTTTTCTATTTTTATACATGAAATTGTATAAATATGTTACTGTTCACGGACTGTAGGGCCGAGAATAATAACATAAATATAGTTATTTTACAAAAGCTGCATTATGAAAACGAGGACTTAATTGCCCTCGTTTTTGACCAGATCTGAAAATGTGAATCCAATAGGGCATTTATTATTTGCGACCAACGTTATGGTTTAAAACCCGAATTTCACTCTGTTTCAAGACATACTCTCAACTTCTTCAGCGCACTCTTCTCAATCCTCGAAACATACGACCTGCTGATTCCAAGCTTCGCAGCAATCTCCCTCTGCGTCAATTCCTTCTTCCCGAACAGCCCATACCTTTCGCTGATTACCTGAAGCTCCCGCCCTGAAAGTACCGTCGCAAGTCCCTGATACATCTTACGGATATTCTTCTGGGTTTCCAGCTTCTCCAGAATATCAATCGGTTCACTCTCCAGAATATCCATCAGACGAAGTTCCCGCCCCTCCTGATCCGTTCCTATTTTTTCATCCATTGAAACTTCCCGTGTCAGCTTCTTTCTCGTGCGCAGCATCATCAGCAGCTCATTCTCAATACATCGGGCCGCATACGTTGCGAGACGGCTGTTTTTCGTGCTGTCAAATGTGGTCACCGCCTTAATCAAACCAATAATCCCTATAGAAATCAAATCGTCGGTATCATGCTCCGGCGATTGATATTTTTTTGCCACATGAGCCACCAGCCTTAGATTGTGCTCAACCAGCATATTTCTCGCTTCCATATCTCCTTCCTGACATCTGGCAAGATAATACGCTTCTTCTTCCGCAGTCAGCGGCTGTTTAAAAGTATTCAAAAAAGCACCTCTAAGCGGTTTTATGATAGTTTATGCTGAATTCCGCTTCGAAGTGCTTTTCCTACTATTTTCTTTTCTCATGTTACGCTTTCGCAGGCCTTCCGCCTGCAGACAATGACGTTCATCTCACTTTTGCCATTGCACTTCTAACCCTTCACACCGCCAGATGCAAGACCGCTTACCAGGTGCTTCTCAATACACATAAACAAAATGATAACCGGAATCGTTGCAAACAGGGAGGCTGCAAACAGATACTGCCACTCTATCATATTGTAACCATTGAAAATAGTGATGCCGACAGTCAGAGGTTTATTCAAGTCACTGGAGATCAGGGTAAGTGCGATCGTATATTCATTCCATGCATTGATAAAAATGAAAATCAATGTAGTCACAATACCCGGAGCAGCCATCGGCAGCAGTACTCTGATCATAGCCTGCATTTTGTTACAGCCGTCAATACGGGCAGCCTGCTCCATATCCGGAGAGATAGAAACAAACGTGCCGCGCAGAAGCCAGATGGCAAACGCCTGATTAAACGCCGCATTGATAAAGACCAACCCAAGCAGGCTGTCAGTCATATGCAGTGTAGACATGACACGATAGATACCAATCAGCAGAACGACTGGTGAAAACATCTGAGATACAATTACCAGTCCCAGAAAGAATTTCTGCCCTTTAAATTTCATGCGAGCCAGCGCATATGCTGCCGGTATACCGCACAGAATTGCAATCAGTGTAGAACCACCTGCCACTATAATAGAATTCAGGAAATAACGCATCAACGGCGCTTTGGACCAGATATCCGTGAAATTGCTCCACAGCCATGTCACCGGGAAGACAGTACCCTTCGCCGCATAGATCTCAGCGCGGCTCTTGAGTGCGGTCGTAAACATAACCAGATATGGATACAGTATGATCAACGCCATGATGACAACAAACACATACAGGCAGACTCTCAGCACCTTCTGTTTCGGCGTCTTCGCCTTTTTTATGATGATTTCTTCCTTTTGCCTACTCATCGCTGCCCTCCTTCCTCAGGGACACCACCATATAAACGGAAGCACAGACACAGAGAATCAGGAATCCGATCACGGATACCGCTGCAGCTTCTCCTGATTTTCCATTGTAAAATGCCAGTTTATACAAGTATGTAACAAGAGTATCCGTGCGGTTAGCCGGGTCACCCTTGGTAATTGTCCAGATAATCGGGAAAGAGTTAAAAACATAAATAATATTCAGTACCGTACTGACCGTCAGCGACGGCTTTACCAGCGGAACCGTTATCTGAAACAGCTGCTGCCAGTACGTCGCTCCATCCACCGTGGCAGCTTCATAATAAGCATTGTCGATGCTCTGCAGTCCTGAAAGCACACAAAACATAACGAATGGAACCGTAACAAAAATACCCACCCAGCATTCCCACGCAAAATATGCACCGGGAGTCGGTGTCCAGTTCATGGAACTTTGAATAATCCCCAGTCTCATCAGAAGAGTATTCAGTGCACCGTAATCCGTATCAATAATAAATTTCCACACACCGGCCTGGATAATCAGAGAAGTAGCCCACGGAAATACGACAACCGCGCGGGCAATCTTACGTCCCCGGAATTCATTATTCAGAATCAATGCCAGAATAAAACCAATCAAGGTAGAAAGTCCGACTACTACAACGGTCCACACCA
>JAUNGL010000026.1:17747-29756 GCA_030524665.1 Lachnospiraceae bacterium | reverse complement strand
CCTCCCGCTCTGGGGCATCGTATGAAATACTCAGTTCTTGAATTAAACACGAATTGGATACAATCAACCACCCGGATATCCATAAAATATCCGGGTGGTGTTTGCAGAAGTTTATTCTGTTTTTGAAGCAGGAAACTTTTCTTTGCACGTTATGTAAAAAGGAATGGACATGGCAGTAGTCATTTTTCTTTTTTGGATGTATGCATCTTCAGATAAGCTCCCTGCGGTGTTCCCGCTATGGGTTTTGGTGATACAGGGTGTGGATGACCTGAATTACAGGCACGCTTTCATGACTTCATATGTACCATTTGCTTCGATCTGCTCCAGTGTCTCTGCGGCTGCGTCTGCAAAGCCCGGAAGCAGAGTCAGATCTTCGCCCCAGAAGGCTTCGTTCGCACATACTGCATATGCAAAATCATGTGCACTGTCATTTTTGTGTGCGTCGTAGAATTCCAGCACGTTCCGGTCATCGGAGATTGTGTAGGAATCACCCTTCGGGCGGACTGCGGACAAGCCGGCTTCGGTCAGTTCCTTGCCGCGGTAGAAGGCGAGGTACAGAGCGAAGGAAGCAGTCAGGCATTTCGGTAGCTTGCCTGTCTTTGCGAGAGAGTCCTTCAGTGTCGGCAGGATACGTGCTTTCCATTTGGAAGTGGAATTCAGGGAGATTGCGAGCAGTGCATGGTCGATGAACGGATTCTTGAAACGCTCCGTTACCGAGAATGCAAAGTTTTCTACTTCTTCCTTCGGCAGTGTCAGTGTCGGGATGATCTCCTCGTAAATGGCCTTGTTCATGAAGCCTCTGATGACTTCGTCGTCCATACAGTCACGGACGATATCCCAGCCTGCGAGATAAGCGCCGAGTACCATAGAGGTATGTGCGCCATTCAGGATACGGACCTTTCTCTGTTTGTACGGCTTCTGGTTGTCGGTTACGAGGACCGGAAGTCCGGCTTTTGCGAACGGAAGCTCTTCGGCGAGCCATTCCGGTCCCTCGATTGCCCAGAATCCAAAGACCTCTCCGGTATTCAGGATTTTGTCCTCATATCCGTTTTCTTCGTTGATAGCCTCAGCTTCTGTTTTCGGATATCCGGTTACGATTCGGTCTACGAGTGTGGAACAGAAGATATTTTCTTTTTCCAGCCAGTCAAGGAATGCGCTGCCGAGGTTCCATTTGGCTGCATGTTTCACGACACATTCCTTCAGTGCCTTGCCGTTGTCGTCGATCAGCTCACAAGGAAGAATCACAAAGCCCTTTCCGCTCTGGCCGCCGAAGATTTCGAAGCGGTGGTACAGAAGCTGAGTCAGCTTCGCCGGGAAGCTGGCCGCCGGGCGGTCTGTAAACTGGCAGGAGTCATCATAGACGATACCGGCTTCAGTCGTGTTGCTGGTGATATAGCGGAGATCCGGATTCTCGGCGCAGGCGAGGAATGCGTCAAACTCGTCATAAACACTCAGGCAGCGGCTGACACAGGAGATCACGCGTCTGGTATTAACTTTCTGACCGTTCTCAAAGCCGCGCAGATACAGTGTATAGAGACCTTCCTGGTCATTCAGGACATCAGCTACCCCGCCGGGTCTGCGCTTTGGAAGCGGTTTCACTACAACTACCTTTCCATTGAAGCCTGTCTTTTCATTCAGCTCATCAATGAAATCGTCCACGAATGCGCGGAGAAAATTTCCTTCTCCGAACTGGAGCACGCGTTCCGGAGCTTCTTTCAGAAGATAGCCTTCATAATTCAAATCCTGTAAAGTCTGATAAGATAACTGTTTCATTTGTTTTCTCCTTCATTATATAATATCATAACCGTTCATGCGGCTGCCATTTCGGCAGACGTGTGAACAGTAACGTGGGCAGAGGTGTAAACAATAATGTCTTTTACAGAGTTACGCCCTGCTTGAAGATTGCCATGTCGTGGAAACCGGTTTCCTCAGCCTTTACTTTCTGCCCGGATGCTACGGCGATCACGTACTCGAACAGCTCCTCACCAAGCTCGGTCAGCGGCTTGTCGTCCACGAGTGTTCCGCAGTTGAAATCAATCCAGTTCTTCTTGTGCTCGTACAGCGGTGTATTACTGGAAATTTTCACAGTCGGTACCGGAGATGCAAATGGAGTTCCTCTTCCTGTCGTGAACAGTACAATATGGGCGCCGGATGCTGCGAGAGCAGTGGAGGCGACCAGATCATTTCCAGGCGCACTCAGCAGGTTCAGACCCTTGTGGGAAACTGGCTCGCCGTAAGCAAGGACGCCTCTGACCGGAGAGGAGCCTGATTTCTGTGTGCATCCCATAGACTTGTCTTCCAGTGTGGAGATGCCGCCCTTCTTGTTACCCGGGGACGGATTCTCATAGATGGTCTGATTGTGGCTTGTAAAATAGTTCTTGAAGTCGTTGATCAGTGCGACAGTCTGGTCAAATAGTGCTTCATCCGCGCAGCGGTTCATCAGCAGCGTTTCCGCGCCGAACATTTCAGGCACCTCGGTGAGAATCGTTGTTCCGCCCTTGGAAACCAGAAGATCGGAAAAGACCCCGACCGTCGGATTGGCGGTAATACCGGAGAGACCATCGGAACCGCCGCACTTCATGCCGATGATCAGTTCACTGCAGCTGATAGGCTCGCGCTGGAACGCTCCGGCATAGGCGATCAGTTCCTCTACGAGCTTCAGACCGTCCGCAATCTCATCTTCTGATTCCTGAGAGACAAGGAATTTGACGCGGTTCTCATCGTAGTCGCCGATATATCTTTTCAGCTCTCCGATATTGCTGTTCTCGCAGCCGAGACCGAGTACGAGAACTCCGCCTGCATTCGGGTGATTAATCAGATCAGCAAGAATCTGACGGGTATGCTCCTGATCGTCTCCCATCTGGGAGCAGCCGTATGGATGCGGGAAAGCTACGATATCTTCGATACTGCCGCTTTTACAGGCCTGAGCCTTGCGTTCGATCGCTGTCGCTACATTATTGACACAGCCGACAGTCGGGATGATCCAGATTTCATTGCGCACGCCGACCTTGCCATTACTGCGGCGGAATCCCTGGAAGAAACGCTCTTCGGTGGGAGTGACAGGAGTAACCTGTGGTTTATAAGTATAGGTAAGCAGTTCACCGAGTCCGGTTTTCATATTGTGGGTGTGAATCCAGGCACCCTGGGCGATATCTTCTCTGGCGATACCAATCGGTGAGCCGTACTTGATTACGGGTTCATTTGCTCCGATCGGACAGAGTGCAAATTTGTGTCCCTGTGGGATATCTTCCAATAAGGTAACGGAAACACCGTCTACCGTGAGGACACTGCCTGCCGTAAGAGGGCGGAGGGCGACTGCGACTTTGTCGGTTGAATGGATTTTAAGGAATGTTTTCATGGTGCATGTATCCTTTCTCTCGAAATCAGATGACAATGAAAATTAAAATGTAAGGGCTTACATTTAAGGTACACCCAACCAATGAAAAGGTCAACCGAAAAATCGAAAAAATTGTAAAAAAATACAAAAATGGTGAATTTACACAAAAATGATATGGAAAAATTGTGAAAAAAATTTGAAAAAATTGAATTGTTTTTTCTTTAACAGGTGGTATAATATGGATAAGTGTAAGGGCTTACACCTCAATGAAAGAAGAGGAAGTGTGAAATATGAACATTTACGATATTGCCAAACTTGCCGGCGTATCGATCGCCACTGTATCGAGGGTAGTCAATGACAGCCCGAAGGTCAGTGAGAAGACTAAGGAAAGAGTACGGCAGATTATGGAGGAGAATCATTATACTCCGAATGTATTTGCCAGAGGACTTGGTCTGAACACGATGAGGACAGTCGGAATCATCTGTCCGGATGTGAGCGATGCCTATATGGCAAAAGCGGTTGCATATCTGGAGAAAAACCTGCAGGGGTATGGGTATGACTGTATCCTGTACTGCAGCGGATATGATGAGGAAGACAAACGGCAGGCGGTAGAGCTGATTCTGAAGAAACATATTGATGCGCTCGTGCTGGTTGGTTCTGATTATGCCGGTCAGCCAGGACATGATACCGATTATGTTCAGGAGGTCTCATCCCAGATTCCTGTTTTCCTGATCAACGGTTATATAGACAGCGATCGTATTTTCTGCGTATTGGCAGATGATTATCAGGCGGTCTATGATGTGACGGAAGAATTGCTGCTCGATGGCAGGAAGCGGATCTTTTTCCTCAGTAATTCTCATTCCTACAGTGCGAATCAGAAGAGAAAGGGATATGAAGATGCACTTCGTGCCTATCAGATGCCGGTGTTGGAGGAACTGATTTTTTATTCAGAGAACTCGATACACCGTACCAGAGATGAGCTTCTGCTGCGGAGAAATCTTACATTTGACAGCGTGATTGCGACGGAGGACGGTCTGGCAATCGGTGCGGTCAAGTATGCGAGAGCGATCGGGCTGAAGATACCGGAAGAGGTCAGTATCGTAGGGTATAATAATTCAGAGCTTTCTGTCAGTTGCGAACCCGAGCTTACATCCGTGGATACCCGGGTAGAAATTTTATGCAGGAAAGCAATTGATTCCATGATGGCTTTGCTCGGTGGACAGAAGATTGAGAAAAAGCATATGGTGAGATGTTATCTGGTCAAAAGATTTTCAACTGATTTCTGATTGAGAGAAAACTTCAGAAAGGAAAAATGTATTATGAAAGGCTTAAAAAGAATTGGCGCTTTGACCCTCTGTGCGGGTCTGATTCTGGGAAGTATATCCGGGCTGACCGGCTGCGGTTCCATCAAAAGTGATAAGCGAATCGTGCGTATTTCCCACGCCCAGTCCGAGACACATCCGGAGCATCTGGGACTTTTGAAATTCAAAGAGTACATTGAAGAAAACCTCGGAGATAAATATGAAGTACAGATTTACCCGAATGAGCTGCTGGGCGGTGCGCAGAAGGCAATTGAGCTGACACAGACCGGTGCGATTGACTTCGTAGTGGCAGGTACGGCGAACCTGGAGAACTTTGCGGATGTTTATGAGGTATTCAGTATGCCTTATCTGTTTACTTCTGAGGAAGCATATCATGAGGTAATGAATGATACTGAGTATATGAAGGATGTCTACGAATCTACGGATGCAGCCGGTTTCCGTGTACTGACCTGGTACAATGCAGGTACGAGAAGCTTCTATGCAAAGAAAGCGATCAACACCCCGGATGACCTGAAGGGTCTGAAGATCCGTGTACAGCAGAGCCCGGCCAGCGTGAAGATGGCGAATGCATTCGGAGCAGCGGCCTCCCCGATGAGCTTTGGTGAGGTATATACTGCAATCCAGCAGGGTGTCATCGACGGCGCAGAGAACAACGAGCTTGCACTGACGAATAATAAGCACGGTGAGGTTGCCAAGTACTATTCCTACAATATGCACCAGATGGTTCCGGATATGCTGATCGGAAACCTGAAATTCCTTCAGGGACTCAGTGATGAGGAATATCAGATTTTTGAGGAGGCAGCTCTGATTTCCACCGAGGAAGAGATGCAGTACTGGGATGACCAGGTCGCTGAGGCAAAGAGAATCGCTGAGGAAGATATGGGTGTAGAATTTATCGAGGTAGATGTACAGGCTTTCAAGGATAAGGTTGCTGACGTGCAGCAGGAGATGCTGGATGCGAACCCGGCGATCCAGGATCTGTATGACCATATTCAGGAAGTCAACGAAAAAGTAGCACAGGAGGACAAATAAGATGAAAGCATTACATAGTATCCGCAAGGCAATTGACGTTATCTTAAGTTCCGCGTGTGCCCTGATTTTTGCAGCGATGGTAGTCATCGGAACTTACCAGATTGTGACACGTTTCATTTTCAGAAACCCGAGTACCGTATCCGAGGAGCTTCTGACCTACAGCTTCACCTGGATGGCTCTGCTTGCAAGTGCTTACGTATTCGGTAAGAGAGACCATATGCGTATGGGCTTTATGGCTGACAAGCTCGGAAAGGGCGGTCAGAAGGTACTGAATATTGTCAGTGAGATCCTGATCATGATCCTCGCAGGCAGCGTTATGATTTACGGCGGTTTCACGATCATGCAGCTTACTATGACACAGTCAACCGCTTCTCTTGGAATCCCGATGGGTGTCGTATATACCATCGTTCCGGTTTCAGGTATTATTATCGTAATCTACTCAATCCTGAATATCATTGATCTGGTGGCGGGCGTTGAGAGAGAACAGCGCGAAGTAAAAGAGTGATTCGGGAAAGGAGTGACGAAACGATATGAATACAGCATTAGTATGTGGATTAATTATTTTGGTACTGCTCGCAATCATGCTGATTGCCGGGATACCGATTGCAGTAGCCCTTGGACTTTCTTCCGTATGTGCGATTCTGCCGATTATGGATACAGAGGTTGCCGTACTGACCGGTGCACAGAGAATTTTCTCCGGTATCTCCGTATTCAGTTTGCTGGCAATTCCGTTCTTTATCCTTGCAGGTAATATTATGAACAAGGGCGGTATTGCAGTCCGCCTGATCAACATGGCAAAGGTTATCACCGGACGTACGCCGGGTGCTCTTGCTCAGACGAACGTACTCGCAAACATGCTGTTCGGTGCGATTTCCGGTTCCGGTACAGCAGCAGCTTCCGCAATGGGTTCCATCATCGGACCGATCGAAAAGGAAGAGGGATATGATCCGAACTTCTCGGCAGCAGCAAACATCGCTACCGCACCGACAGGACTTCTGATTCCGCCAAGCAACGTTATGATTACCTTTTCACTCGTCAGCGGCGGTACATCCGTAGCAGCCCTCTTCATGGCAGGTTATATTCCGGGAATCCTCTGGGGTCTGGCATGTATGCTCGTGATTTTCTTCGTTGCAAAGAAGCATGGCTACAGAAGCTCTACTTCCTATACAGGAAAAGAAAAAGTAAAGATTATGCTTGAGGCACTTCCGTGTCTGCTTCTGATCATCATCGTTATTGGTGGTATCATCGGCGGTATCTTTACTGCAACGGAAGGTTCTGTCGTAGCAGTTGTGTACAGCCTCCTGCTGTCCCTGTTCGGTTACAAGTCCATCAAGCTGAAAGAGCTTCCGCAGATTCTGAAGGAAAGCGCGGAGATGACCGGTATCATCATCTTCCTGATTGGCGTATCCAGTATTATGTCCTGGGTAATGGCATTCACCAATATCCCGGCGCTGGTATCCTCAGCCCTGCTGTCTGTCAGCAGCAATAAGTTCGTGATTCTGTTCATGATCAATATCATCCTGCTGGTGGTTGGAACGTTCATGGATATGACGCCGGCCTGCCTGATCTTTACACCGATCTTCCTGCCGGTATGCCAGGAACTTGGAATGAACACCGTACATTTTGGTATTATGATGATCTTCAACCTGTGTATCGGAACCATCACACCGCCGGTAGGTACGACACTGTTCGTCGGCGTTAAGGTCGGAGGAGTCAAGATTGAGACTGTATTCAAGCAATTGCTGGTATACTTTGTAGCGATCTTCGCGGTATTGATGCTCGTGACGTATATCCCACAGCTTTCACTGTGGCTGCCGAGCCTGATGGGATACGTATAAGCAGTTATTGTTCGTGAACCGCAGAGGCGTGAATATAGGTATGAAGCATATCGTTATTCAAGGATGAGCTGTTACCTTGAAGCAGAATAATAGAATAATTTTGAAACAGACAGGCGGGACTCCGGAGGGGGCCCGCCTGTTTGATGTGAGGGACAGCCACGTTTGCCTGCTATCCGGTTAGAATAAAATGTGCTCAAAATAAAATGACAGATTGATAGATTGTAAGGAAAATGCGTTTGTGATGGTTCGGCCGATATGGGAACGGAATTTTCAGCTGTCGGACATCCATTGCCATAGAACGCGTATTTAAATTCGGTATACGGAAGAATCGTCAGATTCTGGTGTGCTTATAAGCTGGATGTTTTCCTGTCCGTTTGAGGTATCGGAAGACGGCTGTACGATCTGGACATGCAGATGCGCAAATGCAATATCCGGTTCCTGACGGAATCTTTCTACAAGCTGTCTGCGGATTTCGCTGCATGCAACAAAATTTTCCTCAATTGTACTGGTCATGACGGTAGCACGCATGGCAATCCCGCTCTCATCAAGGCTGCGTACCATGACCGTGACAGGGGCCGTGATATTGTGGGCGGTCCGTGCCGCATCCACATAAGGGTTGGACACAATTTCCTGTGCGGTGATTGCGATTGCCTTTTCAAGATTGGAATCGTATGTAATTGTGAAATCCAGAAAATTAGTGCTGGCAGATTTGGAATCAAAGTAGCTGTTTTCGATTACGCACATATCCATTCTGGAGTTGGGAACGATGACGTAGGAGGAATTCATAACATTCTGAATCACGGTACTTCTCAAATCAATGGATTTGATATATCCTGTAATCCCTTCCCCGTCAACTGTGATCCGCACGCGGTCACCGATGTGAAATGGTTTGAAAATAGTCAGAATAAAGCCGTGCACAATGTTCGTAAGCCCTTCCTGAAAGACAAAGCCAAGTACGACAACGATCAGCGATGAGGACATCAGAATCTGGCTTGTGAATCCGGTCAGAAATTCAGAAAGGCTGCAGATTTTCATTCCAATCGCGAAAATCCAGATCGCTTTCAGGCAGCCGAGCAGAAAGTTGGCGAGTATATTTTTCTTCTTTTTGAAAGGGAGGAAGCAGAAGTCGGCAAGCTTCAGCCCCAGAATTAATATGATAAGCAAAAAAATGCCGTAGTGCAGATTGTCTGAGGTGGCAAACTGCGCAAGAGTTTTGACCGAGTTTTTTAAATTTTCGTAATTTTCCTGATTTTCCATAGATTTAAATGATCCTATCTGAAATAAAAGGTATAACATCCATTTTGTTTACTCGATTATTATAACGAAATGAAGTGAGAAAAGCAATGGTGAGTTCAGAGATGATAAAAACAAGGCCAGCGGAGCAGAAATCAGACAGAGAGTGAGAGTTATACTGGTCAGGCTTCAGAACCGGCAGCTGGAGTGCTGCTGGTTTTTACTTGAAAAAAGCATTGAAACCCCCTATAATAAAAATTGTAGTTTACGAATACTGAGAAATGAATAACAGGAGAAAAAATATGCAGACAGATGGCATTATTTTGGATGTAGATGGTACGCTGTGGGATTCCACACCGATTGTTGCCAAGGCCTGGACGAAGGCCGTGAGGGAAGGCGGCTGTACGGAGATGACTGTGACGGCGGATATGCTGAAGAAGCTGTTCGGGAAGACGATGAAGGTGATCGCAGACCTTCTCCTGCCGCAGGTAGAAGAAAAGAAACGATATGAGATCATGGATGTGTGCTGTGTGTATGAGCACGAAGAGCTGGAACGGGATGAATGCAGAATCTGCTACCCGAAAGTGATATCTACGGTACAGGAATTGTCCAGGAAGGTGACGGTGTGTATTGTGAGCAACTGTCAGGCTGGATATATTGAATTGTTTCTGGAAAAAACAGGGCTTGGACCGTATGTCAAAGATATTGAGTGCTATGGAAATACCGGAATGAATAAGGCGGAAAATATCCGTCTGGTCGTAGAGCGGAATGGACTGAAGAAACCAGTTTACGTCGGGGATACGCAGGGGGATCTGGATGCGTCGAGGGAGGCGGGAATCCCGTTTCTGTTTGCGTCCTATGGTTTTGGAAATCCGGACAGTGCGGATGGCGTATTGAAGTCGTTTGACGAATTGCTGGAAGTGGTGGAGCCATTTCAGACGAAAAAGGAGTCATAGCTTAATAGAGCAGGGATAGATGGAATCATAGTGGTCGGTTGCTGTGATGTGAAACGTAAGAGAACGGAGAGTACTGTTTCAGGTTTCGGCAGATAAGAGAGAGACGGGACGGTACAGGAAGGGATGGTATCAGAAGCTGATACCAGAAGGACAGGAGGATATTATGAAAGTAGATTTGGAACGTTTTACGAGACCGTGCGAATGCGGTCACACACATGAGATTACCGTAAAGGGAGTCTGGATTGAGCCGGGAGCGGTGAACCGTCTGGATGAGCTGACAGTGGGATATCGGCATCCGGTTATCATCTGCGATGTGAACACAAAGGCAGCTGCAGCGGGCAGTATGAAAAAATATTTTGAGACCATTGAGGTTCTGGAGGTCGCGGGGGAAGATATTCATGCAAATGATATCTATGTGGCGAAGGTGCAGGAGGCGTTGACAGATCAGGCAGATTTGCTGATTGCAGTTGGGGCAGGCACCATCCATGATCTGACCCGCTATACCGCGTATCAGCGTGGCCTGAATTTCATTTCAGTGCCGACAGCAGCCAGTGTGGACGGATTTGTCTCATCGGTTGCTGCGATGACATGGCATGGGATGAAAAAGACGATGACGGCAGTTGCACCGATGTGTGTGCTGGCGGATACAGATATTTTTTCAAAAGCGCCGTTTCGTCTGACCGCGTCAGGCATTTCGGATCTGATGGGGAAATATACGGCCTTGCTGGACTGGAAGGTATGCCATATCGTGACTGGTGAATATTTCTGTGAGCCAATATACAATCTGGAGCTGGAAGCTGTCAAGGAAGTGGAGAGTGTACTGGATCAGATCAAAAAGGGTGAGCCTGAGTGTATGGAGAAGCTGATGTATGCGCTGATTCTCTCGGGACTTGCGATGCAGATGATTGGAAATTCACGCCCGGCATCCGGGGCAGAGCATCACGTATCGCATCTGTGGGAGATGGAGATTATCAATGACTATATTGACGCACTGCACGGGGAAAAGGTGTCCATCGGACTGATCCTCTGTCTGGAGTATTATGAGAAGATACGGAAAGCGATCGAGGAAGGAAACTGCAGGATCGTGGACGGGCGCGCATACGAGACAGAGCTGCTTCAGCAGACCTTCGGAGCACGCGGAAAATATCAGGAAGCACTGGATGAAAATGACCCGAACCTGATGGAGAATCTGGATCTGGCAGACCTCGAAGCGAAGCTGCCGCAGATTGCGGAGGAGCTTGCAAAGCTGCCGGGAAGCGGAAAAATGCAGAAGCTGTTGTCTGACGCGGGCTGCGTGACCAGAATGGAAGAGATTCAGATGCCGGAAAGCCTGAAGGAAGTGACGCTTCGTCTCTGCCCGTATGTCAGAAGGAGACTGACACTGCTGAGGCTTTCGAAGAACTTTTCGTTTCCGGGATGTCTGAATATAGCAGGCTAAAAAGCCTGTCCGGAAACAGATAGTGCTTTCGGTTGGGGTGAAGGTATTTACGAGGTTAGGTTTCAGGAAAATATGAGAGATGGCAGGCTGGGTACTGGTCATGGAGCGGGCAGTGCTCAGGCAGTTGGGGGCGGATAGAATGAAAAGAATTATATGGATGGTATTGATGAATCTCTGGTATGTGCCGTACGGACTTACACGGCTGTGTCGTATGGCAACGCATCCGGAGCAGTACAGTGAGCAGGAAAAATTTGCGCTGCTGAAGCAGATTGACAACCGTGCGGTAGCGGGCGGGCGTGTGCGGATTGATGTGCACGGGCTGGAATTGCTGCCGGAACAGGATGGTTTTATTATGTATCCAAACCATCAGGGAATGTTCGATATCCTTGCGATACTGAAGGTACTTGAGCGTCCGTTTTCCGTTGTTTTCAAGAAAGAGCTTGAGAATATTCCATTTTTGAAGCAGGTGATTGCCTGCTTTGGTGCGCTGTCAATTGACCGTTCCGATCCGAGACAGGGAATGCGGGTCATTTTGCAGATGGCGGAAGAGGTGAAGCAGGGGCGCAATTATGTGATTTTTGCGGAAGGTACAAGAAGCCGGAAGGGCAATCAGCTTCTTGATTTTAAGGGAGGCAGTTTTAAGGCGGCAGTGAAGGCGAAATGCCCGATTGTTCCGGTGGCTCTGATTGATTCCTACAAGGCATTTGATACTGGTTCGATCGCACGCCAGACGGTGCAGGTGCATTTCCTTGAGCCGATACCCTATGAGGAATATCAGGGAATGAAGACGACAGAGATTGCGGTAGTTGTGAAGGAGCGCATTGAGGCAAAGATCGCGGAGTGCGGGGAAATA
>JAUNGL010000026.1:15340-17647 GCA_030524665.1 Lachnospiraceae bacterium | reverse complement strand
AAGGAAATGAACTGATGGAGTAATACAGATGAATGAGCAGGGAAAGATAGTATTTACAAAGGAGGAGATCGCCGCCCACGTGAAGGTTCCAAAGATCGTGGAACAGGATCTGAAGCGGATTATCAGCGATCGTCTGGAGCAGTGCGGTCTTTATTTCCGGGTGTTTTCAAGGATAAAGACGGCTACCTCCATAGCACATAAATTTGAACTGAAGGAGTACGGGGAGGAACGGAAAATTCAGGATCTGGTGGGTGTCAGGATCAATGTGTATTTTGATGATGATGTGGATATCTGCAGGAATATTATGGAAAATACATTTGATGCGGTGGAATGGTCTACCTCTGAGCGCAGTGAGGAGGAATTTAAGCCTGCAAAGCTGAACGGAGTATTCCGGCTCCCGCGGTATCTGAAAGCAGAGATTTCCGCGGATACATGGGATATGTACATAGATGACACGTTTGAGATTCAGATCAAAACCATGTTCTTTGAAGGCTGGCATGAGATTGAGCATGATATGCGCTACAAAGGAGAGGAGCTGTGGAAAGACTACAGGAGCTTTTCGAGATATCTGAACAGCATTATCGCCACGCTGGAGCTGTGTGACAAGTCTATGGTCACTCTGTTTGAGGATCTTGGACACGCGCTGTACAAGTCCGGTCGGTGGAGTGATATGATTAAGAGTCATTTCCGCCTGAAGCTTGGGGATGCCTCTCTTTATCCGGAGGTGGAGCAGTTCCTGAATGAGAACAAAGAGCAGGGAGGAAATCTGGCCAAGAAAATTTACAAGACAAGTAAGTGGACGCTGGTGGAGCAGCTGCTTCGAAAGACCAGAAAGATCCCGATCAATGTAAATACGATCATTGCCCTGCTGAATGACAGTCAGTTCCATAACAGCCGTCTGACTGCGATTTTTAAAGAGCGGGATGTCTATAATGACGGCAGGGAGGAAAGTCTGGCAGAGTCCAGGCATTATGAGCTGCGGCCGCTGACCAGACATACGGTGTTCCAGATGTGTACGCAGGTGGATGGAAACAGGATCAAGGACCAGAGAGTCACTCCGGAGCTGATCTTTGAGCGGTCGGCGGACAGTATTTACCGGTGGGTGGTACAGAAGTATGGAGTGCTGTTTAAGGATATGCCGCAGGAGACTACGACGTACCATGCGGATATTCTGGCATATCATGTGACGGTAAATTATGATTCAGACAAGCGGCGGATGAATATGCATGTCCGGCATATGGACCCGGAGATCGGAGGTCGTATCTGGTATTCAGAATCCTGTCTGGAAATTACGGATCAGGAGAAGGTATGGCTGAAGGTCTGCAATGGGTATGCGGAGCCAATGAAGGAGGACCGGATGGTGCAGGAGAGCTCCGGAATGTTCTTCAGTTATCCGGGGTATTATAAGAGCATTGTCGACAATATTGGTATCATAAATGGAATCGACTGTATGAACCGGAGACGGATTCTGCGCGAGGAGCAGATTGCTTCGCTGGTACGGTCATTTAAAGATGAGGAGCGCATGTTTCCAATCGTGATCATCTGCTCAAAAGAGACAGATGACGGTATGATGGATGAAGAGTGGCTGGGACAGTTCCGGGTGTCGGATTTCACCAGAACGGTATGGCGCTATGCGCATGTGTTTACGTGTTATGAAAATATTGGGAGAAAGCTGCTGAAGCTGGCCGGGATTGACAGTACGCGTGAGGAAGCAGTTCCCCGTCTGTACATCTTCTGGCCTGACGGGGACGTGGATGACTACGGACCGGAGGATGTGAAAAACTGCAGCTTTGGCCGTCATCTGGAAGCGCGGGGAGATGCGCGCACCTATGATATTGTCCGCGGCGGGCAGGCATTTTACCACAGAGTCGTGGCAGATCTGCGTGACTGGAATGTGTCGGCGAATATGTGGGAAGGCTTTAAGCTGGAGATTATGACGGAGATACCGAAGTAAACAGGAGAAAGAAAAGGCCGGTGGTTTCCTTTGAACTATATTTTAATGCACAGACAGATTCCGGTTATGGAAATGACGCTTGATTCGGTGCGCTGTGCTGTTACAAAAATCGGTAAGGTTTACCATAAAGAGCATCTGCCGGTCGGGATTCCGGTGAAGCGGGGTATGGTTGACCGGGCGGCTGTGAATGCATGGTGGGTGAACCGGGCTATTCCGGACAGCAGGCAGGGACTGCGCCAGGCGCTGGAAGCACTTCGGATTCCGAAGGCTCAGATGCTGCCGGAACATTGTCTGGGGCTGAATCTGTCCGATCAATACTGGGTTTGCCCTGTTCACTCACGCGAAGCAGAGGG
>JAUNGL010000026.1:0-15240 GCA_030524665.1 Lachnospiraceae bacterium | reverse complement strand
TTTGGCAGCGGATAACGCTCGTTGAACTTGTAACCGTCCTCTCTTAATATCCCAGTGAACGGTTGATGATACTTCCGTCTACTGCATTGACAGTCAGGAAGCTCTGATACGCCAGTGCGTTCAGATAATCATGGCGTTCAAGCTTAATGCCGTTGTCCGGCGTATCTTCGAAGCTTCCGAAGAAATCCCACACAGGCACAAGGGTACCGGTCGTGCTGTCAACGGTTGGATCATAGATGCGGGTGTAGCCGAGCGTGATGCGGTTTATATGGTACGTTCTGGTGTAATCCGCATCATCGAGGTATGAGTTTTGCTGCTTTATGATTTTCTCATAGATTTCCAGAATCTCAGAGAAGGGCAGGAGCGTAAGCGCTTCTTCACTGATGGCATCGACCTCATACTGGTTACAGAAGTTTACAGTGTCCAGTCCATCCTTTGTGATGATAAAATCCAGAGTCTCATATCCCCACGTATCATATTCACTGTCCATATCTTCCAGTGAGCCGCCTCCGTCGAGTGTATAGGTGACAGGAATACCATTGATTTTTCTGGTATAGTGGAGGAGATATCCGGTATCCATCAGCAGGTCACTGCTGTATCCGCCGCCATCACCGGATTCCCAGAGAATGCCGTAATCCCAGTCCTTCAATTCCATGTAAGAAAGGCCAAGCTTTTCTATTTTTTCTTCTGCCAGTTCCCGGGCTTCCTTCAGGGTGATACCGATTTCTTGGATAAGAGCATCTTCTTCCGGCAGTTCGGCCTCACTGAGCTTCATGGACTGCCAGGCGGACCAGAGAGGAGTAAGATTCATATCACTCCGTTCCCGGCGGCGTTCAATGCGGACGTTCATGGGGACAGCGCCGTTGCCCTGTACTGTGTAGTAATAGACGAGGCCGTCCGGTGTGGAGGCAATCCCGGAAAAGTCATTTTCGTGGACGAAGGTTCCGAATTCCTCCATATCCTCTTCCAGACCAAACTGCGGCTTTATTTCCACGAGTTCTTTTTCCTCCGGGGCATTCTGCTGATGGGATTCATAAGTTTTCAGCGTTTCCTCAATATCGAAAATGTAGTTGCCGTTCTCATCTGTTCCATAGTAATAAGGATCCAAATTACCGTCGACTATATATTTCTTCAGGTTATCAATCTGTTTCTGCCAGTCTGATTTGGTCATCTGGAGGTAGCTGGAGTCCGTATAGAAGACGGCCTCCGGGAAAAAGATTTCGGTGATTTTGTCAAATCCGTCCTGATTCAGCTCATGCTGGCTGACTGTTACGGAAGTCACCTGTCCGGCCTCCGGGATTTCGACATCTGCATCGGTCATGACGAGCAGCCGCCCGCTGTCACTCTCGAAGCTGTTCTGATAGTGGCCCGGGGCATCGGTAAGTGTGCGGAGTGTGGTGCCGGAAGGATGTTGAACAGATGAAGGATTTTCAGAAATATCCGTCTCATATTCTGCGGCATTTGCCTGAGCTTCCTTTTTCAGACGGATCATCGACGTTTCCGGCGATAAGGTGCAGCCGGAGAGCACTATGGCGCTGAGCGTAAAACCGAGTAGTGCTGGAATTCGTTTTTGTTTCATAACAGGTCCTCCTTTTGTCTGGCAGTCATCGCATGGATATCCTGTTCACACAGGGCTGTCCTGCGGGAGATTCAAATGCGATTTTGTGTTTGAATGCTAATGGTTATTATTCACGGCCCTGCGGTACGCGAACAGTAACTGTTGATTGACCGCCGTATCTTTTGATCTTTGTGATACCTGTATTTTAGTTCGGTTCCTGTGTTTAAATCTCCCGGGAATTGTAACCGAACTGTAACTTATGCCAATGGTAAGGGCAGTATTTCCATTTTTGAATGAGCGGGTGAGCAGTCCCGGTGGGATTCGTTCAGCACCGACCAAAGTGGAATGTAGACGCCAATTCAGCCACAGACTGGAGCTGCATAACCAGCTGGTTTGCGGTTTGTATGGCGTACGGGGAAGGAAGATATAACTGGCAATACTTATATTCACCAGAGAAGCTGTACACAGGTTCCTTTTTGTTCCGCACTCTCAATCTCCAGCCTTGCCCCGTGCAGTTCGGCAATCCGGCTGCATAATGCCAGTCCGAGTCCGGCGCCACCGGCACTGCGGGAGCGGGATTTGTCTACCATATAGAATGCTTCGGTCACGCGCGGCAGCTCCTCTTTAGGGATTCCGATGCCGAAATCTCTCACGGAGATTCCGTATTCGGTGCCGGACAAGCAGATGCTGCTTCCGGGGGAAGATGCTTTGCAGGCATTGTCGATGAGATTGACCAACAGGCTGATCATCAGGTCAGAGTCCATCAGATGGAAGAGAGAGGCAGGAGTACATGAAATCTCCAGATGGAGTTCTTTTTCTCTGAGACGGTATTCGACGGTCTCTTTCACCTGGTCAAACAGTGAGGCGACAGGATATTCTTCCATATGGACCAGTGTCGTGTCGGAGGACAGGCTTGTCAATTCCAGCATTTTGGAGGACAGGCGGGACAGACGGCGGCATTCATTCAGAATATAGTTCAGAGCCTTTTCCTTCCGGCGTTCGTCCAGCCGCACGGTGAGCAGCGTATCTGCGTATCCGATGACAGAGGTCAGAGGAGTCTTCAATTCATGCGCCAGATTTCCCAGCAGTTGTCTTCGCTCTTCGCTCGTGCGGGAAATCGTTTCAATATGTTCTTCTATTTTCTCTGCCATCTGGTTAAAAGCACAGGACAGCTCTGCGATCTCATCCTTTCCTTTCACAGTGACACGGGAATCGTAGGCACCGCAGGCAATGGAGGAGGCGGCATTCTTCAGCTCGATCAATGGACGGATACTCCGGTAAAGACCGTGATATAAAAGCGCACTGATGAGAAGCAGAAGAAGCAGAGTTCCCATGAGCCCTTTTAAGAAAAGATTCCGTGAACGGATGTAAATGTCGGATACATCTTTGTACACAACCACTTCAAATTCATAAAAACCCTTCCCGGAAACCGGGGCGGAGAAGAGCATCATATGATGGTTATTCACTGTCTGGATCACAGAATAACAGTTATTGTAAGTGGTCAGGCCGGACTCCTCCCTGCACGTCCGCAGCGCCTCATAGTCGTATTCATAGGGAGAGCTGTTGAACAGCTCCTCGTTGTTCCGGCTGATGCCGCCATGGCTGCCGAACGTATTGCGGAAGGCATTGACCGCAGTGATGTTCTGAAGCTGCTCAGCGTCACGTTCCAGACCGCTTTTCTCCAGGCTCAGGCTGAAATCCTGAAGCTTCTGCAAAAAGGCAGAGCCTTCGTACTGACGGATATCGTTCAGATTCTGCCGCTTCGACTCATAGAGAAGATACGAAAAGCTGGCGAGGGCCAGCGCCAGGACACCGAGAAATACCTGCAGAAAAATTTTGTGGAACAGCTTCATTTATCCACCTCCAGACGGTAACCGATCCGGGGAATGGTCCGGATCACATCCTGAAATCCCAGTTTTTTGCGGATACGCCCGACATGGGCATCCACCGTTCTTGTTTCCCCTTCAAATTCAATGCCCCAGAGAGCAGCCAGAAGCTGTTCCCTTGTCAGCGCTTTATTTTTATGCCGGACAAACATCATCAGACAATCGTACTCCATCGGGGTGAGAGAAAGCTCGTCCCCACTCTTTTTGACGAGTCTTTGCTCCGGGAAGATTTCCACATCCAGAATGCGGATGACCTCCGGCGCAGTCCGGTGGCGTGCCAGAACTTTTTCCACGCGCACAAGAAGCTCAAGCATTTCAAAAGGCTTGACAATGTAATCCTCCGCGCCGTCCCGGAGTCCTTTGACCTTGCTCGGCAGATCCCCCTTTGCGGTGAGAAAGATCACGGGAATCCCGTAGTGTGTCAGCTCAGGCAGCAGGGCAAAACCATCCCTGCCCGGGAGCATAATATCGACAAGCGCAAGGTCGTAAGCGTGATTTAAGGCGAGCTCCCGGCTTGCCTCTCCTCCGTGGAAGAAGGCCTGTACTTCGTAGCCCGCGACTTCAAGATTCATGCACAAAAGATCGTTGATGGCGGCATCGTCCTCGATGACCAGTATTTTTGAATTCATATGATTAACCTCGGAAAGTTCATAATATAAAAAGTATATCACGGTTTGGGGCGTTGGATTGTAACGGATTTGTAAATTTGGGGATGTGTACAGTGTGATATGCTGAATGGGTGGAAGGGTGTGGAAAACGGAGTACAAATTTTTCAATATCCAATTATGGAGGAACAGTATCTGTAACGGGAGGAACATTTCGCTTCGAACTGGATGATCAGAGATATATATCAGGATTTATCAATCATAATGGTAAGATGACTCTGAGCGGAATTAAGTTTTACAGCAATGTCCCGAATGGCGCCATCTGGAATGGTTATGCGACAGATGGAACCGCATCGCTTACCATTAAGAGCGGAACGTACAAATCTACATCACGTCTGAGGATGCGGATGCTCTTGTCTGGAGTTCGGGTGAGGGCAAAACTGTTGCAATTCTGGGAGGAAGTTTTTCGTCTAAGGGTGATGACTGCTGTATATTTATGAATAGTGGTACTATGACTGTCAAGAATGCAGTGTGTAAGGCAAAAACGCGCTGTATTGATAACTCTGGAAAGATGACGATTAAGAGCGGAAGCTTTACCAGCACGGGAACTGGGATATCTGCAGTGAAGGGAATGAGTAACAGCAATACGGTGATCTCAGGCGGTACTTTCTGTGCAAATGGTGCGGCAAGTAATCCGGATTCTTTTCAATATGGAGGAGACAGCGAGCCATACGCAGTCCTTTGTGGTTATAATGCCAGTATGAGCATACGGGGAGGGAAATTTACCTGTCCACGAAAACCGGAAGATAAAGGTGTGATTGGAGTGAGTTATGCTCCCAAATCGTTTGCATGTACGGTGCAGGCGAATGTTGCAAAACCGGCATAATATGATTTATCCCGCAGATCTTTTGGTCGCGAAGTATGGGATGAGGAAAGGTGCAGGTAAACCTCCGCCATAGTGAAATGCGGTTGCAGACCAGAGCCAGGATTACTTAAATGTTATCCGGGAAATGCAGATTTTCAAATTGCATAAAGTACAGACTAAGAAGAGAACACATATCTCGCAGGTATGTATTCTCTTTTTTATGCACTGAAAAACAGCATTGCGCAATTATGCAGCCTGCGTTGCTGTTGTTGTGTTACTGGAAACAGTGAACGGTAATGTTTTTGTTACATTGGAAACAGTGACAGGAGATTAATGAGAAGATCTGCATATAAAAAAGAAGTGATAGGATTTGGACATATTTTCTGTTATAATTCTTAAGGAAAGTATCAGATTCAGAGCAGTAAGAAAAAGAGCAGCTTATACAAAAGATAAAACTGCTCTGAATGTGATTCTTTCCAATTGTACCAAGCCGCGAACGGGTCAGCTGGTATGGGTATGGGGAAAGTATCTTCCCCATTTGGCAAAAATGCTGGGATTCTGAAGGACATTACCAGTATAAAAGGGCGATTTTGGTGAAGTTTTACGAAAGCATTTTATAAAAGGGCATGCTTCGCAGACCTTCTTGCGGAGGTCTGAAAAAATATATTCAATGGCTCCCCTTTTATCAGGATGTACCATATGTCCTTCCGATACTCTGCATCCGACCGCATCCGCATTCCGGGCAGATGCGGATGTCGATTTTCCATACCGCTTTTATCAACTCGGCTATGGACAGCCTGGTATATTTTGCCCGAAAACTCTGATGTCCTTGAAGTGTAAATATCAGTTTCAGGTTTTTGTTTTTGCCCCGGTTATTCAGAAATCCATAATACCGTATTTTCTGGAAACCGGGCGGGAGCACATGCATCAGATAGCGGCGGATGAATTCCGTGTTTTCGAGAGTGACTGTCCTGCGCGGTTCACCAAGCTTTTTCCCTCTGGCGGTAAAGGTGATCTGCTGTTCATCAACCGAGAGGATCCTGCTGTTCGATATGGCGATCTTGTGCGTATATCTTCCGAGATATTCAATGGCATTGCCAAACCCATGGAAGGTTTCTTTTATGTAGGGGCACCAGTCCTTGTCATAAAGGCCATTGCGGAATTCAGACCATTCATAAGAATTCCGGAGCTTTTCACAGGAAGTGGAAAAAGTCAGCCCTCCGTTTTTGTAGAGCGAATCGAGTCCAGCAAGGTATTTTCCTTTGAACTTGTCCCGCAGGATCCCCACAGGAATAAAGAAACTGCTTTTTGTTTTCCGTATTTTACGGTCTGGTGTAAGTCCGCCGCCAGAAATAATGCAGTGCATATGCACATGGTAGTTAAGCTCCTGATTCCAGGTATGTAAAACCTGAATAATCCCCGGTACGGCACCAAGAAATTTTTTATCGGCGGATAATTCCAGGAGTGTCTTGGCACAGCATCTGTGGAGGAGGGAATAAAGGGGCTGTTGGTTACAGTAAAGCAAGGCATTTAATTCATGGGGAAGGGTAAATACCACATGAAAGTAAGGTGCGTCGATCACTTCAGCCCGGCGTTTATCCACCCAGATCTCTTTATGGACGGCCTGGCAGTTGGGGCAGTTACGGTTTCAGCAGGAATTATAGTGGGTTTCGGTATAACCGCAGTCCGGGCACCGGGAGATGTTGAGGCCGAGTTTTCCGGACTTGCAGTTCATAATGGCGTGGGAAGCCTTCCGCTGTGCATCGGACTGGAAGTGTCCGGATGAGCAGTAATCCTGGTAAGAATAGTTCCAAATCTTCTGGATTTTCATTTCACTGATGGTACACACCTCCCATCTGATCAAACGGGCTGACGGCGTTAAGTGTGCCGTTGGAAGCAAGATGGACATAAATGGTGGTGGAATTCAAAGATTTATGGCCAAGCAAGGCTTTAATGGTAAGCAGGTCAGTGCCGTTTTCATAAAGATGAGTACCAAATGCATGGCGGAAAGTATGGCAGGAGAAACGGTGTTCCCATCCAAGCGCAGTTTCTTTGGCAGAAATAAACTGGTTGATTGTATAGGAAGCCATAGGGCGGTCGGGATCCCTTTGATTTGGGAAAAGGAATCCCCTTGGCCTGTCGGCATGGAACCAGTATTGTGTCAGGATATTCAGTGCATTGTGTGAAAGGATGGCGTAGCGGTCAGAGCGGCTTTTGGAAGAGCGGATATGGATGCGCATGGAGGACCGACTGATATCCTCATAACGGATGTGCCGTACCTCACTGACGCGCAAACCGGCGGAATACATGAGAGAAACGATCGCCTTATGTTTCAGATTCGTGAAGGAATCTATAAAAAAGAGCACTTCTTTCTGTGAAGGGACGTAAGGAAGAAACGTGTCAAATCTGCGCAGCGGAAGCTGTGTAGCATCCCATGGTTTATGGAGGACATAGATTGTAAAAAAACGAAGTTGAGAGATGCAGGCATTCATGGTTCTGTCAGAAAGATGTTTTTCTTTTTGAAGCCAACGGACAAAATCGCGCAGCTCTTCCCAAGAAACATCCTCAGGCATCTTGTGCAGTATATGTGTAAGGTAATCGAGATAAGCGCGGATGTAAGTAGAATAAGATTTAACAGTATGGTCAGTCAGACCGCGGAGAGAAATCATCTCCCGGAATTGTTTTAAATAATCGTCCATAATGGAACCTCCTTAGTGAAAAAAATGTAATAACTGAGAAGCTATTAATTATCAGGAGGCGGACGATAAAAATGTTCAGATATGTAGTTGTTAAGATTAAAAATCCATGATAAACTAAGCATAGCAGTTTTTCTGTATAGTTTTAGGTTGTCTTGTGGTGATTCAACAATAAAACATATATAAAAAAACTGCTACTTTTATTTGGGAAAAAATTGATTAAATTTGAAAAAGTAGTGGTTTCACGTACCTGGGGCTAGCCGTCGCGCCAGCGACTTGGTACAATAAAGAAAAATCGGTGCGATAAAGTGGTGGCAGGAAATTACCGACAGGGATTTTGAGGGAATCCGAACAGACGGACTCTATTGCGTGAACAAGTTGAATTGATCAGGGAACTGCTCATAATGTTGAGTGTTTTGTCTACTGCCGATTGTTTGACGCGGAGGGGGAAGCCGGAAGAGAATCAGTTCTATCTGACAATTCCTGACATGGAACTACGGAGAGCTTTGCGACACAGATCATAGGATTTTTTAGGAGGTGAAGCAGTATGAAAAAAGCAATGCCAATTGGCGTGGATAATTTTGAAAAATTGATCACAAGCGGCTATTTTTATGTGGATAAAACCATGTTCATAAAAGAACTGCTTGACTTGAAGGGTGAAGTGAATCTGTTTACCCGTCCCCGTCGATTTGGGAAAACGTTGAATCTGAGTATGCTCCGGTATTATTTTGAGGATGCAGGAAGTGATGAGAAGAATGCTGCAAACTGGGAACTGTTTCGTGGAATGCGTATTATGTCGGCCGGTAAAGAATACGTGGATCAGATGGGGAAATATCCTGTCATAAATCTGACGCTGAAATCCGCAAAACAGAATACGTTTGAATCGGCGTATTATAAAATAAAAGAAGAGATTGCGAGGGAATTCAAAAGACATGACGTACTTCTTGAATCAGAGAAATTATCAGAGGAAGATAAGCAGATATTCCGGAGGATTATGAACAGGACAGGAGTTTTCGATGAATATTCCGGTGCATTGCGGTTTCTTAGTGAATGTCTTTACACAGTCATGAACCGATCTGTGATTATATTGATAGACGAATATGACGTACCGTTGGAAAATGCTTATTTCTGCGGATTTTATGATGAGATGGTAATGTTTATCCGGTCGCTATTCGAATCGGCCCTCAAGACAAATGAGCTCCTGAAATTTGCAGTGATCACCGGTTGTCTCCGTATATCGAAGGAAAGTATTTTTACAGGATTAAACCATCTGAATATTATTTCTGTACTGGACAGGAGATACAGTGAACATTTCGGCTTTACGGAACAGGAAGTCTTGCAGGCGATGACGTATTACGGTGTACAAGGGCGCTTTGGAGATATGAAAAAATGGTATGACGGATATATGTTTGGCGATACAGAGGTATATAATCCGTGGAGTGTGATCAAATTCCTGTATGATCTGGATGCCAGCATTGATGCGTTCCCTCGCCCGTACTGGATTAACACCAGTTCCAATGAGATTATGAAAGACATGGTCATGCGGGCTGACCGTGAAATGAAGGGACAGCTTGAGGCGCTTCTGGATGGAAAGACACTGGACGTTCCGATCCATGAAGAGATTACTTACGGAGATATGTATGACAATGGAGAAAATCTTTGGAATTTCCTGTATTTTACCGGATACTTGACGAAGAAAGAAGAGTATTTTAAGGAATCTGCTATTTTTCTGAAAGTGCGGATTCCAAATGCAGAGGTAAAGACGATTTATCAGAATACGATCCTGAACTGGTTCCGTGAAAATATCAGGAAGAAGGATTTCCGGGATTTATATCAGGCTATGGAGAATAAAGATTCCGGTAAGATGAGTGAAATTCTGAATGAACAGCTGATATCCACAATTAGCTTTTATGATAGTGCTGAGAATTTTTATCATGGATTCCTTGCAGGAATTTTAAGCCAGAGTGAGCGATATCTGGTAAAATCGAACAGGGAAACGGGAAATGGCCGTTCTGATCTGATGCTCAGAAGTCCATCTCTGCGGGGAAAGGCATTCATTATCGAAGTAAAGGTATCAGACAGGATAGATGATCTGGAAAAGGATGCCGAGGCTGCCGTACAGCAGATTCATGACAGAGGATATGCAGAGGAATTAAGGACAGAAGGATACCGTAATATTATCTGCTATGGGATTTCCTTTTACCAGAAGGATTGTGAGGTACGGCTGGACTAACCCTTTTCTATTTCTTTTTTTCGATTAGCTCGTCAACTGCACAGTACAGCATCTTTGCAGGCTATGTAACCTGCGATGCTGTTGTTGTGTTACTGGACACAGTGAACGGTAATGTTTTTGTTACATCGGAAACAGTGACAGGAGATTAATGAGAAGATCTGCATATAAAAAAGAAGTGATAGGATTTGGACATATTTTCTGCTATATCATATCGGAAGGAAATCGCGCTCGCGGGATTGCACCCGGTAGGAAGTAGTATCAGGTTGGCCAGAAAGCCAGGACGAAGTTTTTGACGTCTGCAGCAGACTGTTGTTGCCGGAAGAATTGTTTATAGAAGGTATGGAAGGGAGCGAGGGACGATGCCGAAGGTGAATCTGCCGCTTGGAATTGATAGTTTTGAAAAGTTACGGGCGAATGACTGCTATTATATCGATAAAACAGGATTTATTAAGGAGCTTTTAAGTGAGACCTTTGATGTAAATCTGATCACCCGCCCGCGCCGTTTCGGCAAGACACTGGCGATGAGTATGCTGGCGGAATTTTTTGATATACGAAAAGACAGCAGAAAGATGTTTGAGGGGCTTGCGGTCGCAGGGGATGTGGATTTCTGCAGAATGTGGATGAATCAGTGGCCGGTGTTGTTTTTAACTCAGAGAGCGGCAGTATACCAGAAAGATCCAAATAGAAGGGTATGAAACGATTTTGTGTTATGGCGCGGCTTTTTTTGGGAAAAATTGTATGGTAAAATATGACCGTCTGTAATTTAGTACGCTGCAGGAAGCTTATGCATTGTTTGCAGCAGTGGCATGACCTGAAACTGGGAGGTGGATCATATGAATCATGAAATACAGGACGAGAGATACCACGTAGCCGATGAGGCTATCTATGATGCTTTTTTCTTACTCCTGAAAGAAAAGGAATTAGATAAAATTACCGTATCCGATGTCATAAAGAAGGCCGGGATCGTGCGCAGTACGTTTTACAATCACTACGAGAATATTCCGGACCTTGTAACTGCCATTGAGGATAAGACGATCCATGACATATTTTCTCTCATGGAAACGTTTCATCCGAAGAATGACCGTGATATGTGTAAAAAATATTTTTTGACAATCTGTGAATATACCAGAACGAATCCATTTCTGGCGAACCTTCTCCGGAATCCGAGAGGGGATGCATTTTTTGAGAAGGCGATCACCATGCTCCATCGCTATGTAACCAAAGCGACGCAAAGGACAACACCTGTCAGGCACAGCAGGGAGGAATACTCCTATATGATTGCCAGCACGATCGGCAGTACAATTGGTGTGCTTCATAAATGGAGCAGGGAAGATTTCAGAGTTCCTGCAGAGACGATTGCGGATATCCTGACACAGTCTTTTATATCTGGGATGCTTCCGTTTATGCTGTGAGATCAAAACTGTTTTTCAGCGTGTTCCGGAGTTCGGAAGTTCTGTCACGATCAGATCAGATGAAACTTAGCAGGTATGATTTTGGTTTTTTTACAGAGGAGTTCTGCAGCGATCAGGTCAGGTGAAACTTTAGCGGGTTTTTGGATTTTTTACAAGAAAGGTTCTGTTATGCTCAGATCAGGTGAAATCGCGTCAACGTGACTTCGCCTGATCTGATACAAGCAGAAAAATGCTTCTTATAGTGTTCTGGAAGCATGGGATTCCAGAGTATTACGTCCCTATCGGTGTAATTACTGATTCGCAGCAGCAGTGATTGGTTCATCAATCAGAGCTTCCTGCCGCTTGATTTTCTTTGTGGAATTCCGGATGAATGGATATTTTCTCACAACCAGCCCTGTAATCTGGCGATAGGTGGGCTGGTTTTTATTATACTGATCCAGGAATGCCTGCAGTCCTGTCTGGATAGCTGCTTCATCCAGATTTTTGGCTGCGACAACATCCTGGTCCGGATAGATTCTTGCGGTAAGCCCGTGATCCTCGCCTGTTACGATCACCTCGCCGACCAGTGCGCCGAGCGCTAATTTATTCTCGATTTCCTCAGGAGAGATGTTTTCCCCGTTTGAAAGGATGATCAGATTTTTCACTCGTCCGTTGATGTACAGGAATCCGTCTTCGTCCAGATATCCCTTGTCTCCCGTGTGGAGCCAGTCGTCCTTCAGCGTTTCTGCAGTCTCTTCCGGCATATGGTAGTAGCCTTTCATAACGCTGCTGCCTTTTACCAGAATCTCACCATTTTCGAATGCAATCTCCACATTGGAGAGAGGTCTTCCGATCGAACCTGCCTTGTGATCCTCCGGTGTATTGGAGCTGATGACCGGGGAACACTCGGACATACCGTATCCCTCAAGAACCTCCACTCCGTATTCAGCAAACCGGTCAATATAGTATGGATCAAGATGAGCGCCGCCGGTGAATATAATTTTCAGATTTCCGCCAAACACGTGATCTGCCAGAATCTTTTTGGGGATGGAGGGATCTGCTGCCGCGAGTCTTTTATAAATGGTTTCGATCATCATCGGAACCATAAGCATCACGTCCGGTTTGAAAACCCCCATGTTTTTTACCATGTGCAGGAGTGAATCATTGATGCATACAGTCGCTCCGAGCGAGAAGCCCTTGAGCCAGTCCATGACGAGACAGAACGCATGGTGGATTGGAAGCACGCTGAGCAATACGCTTCCAGGTTCTGCGGTGTAATTCACTGCTTCCACGTTGGATGCCAGATTGTTCTGGGTCAGCATGACTCCCTTGCTTTTTCCGGTGGTTCCGGATGTGAAAATAATGGTTGCCACGTCCTCTGGGTCGGGCCTGTCCGAATCACAGCCACTGTTTTCTGAAGCTGCCTTCAGTTCTGCCAGAGAGGTGACCTTTTCATCTGAAGCTTCCAGTGCTTCCTCCTGCAGTAGCCAGATTTTCTTAAGCTTTGGACATTCAGCCAGAATTCCGTCCAGCAGTGATTTGTTTTTAGGACTTAAAAAAAGTGCTTCTGAATCGGAACGATTGATCAGATCAATCAAATCTTCAGCAGGAAGACCTGCATCCAGGGGAACTGCAACAGTTTTTCCTGTAATAATGCCGAGATAGCTTTCGATCCACTCCACGGAGCTGGTTCCGATAAGAGCGATATGTTTCTCCTGAAACCCTTCTGCAAGCAGTCCTTTTCTGACCTTGGTGACCTGTTCCATCAGTTCGGAGTAGCTTTTTGAGAGGATTTCTTTTTTCTTCAGCCACTTGACAGCAGTGATTTCTGAATACTTCTGTTTGCTTTCTTTTAATATATCACGAATCAGTTTTTCCATTATATTACCTCCATATCAATTCCAGGATGTGTACTGGTGTTACTGTTTACGGGGTAGCTGTCCCGCGAGGTGTTTCCGGGCAGAATGCACGGAAATACCGAGTATTGGTCACTGTTTAAGGATCACGGGGCCGTGAATGGTAACATGTGCTGTTACTTGTTCACAGGTAATTGTCCTGAAAAGTGTGTTACCGGGTGCACCGTGAAGAGTAACATTTGCTGGTTTCGGCTCTATGCCTCCTCCTGCAATCTTTCTAGTAACTCAAGCGCTTCTCCAATCGTGAGAACCTGTACGGCATCTCCCTCTTCGAGCTCTATGTCAAAGGTGTCTTCCAGTTCGCCCAGAAATGACATAAAATCAAGAGAACTGAAGCCAAGGTCTTCCCGGAATCTCATATCATTTGTCATTTCCTCCGGTGCTGTCTTGCAATACTGGGCTACGATATTTTTAAACTGCATTTCCTGTGTCATAATTTTTTCCCTCCATAAAATATGGTACAAAATTTTTGTTATGAATGTTACTGTTTGCATTCCGCTTTGGCGGCCAAATTGTACGAAATTTATACTTGTCTCATGATTTCTCCGATACTCATGTCCGGCTCTGCAATCCCTTTGAAGAGAATGCGCATCATATAGTAATACAAAAGCTCCATGTCATGCTCTGTTAAATGAGCTGTCTGATAGTGATAGGAGAAATTCATTCCTCCGTCTGCCGTATGGGATACCGTTAAGTACATCTTTTTTGTGGCAGCACCGTTGGCGAACCATTTCGAATGCTGTGGAATATGTGCAAGGTGCGGATTGTCCATCCTGACCGGCATCGGCTGGTAGGTGAGATAGCAGCTTTCATAAGTTGTATTTTCCGGTGTGTGATAACGCTTTCTCATCTCTTCCTCAATGAGAGCAGGATCATAATTGCTGTGCATGTAAATCCTGTTCTGTACATTCTGAATCTCATATGCAGCCGATATAAAATCGGTCTCAGCAGAAATGACAGTCCGGCAGGGGAACATAATGGTCCGGCTTCCGCCCGATGTCCACTCATCATGAGTGGAGCGCCTTGAGATAAAGTTTTCAATTGTAATATCCTCCTGCCCGTTATTTACTTTTGACAGGTAAGTCCTGATTCCCAGCAGCAGTAGATTGGTCATAGAGAGCTGATGGTTCATACAGAAATCGATCAGATTCTGTGTCGGTACAGGCTCCAGACGGTAATCCTTTACTGCGACAAATAGATTTTTCAGCTCGATATCTGCAGCTCTGAGCTGCGGATTGCCATGACGCATTCTGGCTTCTTCCAGAACAGATGGTCCCTGAATATCAGAGTACAGTGGTTCGCCCAGGGCATCCAGCTGGTCGTCCCAGAACTTTTTGTCCTTTGCGAAGCGTTTCTCATTTCCGGCTTTTTTCAGATCCTTTGCCAGGACAGTCTCGAAGTCTGCCAGATCCTCGGGATATCCGGACTGAAATCTATAGTGGGTATAGAGATGCATCAGGTCGTTGATCATGACAACCAGGCCACAGGAATCAATCAGTCTGTGATCCATATGGATAAAAAATCCGTTGAAATCCTCCGGAAGCTTTACCATAGTCACATCACACAGCGGGATGTCATCTCCATCAAAGGTTTCATAAGCCCACTGCTGCATCAATTGATCTGCCTCAGACAGGCTCATGTGGGACAAATCTGTAAACGGGATATCCCTGGTATCTTTTTCTATGATATACTGCTTTACTTCTCCCTTTTCGTCAGGCTTTGTAAAGCGGATTCTCATGCATCCATAGCGTTCCATTTCCAATTGAATACATTTCTTTAAAAGGCCAAAATCCAGGGCTGATTTCAGAGCTGCCACAACACTGACTCCTGACACCTGCTGTGTCCCATATTTCAGGATCCAGTTGTGATGCATTTTCTGTGCTGCTGTTAAAGGATAATATTCTTTCATGCGTAACCTCCTGTTTCGTTCCTTCGCCAGAGAAAATAGCACAGTTCTTCCGGAATTACTACCCCCCGGAGGACTTAACAAACAGTTTACGCAAAATTGACCGAAACCTTGCAGAAGTAGTTTGCTATATTCGTGTTTAGTTAATTACGAACGGACGCCGGGAATCCGGGGTTTGGCTGCT
>JAUNGL010000198.1 GCA_030524665.1 Lachnospiraceae bacterium | reverse complement strand
AATGGCAGGGATTGTACCTTGCGCTTTGGAGAAGATTACTATATAATCAGGGCAGAATGATACACAGTGATTGTGCCGGGAAGACGCTTTTCCACGTGTAGTATTCCATTGTTACCGTACGCAGGCGGAGGAGCTGTAAATGGTAATATTTGATTTGTTATCAATGTCAATTATGGTTATATTATGGGAGCGCAGTATGGAACTTTATGAATTTGATGAGATAGAAGAACGGGTGATTCTGGTTGGTGTTCATGGACAGACAGAGGATGACACAGAGGAATCACTGAAGGAGCTTGGTGAGCTTGCGCAGACCGCGGGTGCAGCAGTGGCCGGGATGGTGATACAGCGCAGGGAGAGTATTCACCCAGGCACCTATATTGGAAAAGGAAAAATAGAAGAAGTGCGTGGGCTGCTGCGTGAACTGGATGCCACAGGGATCATTTGTGATGATGAATTATCTCCTGCTCAGATGAACAACCTGCAGTACGAGCTGGACTGTAAGGTAATGGATCGTACGCTGCTGATTCTGGATATTTTCGCACGTCATGCAGTTTCACGTGAGGGCAAAATCCAGGTAGAGCTGGCACAGCTGAAATACCGTGCAGCGAGACTGACCGGACTTGGAAATTCCCTCTCAAGGCTTGGAGGCGGCATCGGTACGAGAGGACCGGGAGAGAAGAAGCTGGAGATGGACCGCCGTCTGATCCGTGTGCGTATCAGTCATTTGAAACGTGAGCTGGAAGAGGTGGTGCGTCATCGGGAACTGATCCGGACACAGAGGACAAGATCCAACCAGAAGATTGCCGCGCTGGTAGGCTATACCTCCGTCGGCAAGTCTGCCATCTTCAGAAGGCTGACAGGGGCAGATGTCCTGGAGGATGCGAAGCTTTTTGCGACGCTGGACACCACAACAAGAGGGATTCAGCTTTCCGGTAAGCAGGAGCTTCTTCTGACGGATACGGTTGGCTTCATTCGCAAGCTGCCGACACATCTGGTTGAATCCTTTAAAAGTACATTGGAGGAAGCGAGATACGCCGATATCCTGATTCATGTCGTTGATGTGTCCTCCCCTCAGATGGAAACACAGATGCATACGGTTTATGAGACGCTGCGGGAGCTGGAAATCGGCGATAAACCGGTGATTACAGTATTTAATAAACAGGATTTGTTGGAGGCGCCCCGCAGTTTCCGTGATTTCCGGGCAGACTATTCCATACCGGTTTCTGCAAAGACGGGAGAAGGATTGGAACAGATCAAAGAGTCTGCCGAAGAGATCCTCCGAAGAGATAAAATCTATATCGAGAGGCTGTATCCCTATGAAAAAGCAGGAGTGATCCAACTGATCCGGAAAAAGGGGGAACTGCTGTCGGAAGAATATCAGGCGGACGGAATTGCAGTGACGGCGTTTGTGCCGAGAGAAATATATGGGAACGTATAAATGCCGGAGAATCAGAAAACTGATACAGGCATAACAATAAAATATGATGCCGGGTACAGTATGAGATTTCTGAGTATTGTATCCGGCATGAATAATTTTATAGTTTTGGCTGTGTGATTTCAGGCCTTGGCATTTTGCACAAAAAAAGATTTTTCAAAATAAGAACATACGTTCTTGCTGATATTACAGGGTTTTCGGGATTTTGGGGTTTCCAGTGGGAAAAACAAAATTGAATCGAAATGTGAGAGCAATATCCAAAAGTGTCAGATAGTTTAGAAATCCGGCGAATGGGGAAGCTGAAAGGTCGAAAAGAGTTATTTCTGGGATAAAATCTGAAAGAGAGGAAACCAGAGCCAGAAAATGAAAATGCCGAAAATATCGTGTTTTGGGACACTGCCCGGGAGCTGGAAAAAAATGAATAGTCTGAATTTATTATGAATAGTCTAAATACTATATCTTGTATTTTCGGCAGAACGCACACATAGATATTGTGCCGTTTCCGTTGACGAAACGAAATACTGATGATATACTTGAATCCACAGAAAGAAGATGGAAGCGGGAGGGTGTTCGGAGTGTTTCGAGTAGTTAAGAGAGACGGAGAGATTGCGGATTTTGATCTGGAGAAAATCAGTGCAGCCATTACCAAGGCGTTTGAGGCGACCCAGATGAATTATAATTCAGATATGACCGATTTGCTGGGATTGCGCGTGACTGCTGATTTCCAGAATAAAATACAGAATGAACTGATCGATGTTGAGAGTGTGCAGGACAGTGTAGAGCATGTTCTGGTGCAGGCGGGCTATGCCGATGTGGCGAAGGCATACATTCTTTACCGTAAGCAGCGCGAGAGGATCCGCAATATGAAGTGCACGATTCTGGATTACCGGAAGATCGTGGATAGTTATATCAAGATTGAGGACTGGCGCGTCAAAGAGAATTCAACAGTTACTTATTCCGTTGGCGGATTGATTTTGAGCAATTCAGGTGCAGTGACAGCGAACTACTGGCTGTCTGAGATTTATGATAAAGAGATTGCGGATGCTCACAGGAATGCGGATATACACATTCATGATTTATCCATGCTGACCGGTTACTGTGCCGGGTGGTCACTGAAGCAGCTTTTGCTGGAAGGGCTTGGCGGTATCAAAGGGAAAATTACTTCAGCTCCGGCGAAGCACCTGTCTGTGCTGTGCAATCAGATGGTAAATTTCCTCGGTATCATGCAGAATGAATGGGCGGGAGCACAGGCATTCTCGTCCTTTGATACGTATCTGGCTCCGTTTGTCAAGGTAGATAACTTGACCTATCCGGAGGTGAAGCGCTGCATTGAGACGTTTATTTATGGTGTAAATACACCGAGCCGCTGGGGTACACAGGCTCCATTCTCGAATATCACGCTGGACTGGACGGTTCCGGATGACCTTGCGGAGCTTCCTGCGATCGTAGGCGGAAAAGAAATGGACTTCTGCTACAAGGATTGCAAGAAAGAAATGGATATGGTCAACAAGGCGTTTATTGAGACCATGATCGAAGGAGATGCCAACGGAAGAGGATTCCAGTATCCAATACCGACATATTCCATCACGAAAGATTTTGACTGGTCCGATACGGAGAATAACCGGCTGCTGTTCCAGATGACAGCGAAATACGGCACACCGTATTTTTCAAACTACATCAACAGTGACATGGAGCCGAGTGATGTGCGCAGCATGTGCTGCCGTCTGCGTCTCGATCTGCGTGAGCTGCGACGCAAGACAGGTGGATTCTTCGGATCAGGCGAGAGCACCGGAAGCGTTGGTGTCGTGACTGTCAATCTGCCGCGTATCGCATATCAGGCGGCGGATGAGAAGGATTTCTACCGCAGGCTGGATCACATGATGGATATTTCAGCGCGTTCCCTCAAGATTAAAAGAGATGTGATCACAAGGCTGCTTGACGAAGGGCTTTATCCTTATACGAAGCGCTACCTCGGTACATTTAACAGCCATTTCTCTACAATCGGACTGATTGGAATGAATGAGGCTGGACTTAATGCAAAATGGCTTCGTAAGGATCTGACTCATAAAGAGACGCAGGAGTTCGCTAAGGACGTTCTGAATCACATGAGAGACCGTCTGTTGATTTATCAGGAGAAATACGGCGATCTGTACAATCTGGAGGCAACTCCGGCTGAGTCCACGACGTACCGTCTGGCAAAGCATGACAAGGAACGGTGGCCGGATATCATCACCGCAGGAATGAAGAATAATGGCTGCACCGATGGATCGGATTTAGAAAAGCCATATTATACGAACAGCTCACATTTACCGGTGAACTTTACATCAGATATATTTGATGCACTTGATATTCAGGATGAACTGCAGACCCTGTATACGTCAGGTACAGTATTCCATGCTTTCCTCGGTGAACGTCTGCCGGACTGGAAAGCAGCAGCGACGCTGGTACGGCGGATTGCCGAGAATTATAAGCTGCCGTATTATACCATGTCACCGACATATTCAGTCTGCCAGGAGCATGGCTATCTGTCCGGCGAACACTTTACGTGTCCGGTCTGCGGGGCGAAGACAGAGGTATACAGCCGGATTACCGGATATTACCGCCCGGTTCAGAACTGGAACGACGGAAAGACACAGGAGTATAAGGAAAGAGTCGTATATGATATCACGAATTCACGGCTGAAACGAGGAAACAAAACGATAGCAGCGGACAAAGAGGACGAGAGTCTGCTGTGGGAAGCAGCACAGGGACAGCAGGCAGAGGTACATGAGAAGCAGTCTCAGGGATGCCAGACAAAAACAGATGAGAGGCAGTCTCAGGGATATCAGTCAGAAGCAGATGAGAAGTGGTCTCAGGGAT
>JAUNGL010000197.1 GCA_030524665.1 Lachnospiraceae bacterium | reverse complement strand
TGACCTGCTCGCGCTTCAGCGCGATTCCTCTATCTCGGAGCGGTGCCCCGGAGTCGATGTCGGCTGCGCCTTAGTTCTTCTTGCACCCGGAGCACAGCTTCCAGTCCGCCCTCTGCCGTCTGCACCTCCCGCTCTGGGGCATCGTATGAAACCTTCCAGTTCTTTAACTAAACACGAAGAGAACCACCTGTCTTTTTTATCTAAGAGAAAATATATTTATAAACGTGCTATGGAATTTTCACATTGGTTTTGCTATAATAGGAGAGCCTGAGATGACTGCCCGGAATTTTATGTATGTTGTGGGTGGGAATCTTATTGTATTTGTTTGGATTGAAATAAATTCAGAATAGAAAGGACAGAGTCAAATGGGAAATGTGATTCAGGAGCGCCTTGCGGCGCTGCGCTCTCTGATGGCAGAGAAGAAGGTAGACGCATACCTCATTCCGACCGATGATTTTCATGCGTCGGAGTATGTGGGGGATTACTTTAAGTGCAGAAAGTATATGACAGGATTTACGGGGTCTGCGGGCACGGCTGTTGTGATGCAGGATATGGCAGGTCTTTGGACGGACGGACGTTATTTTATTCAGGCAGAGCAGCAGCTCACCGGAAGTACGGTAACGCTGTTCAAGATGGGGGAACCGGATGTACCGACGGTGCATGAATTCCTCGAAAAAAATCTGAAAGAGGGACAGTGCCTTGGATTTGACGGCCGTACCGTCGGGGCTAAGGAAGCGGAAGAGCTGGCTGGAAAGCTTGCAAAGAATGGCGTATCGATTTTTTGTGAGGAGGATCTGGTAGGTGCCATCTGGTCAGACCGTCCGGCGCTTTCGTGTGAGCCGGTACAGGAGCTGGATGTGAAATGGTGCGGGAAATCAAGAGCAGATAAGTGCTGTGAAATCCGCAAAGCAATGGAGGAAAAGGGAGCAGATGCATTTGTATTGACTTCTCTTGATGATATCGCATGGCTGCTGAATATCCGCGGCGGGGATGTACACTGCAATCCGGTTGTACTTTCCTATCTGGTGATGACGAAGCAGGAGATTCTGCTGTTTGCGAATGCGAAGGCATTCCCGGCAGAAGTATTGGAAGCACTGGCGAAGGATGGAGTGACACTGCATCCGTATGACGACATTTATAACTATGTGACGAAGTTTGCAGAAGGTCAGAAGGTGCTGCTTTGCCGCGCCAAGGTGAACAGTCGGTTGGTGAACAGCATTCCGGAGGGTGTGAAGATTCTGGATGAAGAGAATCTGACGCTGCTTCCAAAAGCCATCAAGAATCCGACTGAGGTAGAGAACGAGCGGATTGCGCACATTAAGGATGGTGTGGCAGTGACGAAGTTTATCTGCTGGCTGAAGAAGAATGTCGGAAAGGTTCCGATGACAGAAATCAGTGTGGCAGAACATCTGTATGAACTGCGCGCTCAGCAGGAAAATTTTATGGGAAACAGCTTTGATCCGATTATTTCATATGGTCCTCATGCAGCGATGAATCACTATTCTGCGACGCCGGAGACGGATGTGCCGATTGAAGCGGAGGGATTTTTGCTCGCGGACACTGGCGGACAGTATCTGGAGGGTACGACTGATATCACGAGAACGATTGTGATGGGACCGACAAGTGAGGAACAGAAGAAATTCTTCACGGCAGTACTTCGCGGTACGCTGAATCTGGCTGCTGCCAAATTCCGTTATGGTTGCCGCGGTCTGAATCTGGATTATCTTGCACGCGGGCCGCTCTGGGAGATGGGAGAAGATTTCAACCATGGGACAGGCCATGGGGTTGGTTATTTCCTGAATGTCCATGAGGGACCAAACGGATTCCGCTGGAAGGTCGTACCGGAGCGAAATGACAGCGCTGTCTTTGAGGAGGGTATGATCACCTCTGACGAGCCGGGATATTATGTGGAGGGAGCCTACGGAATCCGCCATGAGAATATGATTGTCTGCAAAAAGGCTGAGAAAACTGCCTTTGGACAGTTCATGTGTTTTGAGCATCTGACGATGGTTCCATTTGACCTTGATGCGGTTGTGCCGGAGCAGATGAGTGAGAAAGAGCGGGAGCTTTTGAATCAGTATCATGCACAGGTGTACGAGAAGATTTCGCCGTATCTGGAGCCGGAGGAGGCAGAGTGGCTGAAGGAAGCAACACGGGCGATCTAATCATAGGATGACATCTTCGTAACCAGTGTTACTATTCAGGGGACAGCTGTCCCGCAAAGCGTGTTACTGTTCGGGGACTGCAGGGCCGAGAATGGTGACTAAGCAGTTGATCTGAAAACGGATTTCCGGGCATAGGGTTTTGTGACCTGTGCCCGGAATTTTGTTTTTCTTTTAAAACAAGCAGATTTTGGAATAAATTTTGTGTTTCTTTGTATTGTACAAAAAAAAAGAACATGGTATACTGCCAAAGTAATTGTATTGTATCCCAATGGAGTTATGGGAATGCAGGGCGGCAATCATGATAGCGGCACGAAGTACCGGAATACCATTCTTTCTATAACCGGACAATGTACTGCACCGGAATCGGGCAGAAGCAGACGGAAGGTATGGGAGGGAGCATAGGAATGGGAGAAATCCGGCAGATGTGTCTCAGGAGTTTTCCATGCAATTGTGAAAAGAAAGCTCCGCTCTCAAAACGTCTTGCAGGAATATTTCTTCATAAAAGGGAATAATAACAAGGAGGAATCGAATATGAACAAAAAGTTCAACACTTCACAGCTTGTTTTACTCGGTCTGATGACCGCAATTCTGCTGCTGATGGCTTACACACCGCTGGGGTACCTGAATATCGGACCTCTTGCAATTACTCTGAATGTAATTCCGGTGGCGATAGCCGCAATCACGCTTGGACCTGTAGGTGGAGCAATCACAGGAGCCGTATTTGGATTGACCAGTTTCCTTCAGTGCATCGGTGTCGGAGGAACGAGTGCGATGGGAGCAATCCTGTTTGACATCAATCCGTTTCTTGCTTTTGTCCAGAGGTTTGTCCCACGTGTTCTTGACGGTCTGTTTCTCGGATATATTTTCCGCGGCGTCCGCAAGGCTTCCAATACATACGTTGCCTGCACAGTGACAGGATTTTGCTCTGCATTCCTGAACACGGCGATGTTCATGACTCTGCTGGTAGTTCTTTTCGGTAATACGGAATATATGCAGGGGCTGATGGGAGGAAAGAATATTCTCCTGTTCATCTGCAGCTTCGTTGGGATCAATGCCGTATTCGAAATGGTTTTCTCGACGATTGTGACCGGAGCAGTCGGTGCTGCGCTTTACAAAGCGAAGTTTGTCCCGGCTCCGAAGCAGGTGAGAGGGACCGTGTAAATCAGACATGGGCAGAATAAGATAGAAATCACTAAATCACTGTCTGCAGTCCGGCAGGATTCCGGACAGTAATTATAGAAATACCACAGGAGGAAAATCATGGTTCTGGCTGTTGATATCGGAAATTCAAATATAGTACTCGGATGCTTTGAGAATGACAGGATTCATTTTATTGAGCGCCTTTCCACGAATCAGAACTCAACGGCACTGGAATATACAGTGCTGATCAAAAATATTCTGGAACTGAACAATCTCAGTCATCTTTCCTTTCAGGGAGGCATCATCTCATCAGTGGTGCCGTCCGTGACACATACGGTACAGGAGGCGATGATGCGCCTTACGAAAAAGCCTGTCATGGTAGTCGGCCCTGGAATCCGCACCGGATTGAAAATCATGCTGGACAATCCGGCACAGCTTGGCAGTGACCGTGTGGCGGACGCGGTGGCGGCGATCAATGAATATCCATGTCCGCTGATTATCATAGACATGGGTACCGCGACTACGATATCCGCAGTTGACCGGAATAAAAATTTCCTCGGAGGCATGATCATTCCGGGGCTAAGAGTTTCTCTGGAATCGCTGACGATGAGAACGTCGCAGCTTCCCAAAATTAGCCTTGATCCGCCTAAGAAGGTGATCGGTTCCAATACGATTGACTGTATGAGAAGCGGTATCATTTACAGTACCGCAGCGAGTATCGACGGCGTGGTAGCGCGGATGGAAGAGGAGCTTGGGGAAACATGCACCGTCATTTCTACCGGAGGCCTGGCAAAGACCATCATCCCGTATTGTAAAAGGGATATTATCATCGATGATAAGCTGCTTCTGAAGGGGCTAATGATTATCTACAATAAAAACAACAACTGATTATAAACAATACAATACATTACATCAAAACGGCAGGAAAATCCGGAGAGAGGATTCCTGCCGTTTCTATTTTTACGTTACTGTTCACACGTCAATGTCAGTTAGTTAAAGTTAGGCCAAAGGAGAAGAAGTCCTGTAAATGGAAAT
>JAUNGL010000025.1:2521-30444 GCA_030524665.1 Lachnospiraceae bacterium | reverse complement strand
ATTCGTGGGTCAGGAAGGAAAGGAGGATCTTTGAATCCTGCAGCAGACAGTTCCGTGCAGGTTTGCTTGACTGCTGGAGGAATGAAGGGATGGTAGTACTCATTTTGTTCCGGGATATCATGTTGGTGAAAGAATATCATCTGACGGCGTTGAAGATAGGGCAAAAACTGCTAAGTGAGAATGTCGAAGGATCCATCAATATCAGTATCAGTTCAGTATCCAGAAATCTGTCAGATTTGCCGGAATTGTTCAGGCAGACAGTATTTTGCCATAACTGCAGATTCTTTCTGGAGAATAGGGAGATTCTCCATTATGAAAGCCTGAGAAGCAAGAGCGTGCAGCAGGAGTATAAGCAAATGGTGCAGCTTGATGAATTTTACAGTGCCTGCCGTGAAAGACCCGGACAGATGCTGCTGTCCCTGAAAAGTTTTCTGAAGCAGCTTCCGGATGGAGTGGGATATGATATGGAATATGTAAAAAATATCCTGATTCAGACAGCAGTTATGATGACTTATCTGGTGAAAGAGTCAGGTTGTCTCTGCCCGCAGATGAAGGAAATGAACGAGATCACACAGGAAGTAGAAGCAAGCAGAACCATTCAGGAAGCCTTTCAGTGGATGGAAGCCTATACGGAGGAACTCCAAAAGCAGTGTGAGCTTCGCAGCCAGAATTCTCATCAAACAAGAAAAATACTGGACTATCTGAACAGGCATTATGCAGAACATATTACGCTGACAGATCTTTCCGATTACATGAAGCTTTCCAGTACCCATATTTGCCGGATCTTAAAGCAGGATACGGGAGAAACTTTTGTGACCCTGCTCAATAAAATCAGAATTATGGAAGCAATCCGTCTCCTGAAAAAAGGAAATCTGAAAATTTATGAGGTTGCGGAGGCGGTAGGTTTTAGCAATTATGCATATTTTTACCAGATGTTTAAAAAAGAAACAGGATCATCGCCAAGGGATTACCAGTGATATGCAGATAAGATGTTGATATTTTTATTGGAAATGTTGATATTTCCCCATCTTTTCTGTTAGCGAAATACAAAGATCGTATCATTTTCAAGTGGACAATTTGATGGTTTAATAGACCTGTAAAAGGATTATGAAAATCGTCAGGAGGTTACAGTTTATGAAAAAGAGAAGTATCTTTCTTATCGCGTCTTGTGTCATGCTTGCGTGTTCAGTGCCTGTTTTTGCAGAAGAAGGAGGTACAGAAATGACATCAGAAAGCACAGTTATTGAAGCAAATCAGGAAGTTTCCAGTATTCAGACTGAGGAAATCAGGATTCCTAATGGTGAAAAGGAAATTTTCGGTGTACTTTATAAGCCTGAAACAGACGGAAAGTGTCCGGTAGTCATTCTCAGCCACGGCTATAATGGTTCAAATGCTGATTTTGTGGGTGAGTGCGAATACTTTGCATCTATGGGAATTGCTGCATTTGCCTATGATTTTTGCGGAGGTTCCGTGAATTCCAAGAGCAGCGGCGAATCAACAGATATGACAGTTTTTACAGAAAAGGAAGATCTGAAAGCAGTTCTGGATTATATCAGGACATTGGAGATCGTTGATCCGGAACAGATTTTCCTGTTTGGCGGCAGCCAGGGAGGTTTGGTGACAGCGCTGACGGCAGAGGAACGCGCAGAAGATGTGAAGGGGCTGGTACTGTATTTTCCAGCATTCAATATTCCGGATGACTGGAGAAATACCTACCCTACTGTAGAGGAAATACCTGAAACTCTGGAGTTTTGGGGATTAAATCTTGGTAAGGAATTTTTTGTATCTCTGCATGATTTTGAAACCTTCGAGAATATTGGAACTTTTCATGAGAATGTGCTGATAATTCACGGGGATGAGGATGCGATCGTTCCGTTGTCCTATGCAATCAAAGCACAGGAAACGTATGAGAATGCGGAACTTGTAATCCTTCCCGGAGAAGGACACGGATTTTCAGAAGAAGGCGGAGTGGAAGCCAGAGAACTGGCAGGAAGATTTATACAGAAGAACTGCAGGTAACCCTGAAACGTTACTGTTCACTCCCCCTTATTTAACCATTGTGAAAATTGACGAAATTTAAATTTTTATTTTGTGGATAAAACGGGTTAAGCCAGAAAATCCTGTGGACATTTCTGGCTTGCTTTTTTTAAATGAAAACTTATCCACATTTATACGATGATTGCAATGCTGTTTTTAATGAAAACCTATTCTTTCCAGAGTTTTACCGTATATGAACCTTGCGTATAAATTAAAAGCAGTTACTGCGGAATTAATGGCTTTTAAGTCCGGAGAAAAATATGTACGGATGCAGAAGGAACATCGAAATGAATATTGAAGCAGTCACCGTACGTGACCAGTGGTTTGAGGTATTTGAAGAACGCCAAAAGGAATGTGACCGGAAGCTGGCAGCTGCTGAAAAAGAGAAGAAGCAGTTAGAAAAAAGAGTATTGAGAGCAGAACACCAACGTGACGGCGCTTTGGAGAAGGTAACAGAACAGCGCTGCCGGATTTATGAGCTTGAGACAGAACTGGAAGAAGAAAAAGGAAAAAACGGGCAGGAGGCCGGGAGGGCAGCCGGCACGAAGGGCAGCGCCGAAAAAAACAGACGCCGACTATGGCCACATCCTGCTGCCACCGCCGCAAGGGTCAAATACCCCGATGCTTGCATTGCTGCTAGCTTGATGCCCCGTATGCTTGCATCGGGGTCTTTGACTATAATTCCAGGATCGGTGAACGCAGGCATGCGGATTTTCCTGCCGGTGTCGTGGATGAGGTAAATTATGGAGGCAGTGTCAAGGCGTTTCTTTTCCTGTTGAATAATGACTGCTGTACTTCTATCGGCAAAAGCAGGAAATTCCTGTCTGACCTGACGAATGGGGGAGCTCAACATATACAAGGGAATGATAAACAAACTGAGCAAAGAGTTTGCGCTTAAGTCTGAGCGGGAACGTAAAGAAATATTTGCGGATCTGCTGCTGTTCCTCCATGATCACCGGGTACCAGCCACCAACAATGTAGCAGAAAGGCTTCTAGGGGGATATAAGCGGAAACAATATCAGCATAAAAAGAAATAAGCATCCCACCGCCAAGTAAAGATGCTTAAATTCTTGTGATTTACGTTTTTACGAGGGCAATCGGAACTTGTGTCCGATTACTTTCTGATTAGATTATACAACGGGGTGGCTGAGAAATCAACCACCCTTTTTTAATTTAGATAGTTATTTGTTACGTTACTGGTCAGACGTCTGTCATTTTGGCAGACGTGTGAACAGCACCCCTGAAACACGTAATTCGATCTGGTTTTCAGTTTCGGGAATTGTCAAATTTCTATTTTGGGTGTAGGATACCATATAGGTTTTAACCACAATTCAGATTACAGTGGAAAAGAAGAGTACCAGACCATGAATATTTATCAGTTGAAATATTTTACCGCTCTGGCGCACACAGAGCATTATACGGAAACTGCCAGACAGCTCCACATCACCCAGCCCAACCTCAGCCATGCGATCCGCAGTCTGGAGGAAGAGCTGGGCGTGCCTTTATTTGAAAAAAAGGGGCGGAATGTGGTTCTGACCAAATACGGGAGAGAATTTCTCAGGGATGCACGTCAGATCCTGCAGATGACAGAGGAAAGCATGAAAAAGATGCAGGCGGTGCAGGAGGGAAAGGAGTGCATCAGTCTGGGTTTTGTGCGGGCATTGGGGATTGGATTTATGCCGAGACTTCTGTATCAGTTCCGCAGAAAAACGGATGAGAAAAGTATCAGCTTCCGCTTTTATGAAGAGGCAAGCCGGTCTTTGATTGACCGCCTCAAAAAATGGGAGTGCGATCTTGTATTCTGCAATTATGTGGACAAAGAGCCGGAGATTTCGTTTGTTCCGGTTTACCGACAGGATTATTATGTGATCGTGCCGGAGGATCATCCGCTTGCATCGCTGGAGGAAGTGGAGCTGTGCGATACGGTGCAGTATCCGTATATTTTTTTCAGGAATGATTCGGCCATGCGGCCGCGGGTGGATCAGATTTTCCGCAGAGCAGGCACCTGGCCGCAGCAGGTGATTGTGGAGTTCTTTGAGGACGAAGTGATTGCCGGTTTTGTGGCGGCCGGATTTGGCATTGCAGTTGTGGAAGAGATGAAGGTGCTGGACACACTTCCCGTGAAAAAGCTGAAGATTAAGAACGGGATCGGACAGCATGAATTTTATATGGCGTATCTGAAGCAGAGGGAGTACTCGCCGGCCGTACGGCGTTTCAGTGACTTTGTATGCAGAGAGACAGAACAGAATCCATAAAAAATATTTATGGATTCTGTTTGTTTTTTTTAGATCGTACGGAATAATTATCCTATAATAGAGTCAAAAAAAGCGGGTGCTGTGAATACAGGAGTGCGGAGCAATCCGTGTTCCCGGAAAATTTCGGAAAGCCTGTGTATTTCAGTGTTTTCGGAAATTGCGGAGCAATCTGTGTTCCTGGGAAAAGCAGCGAAGTGGATTTCGGATGTCCGCTTCATTGCCCGGAAAATGGGAGGAATAGCGATATGAAACAGAGAAGATCAAAACTGACAGCACTTCTCGGCGCAGCAACATTGACTGTTTCTGCTATGGGAAGCATGACTGTGATGGCGGAAGCGCTGGAAAAGACAGCGATGACACCTGGAACCTACTGTGCATCTGCCGCAGGTCTCAAGGGCGATGTGACAGTGGAAGTCACGGTAGATGAGGATGAGATCCTGAGCGTAGAGGTTACAGATCATCAGGAGACTGATGGGATCGGTACGGTGGCAGTGGACGAGCTGCCGGGGAAAATTGTGGAGGCACAGTCCGTCGGTGTGGACAGTGTTTCAGGTGCTACCTTTACTTCAAGCGCGATTTTGGAGGCAGTACAGGCATGCATCACAGAAGCAGGCGGTGTGGCAGACGAATGGATGGAAGCAGGTACCGTGGAGCCGACAGAAAAAACAGAAGAGACACTGGAAGCTGATCTGGTTATTATCGGAGGCGGCGGAGCAGGAATGACCGCATGTATCCGTGCAGAGGAATTAGGATTGAGTACGATTCTGCTTGAGAAGATGTCCTTCATGGGCGGTGCGATCTCTATCAGCGGCGGCAATCAGGTCGTTATGGGGTCCGAGCTGCAGAAAAACGCAGGTGTGACAGATGACTCTGTAGAGAGCATGGTAGAAGACTTTATGGCAAACGGTGCTGATCTGAACGTGCCGGAGCTGCTGACTTTGTATGCAGAGAATGTCGGAGCGACCAGTGACTGGCTGCAGGAGAACGGTATTACATTTGATACAGAGAGCGGGCTGCATCAGCTTGCGGAATATGCGCACGACCGTGAGCTCGCTTACACGGGCAGCGGCGCAGGTGCAGCGGAGGCTATGAGAAATGCCATCGCAGAAACGGATGCACAGGTGCTTCTGAGTACCAGAGCAGAGGAACTGATCGTGGATGAGAACGGCGCAGTCACAGGTGTCAAAGCATCCAGTGATGATACGGCATATACCATTCATGCAAAGGCAGTCCTGATGGCTACCGGCGGATACGGAAACAACAAAGACCTCCTGAGTGAGGAAATGCAGACCGCACTGTATTATGGTCCCGTATCCTCGACAGGCGACGGTATCGTTATGGCAACTGCAGAAGGTATTGATGCGGACACCCGCCTGATGGAGTATGGAAAACGTTATCCGAATGGTGTGGAAGTATCTGAGGGGATTGCGAAGTCTACCATTGGCGGAAACATCGTCGGCTGGACAATGAGTGCGATTCTTGTAAATAAAGAAGGAAACCGTGTGGTCAATGAGAAAGCCTCCAACCGTACCATCCTTGAGACTGAGCTGGAGCAGACCGACGGCGAGCTGTTCCTTCTGATGGATGAAGAAACCTTCTCCGTATGGAAGACAAAACTGGGCGGTGCAGGTATCAGCGAAGAAGATATCGACGGCTATCTGGAAGCAAACGGCACGGCTGCTCCGGTGTTTGCGCATGGCGAAACTCTGGAAGAGGCAGCAGCGGCAGCCGGTGTAGACGCGGCAAATCTGACCGCTACCGTAGAGCGTTATAACGGATTTGTTCAGAGCGGTACAGACGAAGACTTTGGCAGAAGCGCAGAATACATGACGATGGAGATCGGCGACGGCCCGTATTATCTGGTAGAGCAGAAACCGCGTTTCGCTACAACCATGGGTGGCCTGGTCGTAGATACGGCTCTCGAGGTTATGAATACTTCAGGCGAAGCGATCTCCGGCCTGTACGCAGCAGGCGAAGTAGTCGGCGGCGTGATGGGTGACGATTCACCATCCGGCGCAAATAATGGATGGGCAGTTACCTCCGGAAAGCTGGCTGCTGAGAACATCGCGGCTGCGATCCAGTAAAACAGAGAAAAGAATCATGAAATCTGGCCGGAAACGGCTATAAAAATAAGGCTGTCACCTGAGTGGCAGCCTTATTTGCTGCAGCTTGATAAAAGGGAACTCTGTGACATTTCTGGAAGATGAGGGAAGAAAATATTTTCTTCTGTATTTAAGACCGATTATCAACGGCACGGGAAATTACTATATTGAGTCACGTACCAGAGAGCTTCGGCGCACTGACGTGATCGTTGATTATCGTGGAGAACAGTACGTGATTGAGATGAAGATCTGGCATGGGGAAGAATACAACAAACGTGGCGAAAAACAGCTTGTCCAGTATCTGGATGACTATCACCAGAACAAAGGATATATGGTCAGTTTCAATTTTAACAAGAAGAAACAAGTGGGGGTTCGTGAAATCAGAATTGAAAATAAAATATTGATAGAAGCAGTTGTGTGATTTTGGAAGTTGGCTGCGGAAAGTATCAAAACTGGAATTTGGTATCATACTTAATATTTTACATATGTAAAATTTGAAATAAAAATGCACAAAAATGTCTTGACTGCAAGAATGAAAAATGTTATTTTTAATGTATAAAAAGCACGAAAAAGATGCAAATGTAAAAAAGGAGAATAATATGAGCAGTCAGACATTGCGTGAAGCGAGAAAATATGAAGAAGCAACCGAGAGAATGATTTCATCAGATGAGAGACCGGAGTTCCATCTGTCTGCCCGGGTTGGCTGGATGAATGATCCGAATGGATTTTCTTATTATAAAGGAGAATATCATTTATTTTATCAGTATTATCCGTATGCTCCGTACTGGGGACCGATGCACTGGGCCCACGCAGTGAGCAGGGATTTTCTGCACTGGGATTTCCTTCCGGCAGCGCTTGCACCGGATTCTCCGTATGACAGGGATGGGTGTTTCAGCGGAAGTGCAGTGGAGCTTCCTGACGGGCGGCATCTTCTGATGTATACTGGAGTGTTGGGGATATCTCAGGAGGATGGCGGACATCATGATGTGCAGACACAGTGTATAGCTGTGGGAGATGGAATGGATTATGAGAAGTACTCCGGGAATCCGGTGCTTACACAGGCAGATCTGCCGGAGGGGGCAAGTATTTATGATTTCCGTGACCCGAAGATGTGGAGATGCGCGGATGGCACTTACCGCTGCGTAGTCGGAAGCCGTCCGGCGGACGGGAGCGGTCAGATTCTGCTGTACAGCAGTCCGGACGGATTTCAGTGGAAGTTTGAAAAAGTGCTGATTGAGAATCAGAACCGCTTCGGGAAGATGTGGGAATGCCCGGATTTCTTTGAACTGGACGGAAAGCAGGTTTTGCTGGTCAGCCCTCAGGACATGCTGCCGCAGGGCTTCGAATATCATAACGGAAACGGGACACTGTGCGTGATCGGCAGCTATGACGAAGAGACAGATACATTTACAGAGGAACATAATCAGGCGATCGACTACGGGATTGATTTCTATGCGTCTCAGACCATCCTGACACCGGACGGCCGGAGGGTCATGATTGGCTGGATGCAGAACTGGGATACGTGTAATCTGCACCATCCGTCCAGAAAATGGTTCGGGCAGATGAGCCTGCCGCGAGAGCTGTCCATCCGGAACGGACGACTGTATCAGAATCCGGTCCGTGAGCTGGAGCAGATGCGCTGCAATAAGGTGGAGTACCGGAATATCTCATTTTGTGATACGATTTCTCTGGTGGGGATCAGCGGTCGAATGATTGATATGGAGATCACACTCAGGCCGGGAGATAAGGAGCAGATTTATAAGAAATTTGCAGTTCGTTTTGCCCAGAATGAGGAATATCAGACCTCCTTCAGCTTCCGTCCATATGAATCTATCCTGAAGGTAGACCGCAAGTTTTCCGGTTCACGCCGTGCGATCATTCACCAGCGCCGGAGCAAAGTGAACAGCTATGGGGGAGAGATCAAACTCCGTCTGATTCTTGACCGGTTCAGTGCAGAAATGTTTATCAATGATGGAGAACAGGTCATGACGGCAACGCTTTATACCGGGATGGAAGCGCAGGAAATTTCTTTCTTTGCGGATGGAGAAGTAACAATGGATGTAGTGAAATATGATTTGAAATAATATAAACAGGTGGTAAAATAAAATGCTCTAAATGGTTTCCTGCTGATCACGAACATGCTTCGTGATTAAGAAACCGTTTAGAGCATATATGTTTTAAAGCCTTTTTATTTTAAGCCCGGCCCTTGTTCATCCTCCGTTTTTTACCTGTCTCTCAGCTCTGTGCCGCCAGCTTTCCTGCCAGACGGCCGAAGGTGGCGCTTCTGCCTGCTGCGGCTCCGGCCAGCAGGTTGGGATAGCTGCCGTGGAAATAGCTGCCGGAGCAGTCACCGCAGACGTACAGTCCTTCGATCGCCTTGCCCTCAGCATTCAGCGCTCTCATGCTGTTGTCGATGCGGATGCCGTCCATGGTGCAGATCAGGTAGCCACCGGCCTGGCGTACACCGTAGAAAGGTGCAGTATCCAGCCTCGACAGGCGGTAGCTTTCCTTTCCGAAATCCTCGTCTACTCCCTTGTCTGCCAGTTCATTGTAGCGTTCCACCGTCTTTGTGAAAGTGTCCGCCGGAATGCCAAGCTTCTGTGCCAGCTCCTCAATGGTGTCTGCCTGAACGATAAAGCCCTCGTCCAGCAGGCCCTGATTCATCTCCATCACGTATTCCATCGGGAAGACAGGTGCAGCACCGTTTTCATGCGGGAAGAGACGGCTGCAGCCATGTGTTTCGAACTGCTTGCAGTAGTCCGGATAATTGCTGTCCCATACGGTACAGTAAGTGTGATGGGATTGGGATGCTGCTGCATGGAGTACATAGTCGTATGGCATGTACTCGTTCATAAAACGCTGTCCCTCCAGATTTACTTTCAGGAAAGGCTGGCTGCCCATCCAGAACAGGCGGCCGTCATCCGTGCGGCCGGCTGCATCGGGACGAATCGCACCGCGCTCAAAAATCATGGCTGAGTGGGTGTCGTCCATGACAGCTCCTGCCCACAGGCAGGCCTTAATGCCGTCTCCTTTGCTGCCTGCTTTGGAGTAATTGATGCAGGTCTGTTCCAGAGTCCATGGCTGCAGAGCTTTCAGCATATCCTCGTTGGCAGAATATCCGCCGGTACACAGGATTACGCCCTTTGCTGCATGGAAACGGATATATTTGCCTTCTGCATTTTGGGCGATCAGACCATTTACCCGCTCACCATCCCTGGTCAGTTTCACCATGGTGGTCTCATAGCGTGTCTCAAGTCCAAGCCCTTCCGCATATTTCAGCAGAATATCCATCGTAAGCTGTTCATAATACTCATCTCCATACTGGATGGAATGTCCTACATCCAAAACCTTGTAATTGTCGTCCGGTTTTGGAGTATCCACCTCATGGAGGAATTTCATGCCTGCTTCCTCGGCTCTTTCGGCATACCAGTCCATGGTCTCTCCGCTGTTTACTACAAAGGTCTGAGCCAGACGGTGGTCGCAGTAACCCTGACTCCAGTCTATCAGGTAGCGCATCACTTCCCTGGCATCTGGGTTGTCCTGATTCTCAACCTGCTGTCTGGAGCCAACGGCAGCCAGAGTATCCCGGATACCGGAAGCCATGTCGTGATTAAATTTCTCAATCAGAATTGTTTTTGCACCGTTTTCTACTGCACTGGCTGAGGCAAAGCTTCCGGCATGTCCGGCCCCAACGACCAGAACATCGCATTCCACCTCTCCAGCAATTTCGCTTTCATCGATTTCAGGCTCTTCCCCTAGCCAGTCTTCCACAGGCGCTTCTTCTGCCGGAGTCTCCTGCAGCAGGCTGACATCGATGCCCTTTGCCTGGGCGATACAGCTCTCACATGCCTTACGTACTGCATCGGTAGTTTTTGTGGCTCCGCTGACGCCGTCAATGTTCTGGTTCTGAACCGAGAGGATCTGCTCTGCCAGCGTATCTGCCGCTGCTTTTCCGATCGTTTCCGTCTCACCGTCTGCGTTGACGGTAGCACTCAGGATACTGGTTTCATCCACGGTGATGGTGACAGTTACATCGCTCTCCATGCCACGGGCACTGGCGGTGTAGGCACCAGGTGTGTAAACGGTCTCTTCAGCCTTCACCGTCTTTCCTGTTCCAAGACCAAACATGGCTCCGGCTGCCGTGGTCATTCCGAATGCTGCCGCTCCCTTCAGAAAGGAACGTCTGGATAATTCCTTTGAGTTCTTCATTTTGTACTTTTCCCCCTTTTCGGATAGCCAGCCTTCAATTTGAATAACGCTGGCTTTACCTATAATTTTAAGTTACCTGTTCACTGTGTGCTCAGTGACAATTTTGAGTTACCTATTCACTACGTGTCCAGTAACATTTTCAATCTTCCTGTTTTGCGGTTTCAGTTTACCACCTTTACAGACTGCCCAAAAGGACTTATAATCTGCCTATAAAGCAAGTATTCCTTGCGTTTTGAGACAGGAGAATCATCTTATGGATATCGCACATTTATCGTATTTTTCGACACTCTGTGAGACACTGAATTATACGGAAGCCGCAAGAAAATGTTTCATTTCCAGACAGGCTATGCGTCAGTCTGTGCAGATGCTGGAGCAGACCTACGGCATTCGCCTGATTGAGAATCAGCACAACCGGCTTGCTCTGACGCCGGCCGGGGAAATTTTATATGACAGAGCCCAGCCGGTTCTTCGTTCTTACTATGAACTGAACAACGCCATGCGTGGCTGTATCCGTTCAGAAAGTACGCTTCATATCGGAGTCAGTCGTTCCATTACTCCATGTTACGCACCGGAGGTGCTTACTGCGATCCAGCGTTTCACTGAGACCTATTCCGGCATCCCGGTGGATATTGTGTTGATGACGGCGGATGAGATCGTCCAAAAGCTGGAGGAGGGCATTTTGGAAGCTGGGGTTCTGGTGGAGACAGAAGCTGCTGATATGGGTGACTTACGAGCCGCTGATTTTCCCAGGACGTTGGAGCTTCCTTTGTCAAAGCGCCCATGCTCCTTCTACCGCCGAACTCCTTTACGCCGGGATCCTCTCACTTTGCTCCTTTCTGTCACCCATCCTCTGATACACAAAAAAAGCCTGACGCTCCAGGATCTGGATGGTCAGACTCTCATGGTTATGGGACAGCCGGAAACATTTTTCCTGCCTCTGTACCGGGCGGTTCTGAGACAAAATATTCATGTCAACTGGCAGATTGTACCTGATTTTTATGAGGTAAGCTACCGAATTCTGCAGGATAATTGTCTGGCTATCGACCGTCAGGACAGTTCCGGATATATGAGCACCGATGTAGACCGGAACCTCCCCCTGGAGGACAATGCCTTCATCTTGTCATGCAATTTATTGACCCCTGAGAAAGAAACTGCACCGATACAATTTTTGCGGCAGGCGCTTCTGACAGAGCTTGGCCTTGCAGAGAGAGCAGCGGGGACAAGGGAAAGCGTACCGTCATTCGGAAATAAGATACCGCAGATACGCCGCAGCCGCATCCATGCGCGGGCTGTTTCCGATGATACCTAAGTACACACTGTCCTGAAAGCCTGCATGTTTCATAAGTCCAAGTTTGGAGAGATCCACTGCCATCGGGTATTCTGTGGTCGTGGACTCATATTCCAATGAGGAATCAAGCAGCAGTTCCGATGAATTATCTTCGAGGATTTCGAGATTCATGACCAGATAAGGCTGTACTGATTCATACAGATCAGGATATTCCCTGAGCAGCTCCTCCAAATTGGACAGATATCCGCTTTGGGCAAATGCATCAAAGGCTTCCTGATTCATCAATACGATATCGAGCTGTTCACTGTCGATGGATGCCAGCACCTTCATTCTGGTCGCATAAGTATATTCAAAATATTCGCTGGCAGCATCCCCGGTCAGATACCATCCTGTGTAGAGCGTACACGAAGTCCTGTCTGTATCTGCACCGATGTGTTCCAGATATCCATCTGAGAGCTGCTGTGTCAGAGACTCACTGGCTGCTACGTTGATCAGGGAAGCGTACAGGAGAGGTTCTTTGCGGGTATAGTGTTTATATGCCATGTAACTAATGATATAGATGAAAATACAGAGCACAACCAGCGGCAGTTTGTAATAATCCCAGAGATACTGTATCCGGCTTGTTGTATTCATGACGTTCCATTTTTCTTTTTCTGTGAATGACTCCGGGCTCTTATGATCTTTTTCGTTCATTTCCGGATTCTTGTGTTTCATAGCCATAGCCTTCCCCATTCTATGCAAGCTCCTTGTTCAATTCGGGATCTTCTTCGGAAGCTTCTTCTGCGGCAGGCGGTTCACAACGTTTCAGAATCCCGGTCAGGAGGAAGGAGCACAGAAACGCGCAGAAGCCCTCTCCGAATATCACCGCCGGTGTAAAGAAACGGATGATAATGACCAGCATTGCAAAATAAATCACTGCCATCATTGCGGTACACAGCAGAAAACGCATTCCGATCACGATGGAATTCAGGAACATGGCCCGGGTGGTATTCTCGAAGCGGGCCATCAGAGGAAAGATATACATAGAGACAATCAGGTATGCGGCAGCGGCCACAATGAAAATGGCAGTTCCGATCGTCCAGAAAGCATTTTCGAACCGCATATGGTAAAATACATAACCATCAAACAGGAGTGCAATCCCGACGGCGAGCATGATCAGCCAGACTCTGGTGGATTGTCTGAAGTTCCCGCGGAATGCGTGAAAGAACTGTCTGGTGATATTCCCCTCTTCATTGTCTGCCATTTTCAGGGTCACATAGAACAGAGCCGTGGTAGAAGCTCCTGCTGTGACAATCGGAATACAGCAGATGAACCAGAGAATGTTCAGATATACGCTGTAAGTAATTCGTGTGATAAATGACATTACCGGGTTATCCGGCTGTAAAAGTGTATGCATATTCATTCCTCCTGATATGTTTGGAAAAGCTCAGCTATATGGTGTATCAATCCCCGGTCGATTCCCTGTAGATCATGGAAGTTTCCGTGTAAATCGTCCGGTAGTTCAGGGACGGTTCGCGGATGCGGGAAATCAGCAGATGGACAGCGGAGAATCCCATAATCTGGCTGTGGATGTGAATCGTGGTCAACGGCGGGGTGATCACCCGGGATTCCGGAGAATCATCAAATCCGCACAGGTATACGTCGCCCGGAACGGAAATGCCAAGCTTCCGGAATACCTGCAGTGTGTCGATCGCCACGAAATCATTCGCGCAGATAAAGACATCCGGCAGCTCCTTCAGACTCCGGAACTGTTCCATCAGATACGCCTGATAATCTTCCGTAGTGGGATAGGGACTGCTTGCATTGTTGTTTCCGATGATACAGAACTCCTCCTGACAGGGGATACCGAGCATGGACAGGGCCTCGCGATAAGCCATATAGCGTTCAAAAAAGGACATGCAGTGGAGGTATTCTCCGATAAATCCGATTCGTTTTTTGCCTCTGGAAACCATCTCATTCACAAATGCATAGATATTGGAGCGGTTGTCCATCAAAAGGCGGTCTGCCTTCAGCGTACTGTTGCAGATGCTGGCCGGAGAATCTACGAACAGCACCGGGAGGCCAAGCTCGCATACCATATCACTGTAGGCTGGATAAAACATTTCAAAGCAGATGATTCCATCTGTCATTTCCTTATTAAATGCGTTGGGGAGCGTCATCTGCTCCAGATTGTTCTGGCTGACACGGTGCATCGTGAGATTGTATCCGAGACAGGAAATCTCTCTCTGAAATTTGTCTACCATTGTGGAAGCGAAGTGCGAGTTCCCCAATGGTTTGGTAGTAAATAACGCAATCATACCACCTGTTTTTCCCTGCGCTTCAGGAACGCCAAAGCTCTGTGGGCCATTCGAAGCAGAAGCTGCCGCGATGCCGCCTGAAGTTCCTGAAGAAAGAGTGAGTCCCGTTTTGGCGGAAGCTGCGGTTGGATTTGCAAGCGTCACATAGGAAAACTGTTTGTATCCCATTTCAATTGCTTTCTGTAAGATCTTTTCTCTTGTGGAATCAGCGAGGATTCCTGTATTATTGATCGCCTTGGAGACTGTATTTCTTGAGACACCGAGTGCATCGGCTATGTCTTGTATCGTTACCCGTCCTGCCATGATCATCCTCCTTGTTCTATTTATTCCCGCGAGCAACGAGCCAAGTAGCCGCACTTGTGCGGATATTTGGCGGTGCTGTGTGCCAGTGGCACACGCTTAGCACCGACCGAAGCGGAGCGTAGATGCCGCGAGGGTCAAATACACCGTTGCTTGCAGCGGGGTATTTGATTACTGACTTGATTATACTGCTTTTTTTACTGTGTGTCAAATGTAAAAATGTAAAAATGGGAAGAAAATTGTAATGAATGCACAGGAATCAGGACGAAAAAACGGCGAGGATTTTACATTAAATGTGCAAAACAAAGAAAAAGAGAAGGAAAATGTAAAAAAAGTAGTGCATTTACAAAATAATGGGTTGACATATGTTTATTTGTTTGGTATAGTCTAGTCATGAAACACGAACGGAGATTTTACAAATGCACTACCGAGTAAAGAACGAAAGGCCATGAAGTAAAGTGTAAATGTAAAATCAAAGCGAACATTTCAAAAAGAAAAAAGGAGGAGAATATGAAAGCGAATTCTGCTGTCACCCCGGCAGGGGCGGTCAAAAGGAAAAAGGGCAATGTACATAATACTATGGTCTATCTGAAGCAGCATTGGCAGCTGTATCTGATTTTCTTGCTGCCGGCACTGGCTCTGACCGTGGTTTTTAAGTACATCCCTATGGGAGGCATCCTCATTGCCTTTCAGAAGTACAATCCCTTCAAGGGAATCTGGGGAAGCGAATGGGTAGGGCTCAAATATTTTGAGCGGTTTCTTTCCTCACCGGATTTTATGCTTTATCTCGCGAACACGCTGAAGCTGAGTATTTATGGTTTACTGTGGGGATTTCCGATTCCGATTTTGCTGGCTTTCCTGCTGAACCGGATTCAGAGTACAGGGATCAAGAAGAAAATCCAGCTGGTACTCTACATGCCGAACTTCGTATCGGTCATCGTACTCTGCGGTATCGTCCGTATCTTTCTCTCGGTTACCGGCCCGGTCAATCTGCTGCTCGGTACGCAGATCAACTTCATGACGATGCCTGAGGCATTCCGTACGATTTATATTGCAAGCGGCATCTGGCAGGGCGCGGGCTGGGCATCGATCATGTACACGGCAGCCTTGTCAAATGCGAGTCAGGATCTGAAGGAAGCAGCGGTGATCGACGGCGCGAACATCTTCCAGCAGATCAAGGCTGTTGAGTGGCCTGCCATTAAGGATATGGTCGTGATTCAGTTTATCCTGCAGGCAGGTAATATCATGAGTATCGGTTTTGAAAAAGCGTATGCGTTACAGACAGACCTGAATCTGAGAAGCTCTGAGATTATTGCTACTTATGTATATAAGAAGGGCCTTCTGGACGGTGACTACAGCTTTTCTACCGCTGTCGGATTATTCAATACTGTAATCAATGTCATTTTGCTGATTGCGGTCAACAAGATCGTTGCCAAAATGAATGACGGCAAGGGATTATAAAGGAGGCACAGCAATGAAAAAGAAAAGCAGATTTGCCAGATATTCCTTTCAGGATAAGGCATTATTGATGACAGGCTATGTACTGCTTGGATTGTTCGTAGTAGCGATCATCGTTCCTATGGTGTACATTGTCGTGGCATCCTTTATGGATCCGATTACGTTACAGAATAAAGGGATTACGTTTGACTTCAGCAAATGGACGCTGACTGCTTACCAGCGTGTCATGAGTAATCAGCAGATCTGGATTGGTTTTAAGAATGCAGTAGTCTACTCGCTGATATTCACGGTCGTGTCCGTAACGATCACGCTGCTGGCAGCTTATCCGATGTCACGGCCGGATTTTAAAGGAAGAGGATTTTTCAATATCATCTTTGTGATCACGATGTTTTTCGGAGGAGGCCTGATCCCGACTTACTTATTGATCAGCCAGCTGAACCTGCTTGACAGTATGTGGGCAGTCATTCTCCCGGGCGCGTTCAGTGTCTGGAATATGATCATTGCCAGAACGTATTATCAGGGTGTTCCGGCAGAACTGAAGGAGGCTGCCAGTGTAGACGGGGCCACGGAGATCCTGTATTTTTTCAAAATCATGCTTCCTGTATGTACTCCGGTGATCGCAGTACTCGCACTGTGGCAGTTTGTAGCGATGTGGAACAGTTATTTCGATGCAATGATTTATCTGAATGATTCCGCAAAGCAGCCGCTGCAGCTCGTACTTCGTTCCATCCTGATCCAGAACCAGCCGGAATCCGGTATGATTTCAGACATGCAGAGTACAGCAGAGCGGGCACAGCTTGCAGAACTGCTGAAATATGCGACGATCATCGTATCCAGCCTGCCGTTGATCGTGATGTATCCATTCTTCCAGAAATACTTTGACAGTGGTATTATGGCAGGTTCCGTCAAGGGCTGATGATTCAATGCAACTAAAAAATAAAAATAAATTTAAGGAAGGAGATTCCAGTTATGAACAGGAAACTTGTAAAACGCATTACAACCGCTGCATTGGCAGCAAGCATGGCAGCTTCATTTTCGATGAGCAGCATGGCAGCAGAGGGGTCTGTTTTCCCGCTTGAGGAGACAGCCACACTGACCGGTATGATCAGCTATCCGGCCAACACGGAGTCAAATCCGAACAACCGTACTATTTTCAAGAGACTGCAGGAACAGACCAACGTAGAGATTGAATGGACGGCCATCCAGTCTGACCAGTGGAGCGATAAAATTAAGCTCAACATGGCAAATATCAATTCAATTACTGACTTCGTATTTTCTGCAGGCTTCAGTGACAGCGACCTTCTGAGATATGCAGAGCAGGGGGCAATCATTCCGCTGGAGGAGTACATTGATTCCTGTATGCCGAACCTGAGCGCCGTATTTGAAAAATATCCGGAATACCGCGCAATGACAACTGCGCCGGACGGACACATTTATTCCCTGCCGTGGATTGAGCAGCTCGGTGCTGAGAAAACGGCAATCCAGACAATCGGAGATATGAGCTTTATTAATAAGAAGTGGCTGGATTTCCTCGGACTGGAGATTCCGGAGACAGTAGATGAATTTGAACAGGTGCTGATTGCATTTCGTGATAATGCCGACAAGCTGCAGGCGGAGTTTGGGATTGAAGGAAGCATTATCCCGATGTCCTTTATCATGAACGACGGGGACCAGGATCCGGCGATCCTGATCAACGGCTTCGGAGAGGGCTATGGCGATGCGGACAGAGGAAGACATATCGCAGTCACAGATGACAAGCAGGTCATCTGCAGCGCAACACAGGAAGGCTTCAAAAAGGGTATGCAGTGGCTGCACTCTCTGTATGAGCAGGACCTGATTGATCCGGAAGCATTTACACAGGAATGGTCCACCTACGTATCCAAAGGAAAATCAGGCCGTTACGGCGTATGCTTCAGCTGGGATGTGGCAAACATTGACAACCTGCAGGATTGGGTTCCGCTTCCGGCACTGACCGCGGATACCAGAAATATCACACCGCAGAATGGCTCTTTTACGAGCGGATATGACCGCGGACGCTGCGTAGTAACAGCAGTCGCAGAGGATCCGGAGCTTGTCTGCGAGTGGCTGGATCAGATGTATGATCCGTTCCAGTCTCCGCAGAATAACTGGGGTACCTACGGCGAGGATGACGATTTCGATATCTTTGAATTGGGTGAGAATGAGAATGGCGAGCAGATGCTGCAGCATGCACCGCTCGGTGATGCATCACCAGTCGAAGTACGTGAAGCAGAATGTGTCGGCGGACCGCTGGCAGTACTGGATGAATACTATGATGTGTATGTAACCTGCCCGGATGACGCACAGTACCGTCTTGACTGGATTAAGGATATCTATACACCGGATATGAATACACAGTACGTATATCCGAACGTATTTATGAGCGCAGAGGATACGGAAGAACTTTCCAACCTGCAGGCAGACATCACGAAGACGATCAATGCCGCAAAGTCTGACTGGGTGATGAACGGATTCGATGACAGTGACTGGGAACAGTTCCAGAAAGACCTGGAAGCATATGGCCTGAGCGACATGCTGGCAATCTTCCAGAAATATCTGGATGCATATTATGCAGAGTAAGGTGTGCAAAAACGATAATTCATGCATTGCCTGCACCGTTGCAGTATAGTTTGAAACAGGAAACTAAAGAATGAATAAAGTATGATATGGAAGGGCTGCAGTCATGAAAAATGGCTGCAGCTTTTCTTCTTCTTTCCTCTAACTGTTGATTGTTTTGCTGTTTTTTGATATACAGCTTGTGGAAAAATGGGTATAATGAAAACAGAATATACCGATTGAGCATTTGGGGGAAAGTATGATAACATATCAGAAATATCCTTTGGAAAAGAGGTGTATATGACTTGCTGTCTGAAAATTGTATTGTAAATCGAATGGGAAAATTGTATGAAAAGAAATATTTGAGCCGATATCGGTTATCGCAGAGAACTGGTATTATTCGGTTAACTTTATTTATATGGTTAAACGGAAAAAATATTTTTGAAATTGCAAGCAGCCGCTATGATGCAGGCTGCTTTTTTAATGGAAAAAATTTCCATATGGTCTTTGGCGTGCGTAGATTTGGGAAAGAGGTAAGAGAATGAAGAAAAATATTTTGAAATCAGAAAAGAAATCAGGCATTACTGCGAAAGATTATAAATGCCTTTACATTATTACATTAGGACTTTCATTGGCGTTTTATTTTATTGCGATTGTAATTTTTGTTTGTGCAGTTATTTTTATTCCTCAGGAACAGTCACAAGTATCTGTTCTGAGAATCGGGCAGGTATTGGCGGCGGCAGGAGCGATATTATCAGGAATATCCAATTTCGTTGCCATGCGGACAGTATATTTGAATGACATGGAAATTACGAAGGAAGAAGCAGAGGAATTAAAAGAATGGATCGAGAATTATCAGGAAAAATAGACAAATATGCAGCGGCATAGTATAATGAAACTATCAGATTTTTTGAAGAATATAAAGAAGATGGAGGTAATTTTTATGCTGCATGAGATTAATTTTCAATCTTTTAACGAGCGTGATACGGTGTATGGATGGATTTATGTTCCAGCGGCAAAGCCGAAGGGAATTGTGCAGGTAGTTCATGGATTTGGTGAACATTCCAGAAGATATCTGCATATGATTGTGAAATTTCTGGACGCCGGGTATATCGTAGCAGCCGATGATCACGTAGGTCATGGAAAGACTGCAATGGAAAATGATACATGGGGTGACTGGGGGGATCAGGGATTCCATACGATGATGGAGGATGAACACAGGCTGAAGGAACTGGTTTGTGAGAAATATCCGAATTTGCCGTATTTCCTCTTCGGTCACAGCATGGGTTCCTTTATTGTGAGAGATTACGCCGCAAAATACGGAGAGGATCTGGCAGGAATCACGATTTGCGGGACGGCAGGAGTGTTCCGCGGCGCAAAGGAGACGGAGGAAGCGCTGGGGAAGGCAGTGGCAGCCGGACGGGGAAAAGAATCGGACGCAGCATTTACTGCATCCCTGATGGGTTGGATGTGCGAGCGCTGCGGTGAGGTCAGCATCGGGAATGAGTGGATCTGTGCGGACCCGTATGTACAGCGCGATCATGCGGCAGACCCGTTTGACGCATTCACGAAGCCGACAACGAACCAGTCAATGTATTATTTTACCCAGATGATGAGTGCAATCACAGGAACAGGGTGGGCAGAAAAAGTGCCTGTGCAGCTCCCAATCTATAATATCGGCGGAGATCAGGACCCGGTGGGCGAGTATGGACAGGGAATCTATGAGGTGACGAACTGGCTGTGCAGGACAGGACATACTGTAAAAACGAAGGTATATTCCGGCTACAGGCATGAGATCCATAACTATGCGGCAATCAAAGATGAAGTAGAAGCAGGAATTATTGGGTTTATGGATGGAGTGCTGCAGGAATAATAGAAGGGCGGCATCTGAGCAGGATGCTGGCCGATTACATAAATCAGAAAAAGGTATCCGACCATCCCGGCGGATACCTTTTTTTCCGGGATCGACAAACAGGCCTTGTGTGTAACGCTTTACAGTTCAGTCGTGCAGAAAAGTTCTCTATTTTATAGAAAAATATGATCTCTATTTTGTTTCAAAATATGATTGACAAAATCGGAATATGTGTTATACTAAAATAGTAATAATTATTAATATTAATTTCAGAAAATTAAAAATGGAGGCAGAGATATGAAAGAATTAAAGGGAACAAAGACAGAAGAGAACCTGAGAACTGCATTTGCCGGCGAGTCCGAGGCCAGAAATAAATATACATATTTTGCAAGCAAGGCGAGAAAGGATGGCTACGTACAGATTGCTGCGATTTTTGAGGAGACAGCAGCGAATGAGAAGGAACATGCCAAGATGTGGTATAAGCTTCTGAATGGTGGTTCCATCGGATCAACAGCAGAAAATCTGGTAGAGGCTGCGAATGGAGAGAATTACGAGTGGACAGATATGTATGCCGGATTCGCGAAAGAAGCGAAGGAGGAAGGTTTTGATGAGATCGCTTTCCTGTTTGCGGAAGTGGCAAAGATCGAGAAAGAGCATGAGGAGCGCTACCGCAAGCTGCTTGCTAACGTGCAGAATGAGCTTGTCTTCTCGAGGGATGGAGATGTGATCTGGCAATGCTCGAACTGCGGACATATCTGCATTGGTAAGAAAGCCCCGGAAGTATGTCCGGTATGTGCGCATCCGCAGAGCTATTTCCAGATTAAGGCTGAGAATTATTAATAAATATGTAATCATACAAGGAACATATCAGGGAAGAGGACCCCGCAAAATTGCGGCAGCTGCAGTGTATGGTATCAGAAATGATTTGTCGGATACCAGAGCCTGTATGCGTGCCGCTTTTTGCGGTGCTTTTTTGAAAGAGCAATGGATACGGCAGACAGAATCATGAAATCTCTGCTGCCGGCAGCGATATTTCATGACTCAGCATGATGGCAGCAATATTTAACCATTCAGCATGGCGGCAGCGGAATCTCTTGGAATCAGTTTTCCCTGCAGCAGCTGGATCGTGCCCTCATTTTTGTTTTCAACCATGTCAACCAGCATCTTTGCAGCGGTGATTCCCTGCAGATTGATCGGATTCCTGAAGGTCGAAAGCTTCGGAGTAAAATACTGTGCAATGCTGATATCATCAAAGCCGATGACGCTGATATCTTCGGGAACACGGTAGCCCAAATCAGTCAATGCCTTGATGCAGCCGATGGCGCTGCTGTCATTTCCGGCAATGAAAGCATCAGGCATTTCGCACTTGCGGTTTCTGGAGAATACGTTGACGACATTGTAGGTTAGCAGCTCTTCAAAATAGCCATTCAGGATGTAATCCTCTCTGACTGGAAGATGATACTCCGCCATCGCATCCATAAACCCGCGCTTACGTTCGAGACTGTCGTATACATCGGAGGCCCCTTCAATAAAACCGATTTTTTTGTGACCGAGATTAATCAGGTATTTCGTAGTCGTATACCCTGCATAATAAGAGTCGAAAACAACACTGCCGATATTGGAACTTTTGTAAGCGCGATCGAGAAGTACGGTTTTGATATGATGCTTCTCTAAAAGCTCCAGTTCTTCCGCTTTGATTCGCTCACCCTGAAAGATGAAAATCCCATCGAAACGTTTTCCTAAAATCTGGCTCTTTATGACGCGGCTGTCTCTGCTGGTCAGGATATTTAAGGTATAACCAAGATCGCTGCACTGGCTGCTCATGGCTTCCAGCAGAACAGTAAAGTAGTCGCCTCCGATACTGGAGGTAAGAAAACCCAGCATATAACTTTTTCCGGATTTCAGGCAGCGTCCGCTGAGATTGGGCACGTAATTCATACGCTCTGCAATTGCCAGAATTCTTGCTTTTGTATCTTCATTCACCAGATCTGAGTTGTTCAGTGCATTTGAAACGGTAGAAATTGCTACGCCGGCCTCCCGTGCAACATCTTTTATAGTTACTTTTTCCATAATGATTGATACACCTCATAAAATTTTTAAGTCAATTTTCTAATCGTTTCTATCTATCATATCTCATATATCATACAGTAAAAAGAATAAAAAATCCAGTACTTTGTAAAAAATCTACAATTTACAGAAAGCAGAAATAAAAAGATGTTAGGAAGAGGAGCGGACAGTGGTTCTTGCTTTTTGCGGTCTGCCAGAATGGATTTGTGAAATATGCAACAATTCAGAGCGAATGAGCTGTAAAAATAGACGAATAATTGTGCAAAATGCACGCAATAAAAGAAAAAAACGAGCAATAAATAAAAACGAATCTATTAAAATAATGATTTTCTTATAAAAAAATGATGAAAAAAGAATAAAAAGTACTTGCAAGAAACGTTTTTATATGTTAATATCGACGTACAAAATAAAAACGTTTCGATATCGATATCAGCGCAAAGGTAAAAGTAAACGAAGATTCATATGCAGCATGGTTATATGTGCTGCAGGAAAGGGAAAAAATGAAGAAAAAGGGTTCGAAAGTTCAAAAACAATCTCTGGGAATCCGGACCAAACAATGGTTTGTTGATTTTAAGAATCAGATTCCGCTGCAGATGATGGTGCTGCCCGGGATTATCTTTATGATCGTGTTCAATTACATACCTATTTATGGATTGAAAATTGCATTCCAGAATTATACGGTGGTAGATACGCTGGACAGCGCTCAATGGGTGGGATTTGAGAATTTCAGAATTATACTCAGTGATAAGTATTTCTGGCAGTCTGTTGTCAATACGCTGGGAATCAGTCTTTTGAAGCTGGCGATTGGTTTTATTGCGCCGATCATTCTGGCTATCATGATTTATGAGCTGAAGGATGGTCCGTTTAAGAAGATCGTACAGACTATCTCCTATATGCCGCACTTCCTTTCGTGGATCGTACTCGGCGGTATGCTGATCACCTGGCTTTCCACGACAGGTATGTTCAATCAGATTCTGATGGGGCTTGGCATTATTAAGGAAGGTAAAAATATTCTGCTGGACGCGGACAAGTACTGGTGGATCGCAGTGCTCTCGGATGTCTGGAAGAGTACCGGATGGGGTACGATCCTGTACCTTGCCACGATGGCGGGTATTGATCCGACTTATTATGAGGCGGCCCGGATCGATGGGGCCAGCAGGCTGAGACAGGTCTGGAGCATCACGATTCCTCTGATGAAGACGATTATCAGCCTGAACTTTATCCTGACGATCAGCGGCCTGCTGAATTCCAATCTGGATCAGACTCTGGTATTGATGAATACTCAGAACCAGGCAAAGGCGGAAGTTATCAACTCTTATGTGTATCGCATGGGTCTTTCACAGGGTGATTTCTCTTATGCTACGGCTGCCGGTCTTGGAGTTTCCATTGTTTCTGTCATCCTTCTGGTGATTGCCAATAAGCTGACCAGCAAGTTGAATGATCAGTCAGTATTGTAGGAGGCCTGTTATGGAAAAAAGAAAAAAGATATTAAGCGGGGACAGAGTATTTGATACGGTGAATGTGATATTGCTGGTGCTTGTCACGGTCATCATTGTTTTTCCGCTGTGGAATGTAGTAGTGAATTCCTTCAGCAGTGCGGCAGCAGTGGCAAGCGGTGAGAGTGTATTCTGGCCGAAGGAATTTTCTGTTGACAATTACCGTGCCGTATTTCAGGACAGCAGTATCTGGAGTGCCTTTCTGATCTCTGTTCTGAAGACTGTGATCGGCGTTGTCTGCCATGTATTCTTCTGCTCTATGGTGGCATACGGTATGAGCAAGACCTATCTGAGAGGAAGAAAGCTGTACACGGTCATGGGTGTGATTACAATGTTTTTTTCAGGAGGTATGATCCCGACCTACTTGCTGATCAAGTCTCTGGGACTGCTGGACAACTTTATGGTGTATATTATCCCGGCACTGTTCAGCTACTACGATATGGTCATTCTGATGAACTTTTTCCGGCAGGTACCGGGTTCTCTGGAAGAGTCTGCAAAGATTGACGGCGCAGGCACATGGAGAATTTTCCTGACGATCATTCTGCCGCTGTCCAAACCGTCGCTGGCTACGATTGCACTGTTTCATGGGGTATCTCAGTGGAATGACTTTATGACCGCAAAGCTGTATGTGACAAATCAGGCATTGTATCCATTGCAGATGAAGCTATACGAGATTATTGTACAACAGCAGCTTTCCTCCATGAGAAATCCGACTGGTGTTGTGGTCGAGTCCACGGCAAGAGGTGTGCAGCTGGCTACAATCGTAGTAACGACGGTACCGATCCTGCTGATCTATCCGCTGCTTCAGAAACATTTTGTCTCCGGTATGATGCTGGGAGCGGTCAAGGAGTAATTACTGTTTGGTGATACCTCCCGGGGATCTTTATGACCGGGAACAACGGTCAGAGAATGTGTCTGGGAATCATGAGAAAATATAATTTCTGCGGCTGCCCCGTGCGGCCGCCAGATATAAAGAAAGGAAGGACAATTATGAAAAAGAACGTGAAAATGTGTGCGGCAGTGCTTACAGGCGCTCTGGCTGTAAGTACTGTACTGACAGGCTGCGGTGGCGGTGGAAAAGAGAATGACGGAAAGAAATCCGGTGAGCTTCCGGAGCTGACCTCTGACCGTTATGAGCTGGATGAATCCACTCCGGCGTGGAAGCTGGACAAAAAGGAAAATACGGAGCTGACCTGGTATGTAAATGCTGACTGGTGGAATACAGACTGGGGTACAGATACAGTTACCAGGAAGATCAAAGAGGATCTGAACCTTGACGTGAAATTTATTACAGGTGATGATACGAAGCTGAATACCTTCTTCGCAGGCGGTGAGATGCCGGATATCATTACGATTCTGGATGCAAGCTCCTCCGCAGCAAATTCTGCTGCAAAATGGGCACTGCCTCTGAATGCGCTGGCAGATAAGTATGATCCGTATTTTTATCAGGTGGCAGCACAGGATACGCTGAACTGGTTCCGTCTGGATGATGGAAATACGTACGGATATCCGGATTATTCCAATGGACAGGCAGACTATGACAGCGGTCAGCTGAAGGCTTCTACCGCATTTGCAATCCGCAAGGATATCTATGAAGAGCTTGGCGAGCCGGAGATGGGAACTCCGGAGCAGTTCCTCGATGTGCTGGGACAGATCAAGGAAAAATATCCCGATGTCATTCCGTTTGGTTCCCACTCCATGACAGACAGCGCAGGCTCTCTGGAAGCAGATTTGCAGAATTTCCTGGGAGTTCCGGTTGAGAATGAGGACGGCACCTGGTATGACAGAAATATGGATGAGGATTATCTGACATGGATCAGGACACTGAATCAGGCATACCGTCAGGGATATATCAGTGATGATAACTTCTCTGATGACGGTACTGCTTACGAGGATAAGATCAAAGCCGGAAAATACGCGTGCCTGTTCATCGGCGGTACACCGCAGCGTTCCGGCCCGCTCCAGATCTGGAGAAGCAGTCATCCGGATGCAGAGTACATCGCGATCGACGGCCCGCAGAGCACGGTAGGCAATGCACCGACACTGGCACAGGCCGGATTGTCCGGATGGATGATCAACTATATCACAAAGGACTGCAAGGACCCGATCAAGGCAATTGAAATCTTTACTTATCTGATTTCTGAGGAAGGCGGTATTCTCTGCAAGTATGGTGTTGAGGGTGAGACGTACCAAATCAACAGTGACGGATTGTATGAGCTGCTTCCGGAAGTAAAGGATATGCAGATGAACGACAACGATGCCTTTAAGAAGACCTACCGTCTGTCTGAGTTCATTGTATTTGGTCATGACCGTTACGATTATCTCGCTGCAGATAAACCGGAATCTACATTACAGATGCAGGAGTGGGGCGAAGGAAAACTGAAGTCACAGTTTGTGATCGAGAACATCAAACCGGATCAGGGTACTGCGGAGGCAAGAAGCCTGAGTGCAATTGAAACGAACTGGTATACGACACTGACCAGCCTGATTCGTTCCGGTGATGATGCTGCATTCGATAAGGTTCTGGAGGATCACAAGCAGTTCAGAGCAGATAATAACTTTGATGCTATTATCAAGATTTATAATGAAAAGATGGAAAAAAACAGAGAAAAGCTGGCAGGTAAATAACCATGTCTATCAATATCTATACGACGAATGCTGAAAAACGATATGAGAGGACGGTCCGGGAATTTGTGGACCGTCCCAGAGCTGAGATGTCTCTGATCAAGATATATCCGGAGGAGGTACGGCAGGAAATTCTTGGTTTCGGCGGGGCACTGACAGAAGCATCGGCTTATGTATGGAGCAAAATGAGTGGCGAAAACAGGGAGAGGCTGCTGAAGCTGTACTTCGGTCCGGGCAGCAGCAGCTATCATATCTGCCGGACTCATATTCAGAGCTGTGATTTTTCTCTGGGAAACAGAAGCTACGTCGAGGAAGGCGATGCCGGGCTGGCAACATTTTCAATAGAGGGAGACCGCGCGTATCTCATTCCGTTTATTCACGCTGTGCTTGAAAAGGATGCGGAAGTTCAGCTTCTGGCATCACCCTGGAGTCCGCCAGCCTTCATGAAGACGAATGGCGAGATGAATCATGGAGGCAAGCTGAAAAAAGAATATTATGATGCATGGGCAAAGCTCATGGTAAAGTATGTGGAGGCATATCAGAAAGAGGGAATTTCCATTTCGCGTCTGACTCTGCAGAATGAACCGGCGGCGGTGCAGAAGTGGGATTCCTGTATTTTTACGGCGGAGGAAGAGCGGCTCTTTGCCTGTGAATACCTCAGAAGGCGGCTGGATGAAGCTGGTTATGGGCATGTAAAGCTGAATATGTGGGATCATAATAAGGATTTGATTCTTGAACGGACAAAGGGAACATTGGCTGATGAAGAAGCCGGCAGGGCAATTCAGGGCATTGCGTTTCACTGGTATTCCGGCGATCATTTTGAGGCTTTGCAGACGGTCCGGGAGCGGTATCCGGATAAGGAGCTGATCTTTACAGAAGGGTGTGTAGAATATTCCGGATTTTCCAAACGGAACCAGGCAGATTTTGCGGAATCCTACGGCCACGCTTTGATCGGAGATCTGAATGCAGGAATGAATGCATTCATTGACTGGAATATACTTCTGGATGAGCAGGGAGGACCGAATCACGTAAAGAATTTTTGCGATGCACCTGTGATGTATGACACAGAAAAAGAAATTCTTGACGTAAAGCTGTCTTATTATTATATCGGTCATTTCAGCAGATTCATAAAGCCGGGGGCAAGACGGCTGCTTACCACAAGATATACTCAGAATCTGGAGTGCTGCGCATTTCGCAATCCGGATGGAGAGATGGTGCTGGTTGTGATGAATCAGACAGACAGGCAACAGAAATTTGAGCTATTGGCAGATGGTAAAGCGTGCCGGATGGAAATGGAGGCACATTCCATTCTGACGGCTTGCTGGAAATAAAGAATTGAGGGTGCTGCAGAATTGTAAAGCCC
>JAUNGL010000025.1:0-2421 GCA_030524665.1 Lachnospiraceae bacterium | reverse complement strand
GGAAATTTTCAGCAGGAAATGCATTTGGAGGATTATACGGCAAAATATGAGGGCAGAAATGCAGGGTATCAGACGATGATTTATGACAGCGGTAGAACAAAAGAATCTCTGAACGGATATTGGGGGTATGGCGTAGATCAGTATGATACCTGCCTGAGGGCTGAATGGTACAAAGAAATATATGAGGATGAGGAAGGAAGAAGCTTACCGGTGGATTTTTCTTTTGATGAATGGCCGAAGATGAAGCTGCCGTGCTGCTGGAACCTGCAGAAGGAGGCATATATGCTGTATGAGGGCAGCTTTGTGTTTACCAGAAAATTCTGGTATGAGAAGCTGGCAGCGTCGGAGCGGGTATTTCTCAAAATCGGTGCGGCCAATTATGTTTGCCGTGTATTTTTGAACCAACAGTATGTCGGTATGCACCGTGGAGGCTCCACCCCATTTTACTTTGAAATCACAGAGCTGCTGCAGAGAGAAAACAGGATTCTGCTGACCTGCGACAATACCAGGAGAAGCACACAGGTACCGATGGAAAATACGGACTGGTTCAATTACGGCGGTGTATACCGTGATATTGAACTGATCCGTGTGCCGAAGGTATTCATCCGGGATTTTCATATCCAGCTGAAGCCGGGAAATTCTGAACGGAATATAATAGAAGCAGAGCTGGATACCTCGGAAGTGTTGGATGGTACGGCATCCATCCGTATTCCCGAGCTGGGAATTCATCAGGAGCTTGCAGTCAGAGGCGGAAAGGGTTCTGTCCGGATTGCAGCACAGCCTGAGCTGTGGACTCCGGAAAATCCTCGGCTATATGAGGTGACTGTAAGTTTCGGAGCGGATGTGGTTTGTGACCGGGTTGGGTTTCGAACTGTGGAGGTGAAGGGAAACAGCATATATCTGAATGGAGAACCGATTTTTCTGAGAGGCATCAGCTGTCACGAAGAAAGCCGGGAAAACGGAAAAGCACTTACGCAGGAAGAGCGTCTGGAAAACATAATGCTTGCGAAGGAACTGGGGTGTAATTTTATGAGGGTGGCCCATTATCCGCACAGTGAGCATATGGCCAGGCTGGCGGATGAGCTTGGGATTTTGCTGTGGGAGGAAATACCAGTCTACTGGGCGATTGCATTTACAAACCGCGGAACCCTGACGGATGCCAAAAACCAGCTTTTAGAGCTGATGCGCCGTGACCGTAACAGGGCAAGCGTCATCATATGGTCGATTGGAAATGAGAACGCAGATACCGACGCAAGATTAAACTTTATGAGCGAGCTTGCCAAAACCGCACATGCATATGATCCGGCAAGACTGGTATCTGCTGCCTGTCTGGTGGACAGCAGAGAGAATAAGATCTGCGACCGCCTGTGTGAATATCTGGATGTTATCGGAATTAACGAATACTGTGGGTGGTATACACCGGAATTTAAGAAGCTTCCGCAGATGCTTGCCAACAGCGATCCGGATCAGCCGGTCATCATCACAGAGTTTGGCGCAGATGCCAGACCGGGGCAGAGAGGAACCATAGCAGATAAATTCTCAGAGGATTGTCAGGCATATATTTATGAAAAACAGGTGGAGACGCTTGGAAAGACAGACTATGTAAAAGGAATGACTCCATGGATTTTCTATGATTTCCGCTGTCCGAGACGGCTTTCTAATCTGCAGGATTACTACAATCTGAAAGGGCTTTGCTCTGCGGATAAGAAGTATAAAAAACCGGCATTTTACGTGCTGCAGAAATTCTACCGGTCGAAAATAGAATAAAAGAAACGCAGTACGATACTGCGTGGTTCACGATTGGTATATATCGATAACTACAGTAAAAGACAGGGACAACGCAGATCGCAGTATCCCTGTCTTTTGCTGTTTTCGTATGTAATGAAATTCAATATTACTCAACAGAAAAGCTGCGTAGCGGATTAAGCCTTGTACTGAGCCACCGCGCGATCACAGACCTTGATGTGATTGTAAAGCCAGTCAATGACATTCTTCTGAACGCGCTCTACAAAAGCAGTGGACGGTCCTTCCTCTTCCACGAGCATCTCGTGAAGCTCAGCTACCACCTTGCGGAGCTCTTCATGCTGCTTTTTGTGCTCTTCCAGTCCCGGATAGCCAATCTCCTCCTGGAGCTTTTCCTCAGCCGAAAAATGGAAATCCGTATAATCAGCCAGATAATCGAGAGTCTTAACGGCAGTCACCTGTCCGCTGGAGGTCTCACAGCTCTTGAGCAGATCATTAATTTTCTGAATCAGCTCCTGATGCTGGGAATCGATCATATCATTGCCTGTTACTAAACTGTTATCAAATACTGCGTACATTATGTTCTCCTTTCTTCCCCCATTAAAGTGTAAGGAAATAAAAATAATTGTATTCAGCGTAGTTTATTTGTAGGGAAAAGTCAAGAGGTTTTCGATTTTT
>JAUNGL010000196.1 GCA_030524665.1 Lachnospiraceae bacterium | reverse complement strand
ATCTGGCTGAACTGTAATGGGATGGATATTTTTTTGAAATTTTCGTTGCTTTCGCACGAAAAATTGCGTATAATACGCTTACATATGTGCAGCAGGATCAGTATGGTTTCTGTTGCTCTTATTTTCAGAAAGTATTTCGTAACTGTTTATACGACAGCTGGTGGGAAGCGTTGCTGCCAGTCAGTTGCCTGTCATTTTGGCAGTGTGTGAACAGCCACATTATTTCGGAGTGCGAGGAGAACATATATGGAATTGGGGTTACCTCTGTTTGTCAGTTATTTGACTGAGAAAAAGAATGCATCGGAGAGTACGGTAAGCTCCTACCAGAGGGATTTGAAGAAGCTGGAGGGGTATCTTGGAGAACACGGTGTGGAACATATAGAAGATGTGACGGCTACGAGTTTGAATTCTTATATCCTGCATCTGGAGAAACAGGGGCTTTCTACGGCAACGGTGTCGAGAAATGTGGCATCTATGAAAGCATTCTTTCATTATATATATTATCAGAGACAGATCGAAACGGATCCGACAGAGCAGATCAAGGCACCACATATTGAAAAAAAGATGCCGGGGGTTCTGACGATGGAGGAAGTGGCCAGACTTCTTGAACAGCCCTCCAGAACCACGCCGAAGGAGCTGCGGGATCGGGCGATGCTGGAGCTTTTGTATGCAACAGGAATGCGGGTGTCAGAGCTGATCTCACTGAAGCAGCGGGATATTAACCTGAATATGAATTATGTGATCTGCAGAGACGGTGAAAAGGAGCGGGTGATTCCGTTTGGGAACAGTGCCAGGACTTCAATTGCCAATTATCTTGAGAATGGACGTGTGTTCCTCCTGAAGGAGTCAGAGAGCGAATATTTATTTATTAATTGTTCCGGTGGAGTGATGAGCAGACAGGGCTTCTGGAAGCTGATTAAGCAGTATGCACGCAAGGCAGGCATTTATGCTGATATTACGCCGCACACTCTCAGGCATTCCTTTGCTGCACATCTGGTACAGAATGGTGCAGACTTGAAATCTGTTCAGGAAATGCTGGGGCATTCTGATATCTCGACAACTCAGGTATATCAGAATCTGAATGTAGAGCGGGTACGAAGTGTATATGCACAGTCACATCCGAGAAACTGAAAACAGCAGGCAACAGTAAAATAAGAAATAGAAGAAGAGTGTTCAGAGATAAAAGATGAATCTGAACACTCTTTTTGTAATAAGGCATGTATTGCTAAAATAATTATCCTTATAGATCGCACAGAACCTGCCTTGCTGAAAAAAGGCTAGACGAAAACTTCCGTCAGGATCAGCAGAGATTGTATATGTCGTAGATCAGCTTTTCAGATTTCTCCCATCCAAGACAGGGGTCTGTGATGGACTTTCCGTAGATATGCGAAGCAGCACCGATTTTCTGATTTCCGTCTTCGATATAGCTTTCAATCATCAATCCTTTGACCAGCGTGTGGATTTCAGGATTATACTTTCTGCTGTTCATGACTTCTTTTGCGATCCGGATCTGTTCCAGATACTGTTTGTTGGAGTTACTGTGGTTGGTATCGACAATCGCAGCAGGGTTTTTCAAACCGCGTTTGCCGTACATTTCAAGCAGCAGCATCAGGTCTTCGTAATGATAGTTGGGAATGCAGTTGCCGTGCTTGTTGACAGCACCGCGTAGAATCACATGTGCAAGGTCGTTGCCGTCTGTGTTTACATCCCATCCGCGGTAGATAAAGTTGTGCTTACTCTGGGCCGCTACGACGGAATTGAACATGACCGAGAGGTCGCCGCTCGTCGGATTTTTCATTCCGGCAGGGACATCCATACCGCTGACGGTCATACGGTGATGCTGATCTTCTACGGAACGTGCGCCAATCGCAACATAGGAGAGGAGATCGTCAATATAACGCCAGTTCTCAGGATAGAGCATTTCATCGGCTGCCGTAAGTCCCGTCTCTTCAATCGCGCGGGCATGGAGCTTACGCATTGCAACGATGCCGGCGAGAAGATCCGGTTTTTTCTCAGGGTCTGGCTGATGCACAAGTCCCTTGTAGCCTTCTCCGGTAGTACGCGGCTTATTCGTGTAGATACGGGGGATCAGGAGGATCCGGTCCCCGACCTTATCCTGTACGCCTGCAAGTCGATGGATATAGTCACAGACAGAATCTTCATTGTCTGCGGAACATGGACCGATGATCAGAAGAAACTTATTTGATTTTCCGGTAAAGACATCTCGGATCTCAGCATCTCTTTTCTGTTTGATCGAGATAACCTTTTCGGAAAGAGGGTACTGTTTCTTTACTTCCGCCGGAATGGGGAGCTTTTTTACAAAATTAATAGCCACTGTTTTCACCTCTGTAATGTTTTTGCAGTTGCTTTCAAAACGAATAGCAACTTTTTGTCGAAATCATTATAATATAGCAGCCGGTAAATGTCGACACAATTTTTAGTTTAAATTTTCGGGAGACTGTGATATAGTAGAAAAAGATATGCGGATTGAAATGCCGTGAAGAAGGCAATAATGATTTACAATTAAGAAGTGAGGCAAGTGAAATGGGTGAAGAGAAGAAGCCGTATTTTCCTATGTTCGTAGATCTTTCGGACAAGAAAGTTGTGATCGCGGGAGCGGGAACCATTGCCAAACGACGAATTCGGGCAATGACGGAGTTTACGAATCATCTGGTGGTTATAGCGCCGGAGGTAAATGCGGAACTGAAGAAGCTGGAGGAGGCCGGCAAGCTTACCATCCTGCGCAAAACGTATGAGCGGGAGGATATTTACGATGCAGCGCTTGTGATTGCGGCAACGAATGATAAAAAGACAAATCAGGAAATCTATACGGTGTGTAAATGTCTCGGGATTCCTGTTAATGTTTGCAATGATAAGGAAAAATGCGATTTTTACTTTCCGGGACTTGTGACACAGAGTAGTCTGGTCGTAGGTGTCAGCTCACGGGGAAAAGAAAAGAAGCGGGCCAAAGCAGTCATACAGGAGCTGCAGGAGATGCTGGAAGGAGAATGACAGATGCTTGTGAAGATTTTTACGGACGGATCAGCAAGAGGAAATCCGGACGGACCGGGAGGATACGGTACGATACTGCAGTACGTAGACCCGCGAGGGGAACTGCACGAGCGTGAATATTCGCAGGGATATATACGTACTACGAATAATCGAATGGAATTGATGGCAGCAATCATCGGACTGGAAGCGCTGAACCGTCCCTGTGAGGTAGAGCTCTATTCTGATTCCCAGTATCTGGTTCATGCGTTCAACCAGCACTGGATTGACAGCTGGCAGAAAAAGGGATGGGTACGCGGCAAGAATGAACCTGTCAAAAATGTAGATCTGTGGAAGCGGCTGCTCGCAGCGAAAAAGCCGCATCGTGTGCAGTTTTTCTGGGTCAGGGGCCATGACGGCCACCCGGAAAACGAGCGCTGCGACCGTTTGGCTACGAGTGCGGCGGACGGAGATCATCTGATAGAAGATGTGATCGCATAGTGTTTTAATGCCGCTTTACAAGTAGAATTTGCTGTGATATTATGAAGAACAGGCATGGTTTTAGCATGTCCGGTCGGAAGACAGAAAGGAAGGAAAATATGGGAGCTTTTTTGGGTGAATTTATTATGGAAGTAATCAGAATGCTTTGTCTGATGGTGGTAGCCGGAGCAGCAATTTTCTGTGGAAAGAAGCTTCGTGACCGGAAGGATGCGAAGGAACCATCAAAGAATGAATAAGTTCGGACATCTGGAGGAATGATTGTGAAAAAATACGGAGTAAATGAATTGAGAAAAATGTACCTTGACTTCTTCAAAAGCAAGGATCATCTGGTAATGAACAGTTTTTCACTGGTGCCGCACAATGACAAGAGTCTGCTGCTGATCAATGCAGGTATGGCACCGCTGAAGCCTTATTTTACAGGCGCAGAGATTCCGCCGCGCCGTCGTGTCGCTACGTGTCAGAAGTGTATCCGCACTGGTGATATTGAGAATGTGGGAAAGACAGCACGCCACGGTACTTTTTTTGAGATGCTGGGTAACTTCTCCTTTGGAGATTATTTTAAGAAAGAGGCGATTACCTGGTCATGGGAATTTCTGACCGAGGTTGTAGGACTGGATCCGAACCGTCTGTATCCGTCTGTCTATCTGGAGGACGATGAGGCATGGAACATCTGGCATGATGAAGTCGGTGTGGCAGCGGACAGGATCTTCCGCTTTGGCAAGGAAGACAATTTCTGGGAGCATGGCGCAGGCCCATGCGGTCCGTGTTCTGAGATTTATTATGACCGCGGAGAGAAATACGGCTGTGGCAAGCCGGGATGTACGGTAGGCTGTGACTGTGACCGTTATATCGAGGTTTGGAACAACGTATTTACCCAGTTTGAGAATGACGG
>JAUNGL010000195.1 GCA_030524665.1 Lachnospiraceae bacterium | reverse complement strand
TGTTTCCAGCTCCGGCAACGGTATCAAGGTCTGGGAACGTATAGAAGAGCTTCTGAAAAAAACACACACTTCCTACGAAGCGTTTATCCTTTCCCGTCCCGGAGAAGCGACCATACTTGCCTCCAGGCTGTCGCGCCGTGCTCCGTGTACAATCGTATCCGTCGGCGGAGACGGCACGATCAACGAAATTATTAATGGTATCCAGAATTTTGAGCAGGTTACCTTCGCCTCTATTTCGACCGGCTCCGGCAACGATTTCGGCCGCGGTCTGAGGCTGCCTGCTTCCCCTGAGGCGATGCTCCGCTGTATTTTGCATCCGGTCCGCTTTGCCAGAATCAATATCGGTACTGTTTCCAGCGGACGGAAAATCCGGCGTTTTGCAGTCAGCGCCGGGATTGGCTTTGACGCTGAAATCTGCTATGGAGTGTCCCGCTCCCGCCTAAAGCCACTGTTGAATAAAGTCCATGCCGGGAAACTGATCTACACAGCCGTCGCCCTGAAGCAGCTTTTGACAATGAAACGCCAGCCGCTCCGTATTGTCGTAGACGGAAGCCGTCTGATCTCCTGTCAGAATGCTTATTTTACTTCTATCATGAATCTTCCGTTCGAGGGAGGCGGTTATCGATTCTGCCCGGAGGCCAGACCGAACGATGACCAGCTCGACCTGTGCATCGTGGACAGACTGCCCCGCATCCTCGCGCTCCTCTGTTTTCCGATCGCCCGTGTCGGAAAGCATACAGACATAAACGGAATCCAGATCGTGCGCTGCCGCAGGGCTACCATCCAGAACAAAACGCCGCTCTGTGTCCATGTCGACGGAGAGCATTTCGGATTCTGCGATAAAATAACAGTTCAGACGCAGGTACATAAACTGACTGTAATCACAGGATAGAACTATGCATTCTCTGTGTATGGATATACTGACAGACTGTTACTCGTCTGTGTGCCCGGCATACTGGAAAAAACGGATACTTTTCTGTGCGTCTCACTTCGCCAGTAAGAGCTGCTGTTTTTCTGTCCGCCAAGCGCACCGACTGAAACTGCTGCCTCTCTGGCCGCCGAGCGTACAGACTAGAGCTTCTGCTTCTCTGTCCGCCGAGCGCATGGACTAGAGCTGCTGCTTTTCTGTAAATTGCAGCACATAATCGGAGGTGACTGACACGAAGCTGAACAAAACGCAACACAAAATATACGATATTCTCATCAGTTCCCTTGCGGCAGCCGCTGTCATTCTGGTTCTCATTGACCTCTCGGAAGGACTGAATGAATGGCAGAGCCGGCTTGACTTCGGGATACTGACCATATTTTTGATTGATTATCTGGTACGTCTCTGGGTTGCTCCGGATAAGTGGAAATTCGTGAAAACCAATATCTGCGACCTGATTGCGATACTTCCGTTCCATACGATTTTCCGTCTGTTCAAAGCAGCATCCCTGACCAAGGCTTCCTATCTGACCAGAGCTGCCAGGCTTGCCAAGCTGCCCAGGCTGTTCGCATTTCTTTACCGTCCATTGAAAAAGGCGCGCCGTTTTCTGAATACGAATGGTTTCAAATACGTCGCATTCATCACAACAGCGCTGATCATCCTCGGCGGGATCCTGATCCACTTTGCAGAAGGAATGAGCTATGGAGACGGAATCTGGTGGGCATTCGTCACGACAACAACGGTCGGCTATGGTGACATCTCACCATCTACCTTTTATGGCAGAATGATCGCGATGGTCCTGATGCTTGTAGGCATCGGATTGATCGGTACCGTGACTAGTACACTGACCTCCTACTTTCTGAACACTGGAGTCAAAAGCGTCAAAAATGAAACACTCGAGACAATCAAAACGCGGCTGGATGACTTTGAACATCTCAGCAAAGAGGACGTGGATGATATCTGCCATATCCTGAAGGCACTGAAGGAAAATGAAAGAAACCACCAGTAATAAAATTAAATTCAAAAATCTGCCGGGAGCAGGAAACGATTCCCTGCTCCCGGCAGACATACAAAACACCGTATCACCACATCATGAAACATCATGAAGTACTTCAACAATAATCCGTCCAAACTGATTGCTGCTATGAAACACAAGTTACCGTTCACGGACCGCAGGGCTGTGAATAGCAGCAAACAGACCTTCATTCATAGCACAAATCCTTTAATATCAGTTAAATCCCACAAATTTCTGCGCTATGCGATATCCAACGCATGCGATTTTTCTTCCGCCCCTGCCAGGCAGATGCATCGCCAGTCCAAGCGGCGTGATAAGCAGTCTCCTGTACAGCTTCATATCTGAGTTTTTCAGATATTGCCAGATATCTTTCTTTTTCTCCAGAGCTTCCTCAGAACCGTCCAGAATCAACATCATCGAAGTCACTGTCATGATCTTGTCCAGATAAATCAGCATATATTTACGCAGCCGCTCACTCTTGTTCTCAAAATTCTCCGATACCATCACATCAATCATGATTTTATTCACACGGATCTGCTGGTCAATCCGCCCAATCATGACCTTTTCATTGACCGACTGATCCTCCCGGCCGATAAAATAATGGTACAGATTCACATCCATATAGTACAGCTTTTTCACATACGGAAGCGGCTGGAATGCGAAAATATTGTCCACATAGAAGGTATGCTTCGGCAGCTCAATGCCGCACTCACGCAGCATGGCTGTTCGGTAGAAAATATTGTGCATCAGAATATACTGTGTCTCGTGCATATGCTTCATCGCATCCCACTCAAACACCTGATTCTGCGGAAAGACATTTACAAAGCGCATCAGCTTCTTGTGTGCAGCATCTACCTTATCATACACAAAATTTGCAAGGAACAGATCCACAGTCTCGTTCTTCTCCTCCAGTTCCTTCATCACGCTGATCATTTTCCGCAGCGCTTTCGTATTTACCCAGTCGTCGCTGTCCACAACCTTATAATATACTCCCGTGGCATTGCGAAGCCCTGCATTCACGGCCTCTCCATGCCCGCCATTCTCCTGATGAACTGCCTTCACGATACCCGGATATCTGGCCGCATACCAGTCCGCAATCTGCGATGTCCTGTCCTTCGTGGAACCGTCATCAACAATCAAAATCTCAATATCATCTCCCGCCGGAAGCAGAGATTTAATGCATTTCTCCATATATGCTTCTGAGTTATAACATGGTATTGCTACTGATAAAATCTTCACCTTTCTTCTCCTTCTCCACAAACAGCCATCCGAAAGCTGTTCCGTATCTTCACAATATAAATTGCAGCATTTCTGTCCACACATCAACCCAACTGGCAGCTGCCTGGCCAGTAAGTATCCTCACATATCCCGTATGTTGTATTTTTCCTGTCCAAGCCTCACACTCAGGTACTTCATATAGGCCGCAAACGCAGCCGGTACCGGATACTCCTGCTCGGTCCTTCCTGGCTCCACAAACAGGAAATCGCTCTTCGTCCTCATTTCACTCTTGTCCGTTCCTGTCTCCCAGTCCTCCACCAGAACCAGATATCCCTTCATCTGCCACTCAACATGGCTGAAAATATGGCGCGCATCCTCCAGCCTCTGAATACGGATGGGCTTCAGTCCCTCTGCCTTTAACAACTCCAGCACCTCGTCCGGTTCCAGATATCCCTGATAATTCGGCAGCTCATAAAGTCCTGCCAGCAGCCCCTTCTTCGGACGCCTGTGAATCGCCGCACATTCACTGTCACGGATCACCAGAACCGTCTTTTGTTCTACACGCCGCTCCTTCTTCGCTGCCTTGACCGGAAGCTCAGACTGCCTGCCCTTTTCACATGCAATGCAATAAGGACGCACAGGGCAAACCATGCAAAGCGGTGCACCATTCGGCACACAGACCGTCGCTCCAAGCTCCATCAGAGACTGGTTAAACGCTCCCGGTGAATCCTTCGGAATCACTGCCCCGATCTGCTCTTCAAAATACGTGCGCACCGACTGCTTCATGATATCCTCTTCATTTTCACAGATGCGGCTGATCACGCGCAGCACATTGCCGTCGACTGCCGGTACCGCCTGCCCATATGCGATGGAAGCCACCGCCCCCGCTGTATAATGCCCGATACCGGGCAGAGTAAGCAGTTCTTCGTAATCTGCTGGAATCACACCATGATACTGCTCCATCACCTTCTGCGCTGCTTTCTGCATATTCCGCACGCGATTGTAATAACCAAGTCCCTCCCAAAGCTTCAGCAGCTGATCCTCCGGGCACTCCGCCAGCGCACGCACCTCCGGCAATGCCTCCATAAATCTCGCGTAGAACGGCTTAACCGCCTCCACCCTCGTCTGCTGCAGCATAATCTCCGACACCCAGACATGATACGGCGTCGGATCACTCCGCCACGGAAGAACACGCGCGTTCTCCGAAAACCACGCCAGCAGCGGCGATACTATTTCATTTAA
>JAUNGL010000194.1 GCA_030524665.1 Lachnospiraceae bacterium | reverse complement strand
GTTTTGGAAAGCGGGTTACTGTTCACACGGCTGCCTTTTCGGCAGACGTGTGAACAGTAACAATTGGATTAGCGAAGTGCAGTGAAAGTTTGGAATGACAATTGAAGGAAGCTGTGTTATACTATACGGGTATAAATCTGGTATGATTTTGGTGAAAGACGACGGCCCGCCATAAAACAATAAGGGCAGGGCTTTGGAATTTTATTTTACAGAAAGGCTAGCAGGTGACAGGGATGGAAGTTTTTTTGACAGTACTGATTCTTGGTGTAGTGATTGTAGCTGTGATTGTAGCTGTTTCGACAGTTTCAGCCGTATCCGGAGTGATTGCCGAGGAAGAAGACAGTGACGAATAGGGGCTGTTGTTATGATTGAGAATTATACGGTACCGCATTGGATCTTGTTTTTTTATATTTATTGTTTTCTGGGATGGGTATGGGAAAGCGCATACGTGTCTGTATGTAAGAGAAAATTTGTGAACCGTGGTTTTTTGAAGGGACCGTTTCTGCCTATTTACGGCAGCGGAGCACTCTGCATTCTGATTGCTACGATACCGGTACGTGGTAATATCCCGTTGATGTTTCTGGTTGGAATGGTATCTGCAACGGTTCTGGAATATGTAACCGGTGCTGTGATGGAGCGGCTGTTCCGGGTGAGATGCTGGGATTACAGTGACAAATTTCTGAATGTGAATGGCTATATCTGCCTGTCATCAACCATCTGCTGGGGTGTGATGACGATTCTGGTCACAGATGTATTTCATGTATATATTGAGCGCCTGGTGATGAAGCTGGATCTCCGTGTGGTGAATTATGCAGTATTGATTCTCACACCGACCATTGCGGCGGATTTTGTGACATCTTTCAACGCGGCGCTCAAGCTGAGGGATGCGCTGATTCAGAACGACAGGGTACGTGCCGAGCTGGAAAAGATTATCGAACGGAAGAATGCTCTCGAAGCGGAGCTGGAGAGGCTGTCTGCGCAGAGGTCAGCAGAAACGAAAAGTATGCTGGAGACCGGACTGGAAAAAATGGCCGAATCCAGAAACATACTCGGAGCCGGGCTGGAAAAGGTTGCGGAGCAGAAGAATGTGCTTGGAGCAGAAATCGGGAAAATGGCGGGACAGGTGCAGGAAAAGACGAGTGTGTTTGGAAATTCTCTGTCAGAGGTAAAAGAAAAGGCTTATGCTCAGATACGGGAAGAGCTGCAGGAAACGTATATCCGTTTTGGGGAATACAAAGAGAAGTTGCGTACGTCTTACACGAAATCGACACGGGGGCTGCTCCGGCGTAATCCGGATGCGGTGTCACGTTTTCATAAGGAATCCTTTGCTGAACTGAAACAGAATCTGATCGAGAAGCTGGAAGAGATTCGCAGATGAGGAGGTAGAAGTATGGAAGACCGGATTACAGAGGAATTTGTCAGTGGATTCTGTAAAAGCCAGAATCAGACGAGAATGGTCATATGCGAACTGGAAGAGAATGAGGATGGAAGTAAAAGTCTGGTTTCTTCTGATTGCGCATACGGAGTGTGTGAACACAGCAGCGATTGTTTGCTGATAAGGCAGGTATTATGATATCTTTAGAAAGATTTGAAGAAATTGTACAGGAAATTACAGATTCACTCCCGGAAGCCTTTTTCCGGGAGCTGAATGGAGGGGTCATGGTCCGTGAGCCGGAAAAGTTTCATCCGGCGGCGGTGGATCATGATCTTTTTGTTATGGGAGAATATCAGAGAAATTATTATCTGGGGCGGTTTGTGATACTGTATTATGGTTCGTTTTGCAGATGCTATGGATATCTGGGGGAGGAAGCCATGCGTGAACAGATACGCAAGGTAATACTGCATGAATTCCGGCATCATCTGGAGTCGCTGGCAGGAGAACGTGATCTGGAATGGGAGGATGCGGCGGAGCTTGCAGAGTATAAGGAGCGCCGCAAAAATACTTGACGAATAAGACATCCGGTTATAAAATGGAAAAGATGAATTTTTCTGAGCGGACAAATGTTCACGAAGAAAAGACATCTGAGGAGATTTAAAGTTGCGGTCTGGAACGTCGTGAGTGAAAGAAGCGGCGAACCGCAATGATTTATGAAAAAAGACTGGAGGAATCAGAATGAAACCATACAAGGAAATGGGCAGAGAAGAGCTGCTGCAGGAACAGAAGCTTCTGGAAGCAAAGTATGAGGAAATGAAAGCAAAAGGGCTTAAACTGGATATGTCAAGGGGTAAGCCGGCGAAAGCACAGCTTGATCTTGCGAACGGAATGATGGATGTTCTGAACAGTGATTCAGACATGAAGAGCGAGGCTGGAGTAGATTGCAGAAACTATGGTGTGATGGATGGTATTCCGGAGGCAAGACGGTTGCTGGCAGATATGTCGGAAGTTCCGGAAAAGAATATTCTGATTTATGGAAATTCCAGTCTGAATGTGATGTTTGATACGGTTGCACGGGCAATGTCCATGGGTGTCTGCGGACATACACCGTGGGCACAGCAGGGAAAGATTAAATTTCTGTGTCCTGTGCCGGGATATGACAGACATTTTGGTATCACAGAGTTCTTTGGAATTGAGATGATCAATGTACCGCTGCTGAAGACAGGACCGGATATGGATATCGTGGAGAAGCTGGTATCAGAGGATCCTCAGATCAAAGGTATCTGGTGTGTTCCGAAATATTCGAATCCGACTGGTATTTCGTACTCGGATGAGACGGTCAGAAGATTTGCACATTTGAAGCCGGCCGCACCGGACTTCCGTATTTTCTGGGATAATGCTTACTCCATTCATCATCTGTATGATGAAGACCAGGATGTGATTCTGGAGCTTCTGACGGAATGTCAGAAGGCAGGAACAGAGGATATGGTCTATAAATTTATTTCAACTTCAAAGGTAAGCTTCCCTGGTTCAGGAATTGCTGCTATGGCGGCATCCGAAGCGAATCTGGCGGATGCGAGAAAAGCAATGTTTTATCAGACCATTGGACACGATAAACTGAACCAGCTTCGTCATGTGCGTTTCTTCAAGGATATGGACGGAGTCAGAGAGCACATGAGAAAGCATGCAGCGATTCTGCGTCCGAAGTTTGAGACAGTTCTTGATATTCTGGAACAGGAGCTCGGCGGACTTGAAATCGGAAGCTGGGTAAAACCGAAGGGAGGATATTTTATTTCCTTCGATTCAATGGAAGGATGCGCAAAGAAAATCGTGGCGAAGGCGAAAGAAGCAGGCGTTGTGATGACAGGGGCAGGAGCTACTTTCCCGTATGGAAAGGATCCGGAAGACAGAAACATCCGTATCGCACCTTCGTTCCCGACACCGGAAGAGCTTGCCGAAGCGGCGAAGATTTTTGTATTGTGTGTAAAACTGGCAAGTGTTGAAAAATTGCTTGAGCAGTAAATAATTGCCGGAACTGTCCGCCTCAGCGGGACTGGAATGGTCTTGCAGTGGCGCGCAGATCCGGCTGTTTTTATTCCTGCGATCAATGAGCCAGGTGGCTGTGTCCGCACGAATAGTAATCAAAAAATTCAATTTGCAAGAATAATGCCATATTTTTCTTGCCCCGATATATTTTATGGGATATAATGTGTTAAAAAAGTGTTGGCGGGATTGTGAGAGATGAGATTTCGTCAGCATATTATGATGAAATCCGGAATGTGATATATAGTTCCGGCAGTGATAGTGAAAACAGGAGGAAGGGAATGTGAAACGGTGTGTTATTTGCGGAAATCCGGGAGATGAAGACAGCACTGTGTGCTCTGTATGCGGTAATTCATTGATTGATATACCGGATCCGGACGAAGAAAAAGAGGATGATGCCATTGAATTACCGCTTCCGGATGAACTGCTGTTTTTCGGTATGGATCAGAAAGAACCGGATGAGAGTATTCCGGCAGACGGGGAAGAGCAGAGACTGAAGGAAGATATGGAAGCGGCCACACAGTTTTTTGCCGAAGAAGAGGAGCAGGCTCCGGCATCAGCAGAAAAGGAAGCGTTTGTTGCTTTGACAGAAAATGCAGAGGAAACGCAGAGAAAAGGTCAGGAAGCAGACTCAGGGAAAGAAAGTTCCGCATCCGGGGAAGAAATGTATACGGAAGCGGAAATAGAGCAGGAACTGAAGCGTCAGAGAGAAGAAAATAGCCGTTCTTCTGTTCAGGGGAGCGGAATGGGTAAGGTTGAAAAACGCCAGCAGAACATACAAGGTGGAGTGAATCAGGAAACTAATGGACAGATGGATGTACGGAAGTCAGGAGCGGATGAGCCGATGAATCGTACATCGTATGCGCAGGGCGGACCAGATCAGGTGACGGGCCGTACGCCGCATGGTCAGAGCAGATCAAGTCAGCCGCATGGCCAGGGTGGATCAGGCCAGCCGATGAACCGAAGACCGTATAGTCAGGATGGATCGGGTCAGTCAGGCCGACAGTCGTATAGTCAGGGCGGATCGGG
>JAUNGL010000193.1 GCA_030524665.1 Lachnospiraceae bacterium | reverse complement strand
ACATAATTTGACCAGCCTGCACTCTCATATAGATTTAATATTTCCTCTTCCCGATACTCTTTGTATTCTCTGATTGAAAAGTTCATGATAATTCCTTTCTCAATGGCTTTACCGGAAACACTTTTTGCAAGGTTCAAATCCGGCTTTTGCCGCGACAGATTTGCTTACCTTTCTTGCTTTGCCTGGATTCATAGTTCCACAATTCGGGATTTTGTGGTATTTTGAGCCAGTTGCAGATAACCATACATAGGTTGAGGGAGCAGATGTGGAAGGGGACTTTACCGTAACCTTACATTTGAACAGTTTCTTTCCTGCTTTGGCTGTGATCGTGGCTGTACCGGCCCTTTTTGCTGTCGCTTTTCCTTTTTGTGACACGACAGCTACTTTTTTATTGGAAGAGGACCAGGTTACTTTTGATTTTGTCCCTGTGATTTTCAGGACCGCCGTTTTTCCTTTCGTAAGGGCCAGTGTTTTCTTGCTGATTTTGACAGATGCAGCCTGGACAGTCTGTGGCTGCGGAAGCACTGGCGTGTCCGCCGGAAGAAAACCGCCGAGACAGAGTATCAGTGAGAGTAGAAGAAACAGTTTTTTAATCGATTTCATAGCAGATACCTCCAATGATTCATCATATGATATTAGTGATATTGGTGCGTGCATTTTCAAATACATGCGGAATTGACAGGCATCAAAAAATGCAATGTACTGTGTAGCGTGGAAATAGAAGTAATTCCATAAACTCGTTGCTTCCATTATAACAGAGAAGTGGAAAAAGTAAAGAATAGGCAGAATGGAATGATTCTATAAACATGTGGATTGTTGCTGTTGACTGCATGCCCACTCACTGTGGATTGACGCAAAGTGAGAGTAGATTTTGATTTACAGATAACCGGACATAGAATTATGAAAAACAATATTTTGAGAAAATTACTATATTTGTAATGCTATTTTGATAATCATACGTTTTTTTGTTTATAAAAATTTAAGAAGAAGTCTGCTTGATAAAATAAGAAGATAAGTCTATAATTATTTTGTAAACTATATTATAATATTTCATCTCTGATTTTCTATATGAAGTGTGAATAAAACTGTTTATTCATGCATTATTTGTGCCACAGAGGCATGGTCTGAATCACGGGAATCACCGTAAGGTTCCAATTGGGTTTTATGTTACTGTTCGCGGGACAGCTACCCAGTGAACAGTAACCACGGTTTGGCTTTGCAGGGAATTTTAACCGGATATTACCTGTTCAATGAACAAGAATTATGATAAAATAAAGGAGAAGCTGTCTATGGACAATAAGAAGAAACAAAATATGGTTCCGTTGAAGGAGTTAAACTTGACGAATCGTTTCCTTTTTGATGAGGTGATGGAGGATTCACAGACACAGCAGGAAGTTTTAAGCATAATTTTCGGAAAAGAGATACCGCTGCTGCAAAATGAGACGGAGAAAGAGTTCCGTATCTCACCTGCAATCCGTTCTATCCGTATGGATGTGTTTTCAATGGATGAGAAGGAAAACGCATACAGCACGGAGATGCAGAATTGTTATAAGCCAGATTTGCAGAAACGCAGCCGTTACTATCAGGCTTTGATGGATACCTCATTGCTGGAACCGGGAATCCCCAACTATAATCAGCTGAACAATACATTTTTGATTATTATCACCACCTTTGATCTGTTTGGAAAGAAGAAATACCAATATACTTTTCGGGCACGATGCGAGGAGGCACCGGATTGTGTGTTAAATGATGGAGCTACGAGAATTTTTCTGAACACCCGTGGTGAAAATGACGGGGAAGTATCAGAAGAGTTGGTAGAATTCTTACATTATCTGGAGGAGACGACAGATGAGCTGGCCCAAAAGGCAGGAAGCCAGCGGATACGAAATATCCATAGGCGCGTGTGCAAAGTGAAGACCAGTGAAGCGATTGGGGTGAAGTATATGCAGGCGTGGGAAGAGCGGTATTATGAAAAAGAAGAGGCCAGGGAAGAAGGAAGAGCAGAAGGAGAACGTGACGGACTAGAGAAGGGCAGATATGAAAAATTAAAAGAGCTGGTGGCAAAAAAGATGGCTAAGGGTCAGTCTGAGAAACAGATTGCAGAAGCTCTGGAAGAGAGTGTGAATACGATTCGGATTCTGTGTGAGGAACTTGCGCAGCCAAAGAAGACTTGAATTTAATGATGAGGGAGGCTCAATTGGTATCTGTTGGTGAGATGCCTGGGTGCGAAATGCCTACGGAATAGTAATCGGAAAGTTACTGTTTATAAGCGGTTGTCACCTGAACACCATTCACAAGGGACGGCATCCTGGCCCAAAGGCGGGCAGGATAAATCCTCTCAGGGCAGTTATCCTGTGAACAGTAATACGAAATATAGTTCCCCACCGTGTGATCGAATTTTCCTATGGACAAGCCTCGAAGGAATATGATAAAATATTCCGTAATGCATAGGAACGAATATGATGGTACAGGAGGAACTTACGTGGCAATAGATCAGAGTAAAATCAGAAATTTTTGTATTATCGCACATATCGACCATGGGAAGTCGACGCTGGCGGACCGTATCATCGAGATGACGGGACTTCTGACGAGCCGTGAGATGCAGGCTCAGGTACTTGACAATATGGACCTGGAGCGCGAACGAGGCATTACGATCAAGTCACAGGCTGTCCGCATTGTATACCGGGCAGATGACGGAGAAGAATATATTTTTAATCTGATTGATACACCGGGACATGTCGATTTTAACTATGAAGTATCGCGCAGTCTGGCAGCGTGCGACGGAGCGATTCTGGTAGTCGATGCAGCTCAGGGAATCGAGGCGCAGACATTGGCCAATGTTTATCTGGCGTTGGATCATGATCTGGATGTCCTTCCGGTTATCAATAAGATTGATCTGCCAAGTGCAGACCCGGAGCGTGTCATTCACGAGATCGAGGATGTCATCGGGCTGGAAGCGGAAGATGCCCCTCAGATTTCGGCGAAGACGGGGCTGAATGTAGAAGAAGTATTGCGTCAGGTGGTGGAGAAGATTCCGGCACCGGGCGGAGATCCGCAGGCGCCGCTTCAGGCCTTGATTTTTGATTCTGTGTATGATTCATACAAGGGAGTTATTGTTTTTATCCGTGTCATGGAAGGAACGGTGAAAAAGGGTACGCCGATCCGGATGATGGCGACGGGAGCCGGAGCTGAGGTTGTGGAAGTTGGATATTTCGGCGCCGGGCAGTTTATTCCATGTGATGAGCTGAGTGCCGGAATGGTAGGTTATATCACGGCGAGCCTGAAGAATGTCAAGGATACGCGTGTCGGTGACACTGTGACGAATGCACAGAATCCATGTGCTGAGCCGCTGCCGGGATATAAGAAAGTGAACCCAATGGTTTACTGTGGGATGTATCCGGCAGACGGAGCCAAATATCCGGATTTGAGAGATGCACTGGAGAAACTTCAACTGAACGATGCTTCCCTGCAGTTTGAGCCGGAGACTTCCGTGGCGCTCGGGTTTGGATTCCGCTGCGGATTTCTGGGTCTGCTTCATCTGGAAATTATTCAGGAACGGCTGGAGCGGGAATATAACCTTGATCTTGTAACTACGGCACCGAGTGTTATTTATAAGGTTCATAAGACAAACGGAGAGGTTATTGACCTGACGAATCCGACCAACCTGCCAGATCCGGCTGAGATCGAATATATGGAGGAACCGGTGGTAGCGGCAGAGATTATGGTGACAACTGAGTTTATCGGCTCGATTATGGAGTTGTGTCAGGAACGGCGCGGCATGTACGAAGGTATGGAATATATGGAAGAGACACGTGCACTCCTGAGGTACACACTTCCATTGAATGAGATTATCTATGACTTTTTCGATGCGCTGAAGTCACGTTCACGCGGCTATGCATCCTTTGATTATGATATGAAGGGATACGTGCGTTCTGAGCTTGTGAAGCTGGATATTCTTGTGAACCGTGAGGAAGTAGATGCTCTTTCCTTCATCGTGCACGCCGAGACGGCTTATGAGCGCGGCAGGAAGATGTGTGAGAAGCTGAAGGAAGAGATTCCGCGTCAGCTGTTCGAGATTCCGATTCAGGCAGCTATCGGCAGCAAGATCATTGCACGTGAAACGGTCAAGGCGATGCGCAAGGATGTGCTTGCCAAGTGCTATGGCGGTGACATCACCCGTAAGAAAAAGCTTCTGGAAAAGCAGAAGGAAGGCAAGAAGCGGATGCGCCAGATCGGCAATGTAGAGATTCCGCAGAAGGCATTCATGAGCGTGCTGAAGCTGGATGATAAATAAAACACAGGATGGAAAAAGATCCGGGGTTCTCGTTTATGGAGACTCCGGATTATTTGATAGACGGATGATCCGTGAAATAAAGAACTGTATATTTCGAATATCATATCCATTTTACAGAATAGGTGGTTTAATTCAGTTCGTGTTTAGTTGATTACAAACGTACGCAGGAAATGTATGCTTTGGATGCTCTGTAAGTTAACAAAAGACCTCAGGACGTGCAGGCGG
>JAUNGL010000024.1 GCA_030524665.1 Lachnospiraceae bacterium | reverse complement strand
GGAATTATTACAACTGATTACATATGCAATCCGGAAAATATGAAGTTACGTCTCGAAAAGCATAAGAGCGAGATTGAAGCTGCCGATGTGATCCTGGTATTTTCCTGCGGCGTTGGAGTGCAGACCATCGCAGAGCATTTTGAGGATAAGAAGGTATGCGCAGCCTGCGATACATACCCGCTGCCTGGATTCCAGGGAGTGACACCGCTGGAATACAAATGTGATCAGTGTGGCGAATGCTACCTGAATTTAACCGGAGGAATCTGCCCGATTACTGCTTGTTCCAAGAGTCTGGTGAACGGACAGTGCGGCGGTTCCAAGGACGGCAAATGCGAAGTGGACGGCGATATGGAATGCGGCTGGGAACGCATCTACAGACGGCTTGCACAGCTCGGACGCCTTGATGTACTGAAATGTCCGACACAGATACGCAATTTTGCAACAGATGATGAAGTGTCCAAATAAGGAAACTGTTAAAATATATAATGGTTAGGAGCAATGTATAATGAAAATTACAGAAGCATTTGAACGTGGCGAATTTGTAGTTACTGCGGAAGTTGGTCCGCCAAAAGGAATTCATATTGAACATGTACTGGAAGAAGCCAAAACTTATCTGAGCGGTATTACGGCGGTGAACGTGACAGACAACCAGTCTTCCGTTATGCGTCTTGGTTCTCTGGCAACGTGCAAAGCTCTGAAGGATGAAGGTCTGACACCGATCTTCCAGCTGACCTGCCGTGACAGAAACCGTATCGCGCTGCAGTCGGATCTTTTGAGCGCAGCTATGTTAGGGATTGAGAATCTGCTGCTTTTGACAGGAGATCATACCAAGATGGGTGATCATCCGCAGGCAAAGCCGGTTTTTGACCTGGATTCCGTTTCTCTGATTCATACAGTAAAGAAGCTGGAAGAAGGCGAAGACCTCGGCGGCAACAAGCTCGTTGGCGAGCCGCCTAAGTTTGCAAAGGGTGCAGTTGTATCACCCTGCAGTGATTCCGTTGACGCACAGCTTGCAAAGATGGAGAGAAAGGTTGCAGCAGGCTGCGATTATTTCCAGACACAGGCAGTCTTTGAGCCGGAAAAATTCATTAAATTCATGGAAAAAGCAAAACAGTTTGGCAAACCGGTGCAGGTTGGAATTATCATTCCGAAATCCGTAGGTATGGCTAAATTCATGAATAACAATGTTGCCGGTGTCCATGTTCCTGACGATATGATCGAGGAGCTGAGAGCAGACAAAGAAAAGACCAAAGCAGGTATCACCGGTGTAGAGATTGCTGCACGCATTATCAAAGAATGTAAGCCGTACTGCCAGGGCGTACATATCATGGCACTGGGCTGGGAGTCCAAAGTACCGGCGCTTCTGGAGCAGGCTGGGATTTAATGATCCAAAGGACTGCTGTAAAAGCAATGTCAATAAAATAAGGTTATAACACCTTGCATGATTTAGAAATTTAAGTGACCGAAAGCTGTTGTTATGCTTTCGGTCACTTTACTTTATGTTTTGGCTTCCGCTCGTTTCTATCACGCTAAATCCATAGGAAATAGGAAAAAGGGTGGGATCACCGTTGGTCTGTATCTTCGGGGAATTTCAATACTGCTTGTCTGCTTTATCAGCAATATCAGGCAGATGAAACTGATTAATTTTTGACGGATGATTTCTGCGGTATTCGCGTGGTGTGAGCCCAACCATTTTTTTGAATACACGGTTAAAGGTGCGCTGAGTCTCATAACCGACCATTCCGCCAATTGTTTCTATGCTGAGGTTTGTAGTTTTCAGTAACTGCATTGCTTTTTCTATACGCAGTCGATTCACACATGTGGTAAAACTGAGATATAGCTTATTTGAAAAGGTATGTGATAAGTAATACTTGTTTACATGAAGCTCCTGTGCGAGTGCTTCCAGTGTGAGAGGCTCTGTAAAGTGGGAAGACAGATATTCAAGAATCTTTACCACAAGATAAGTATCTCCGGTATCGGTGTTTTCCTGAAGGCGGAAGGCAGAAAACAAATTGGAGATAATCAGATGAATCCAGGCCTGCCGGATACGGAGATCCTCTTCATTTCCAAGGTGAAAAAGCCGTTGAAAGGCCATTAGGATGTCCGGATGCAGTTTCTCCCGGCGGATTATCGGATTTTCCGGATGGTAATGCTCTAGCTCCCGGGCAAATTGAGGGATTTGTGATACATGAAAAATTATCATGTGAATTTTGTTAGCAGATCCGATGTCGTGAAATCCGTGCAGTTGTCCCGGGAATACGATAGCGAAATCACCGGTATACAGGGTATAGTTTTGTGTTACAATATCCAGACCTACACTGCCTTCTGTGATATAAATTAACTCCACAGTATCATGAAGATGTGGAGGAAAGGTAAGATTGTATTCCTCAAGAAGATTGATCGGATCAATCCATTCCTGAAAAAAATAGCTCATATGATTCTCCTTATAGCAATTATTGTCTGGAATTGTTGAGGTATTTACTTTTCCAGACCCGCATAATATAGTAAACTCATTGTAGCAGTTCACGAAGAGGAATGCACGTATTTTCTTATATTACGGATAAAACTTGTCTTGAAAAGGTACAAAAACGCCGTTCCTGTTTGCAGGGAGAACTGGATTTTGCTGTGGGAAGAATAAAATCATGGTTCGATTTGCCATAAAAAGAAGGAAAAAAGAAAAGTCAGAAAATAATTTTTTAATATTATTGATATAGCAGGGCATAGATGCCGATGAAGCGGGAAATACAATAATTGTCTATGGAGATATTTGCCGTGAGCAGGTGATGCAAAACAGGGCGGTTCAGCAATAACTGTCGTATTTTTTGTCAGATGAAAGAGCAGGGGAAAATGAGCTGTGCTGCTATCCGGGCTAAGAAGAGATAAGTGGTGATGATAACGAGAATGAAGAAGATTAAGAAAGAAGATGCGGTTCATAAAAGATATCCTATAGAAATCGCAGTAAGCAATGTTTTTCTGTGTGCAGTCTGTATTGCCGGCATTTTTTTTACCATGTTTGCATGGTTTCAGAGGTATGTCCGCGATGAGATGACGAAGATGAGCTACACGCAGTTGAGTAATACGGCACAGATGCTGCAGAGCAAGCTGGATTCCTATCAGATGCAGCTTCAGAATCTGTTTCAGGAGCCGCAGATCAGGGCAGCACTTTATACAGATGAAAAGGATCTGGTACAGGAATTTGGTATCTACCGTTTCTTGAATTATTCCATTGTCAATGATGGAATTATTGATTATGCGGTTATTTATAAAGATAATATGATTAAGCAGATGATCGGACCTGCATATCCCTGGAATGAAGAGCAGGAGAAGATTGTAGAGTTCCTGAACAATTCTCAGAATGACAGAGAAATTTATCAATATTATGATGAAAAAACAAAGACAAGCCGGACTTTTCTTTTTCGAACAGAACGTAAAGTCCTTGGCGGACCGCCGGACCGGGGGATACTCTTTGCTATCAATCAGAGAAAATTGGCAAAATCTCTATTCAGTGAACCGGATGAGAAACATAAGCAGAATGTGTGGGTCTTCGATTCTTCCGGAAATACTCTGGTAAAATGGTTGGACAGCGCGGAGAATATGACTGATGAGGTATGGAACAGGATCTGTGGGGAAACGGCTGACAATGCAGTATATGAGATGGAAGCGGAAGGTGAGAACTATTATCTGGTTTATGTAAAAAGCGGAGAATATGACTTGAATTTTGTACAAATGATTGATACGAGGGGGCTTGCCGGTGCATTGAGACAGATGCAGTATATGGCGCTGATCTGTGTAATAGCGGCATTGGTACTTTGTTCGGTTGCCGCATACGCACTGGCGAATTATATCTTGTATCCATTACGGAAATTTCTGCAGATGCTGACCGTTTCTACAGAGATTGCGGGAAAAAATGGGGAGGACATACTGCTGACACAGATTACGAGTGAACGTATTCTTTCAGAGATTTCAAGTATGTCGCGGCAGCTCCATACGGATAAGGTTCTTGGGTATCTGGAAGATGCATCGCAGGAAGATGTGCCGCCAAAGAAGCTGCAGCTTGCTGAAAACAGGGAAGGGGCAGTTCTTGTCTTTATTGGGAGTAAGATCGGCAGGATTCAGAATGGCCAGTTGGAGCTGTTAAGAGAACTGCTGAATCAGAATTTTGATTCTGAGATATCCGCTGAGCTGTATCCGGAAGAGGGCAGGAGCTACTGTGTTCTACTTCTGAATGAGAAAAATGAGGCGGACATCAAAATCCTGGCTGACAAACATGCAGTCCGAGAAAAGATACAGTTGCTTTTCCAGAATATAGATATGTCAGAAGGCGGTCTTTATGCTTTTTATTCCAGCGAACTTACGACAGCAGAGCAGCTTCAGGTGGAATTCCGGCGGTTGAAACAGCTTTCTAAATATGTATTGTTTGGAAATTTTGAGATGCTCAGCTGCAGTGAGGATTATGATGGAAAAACAGACGAGGAGATTCCGAAGAAATTATTTACAGAGATTCTGGCTACCGTGAAAAAGGGAGATGATGTGAAAGCCAAGAGTCTGATGCCGGCACAGTTGGAGCTTGTATCCCATTATGAGATTAAGCGTATTTTTCATGCACTCAGCTATCTGGCTACTGAGATTGAGCAGATTTATTTCCAGTTTTCCGGTCGCTCCAGAGATTATCAGGAAATATATCTGGAGCATTATATCAAGCTGACCAGTTTGAATAATCAGAAAGAGCTGTATGATTATTTCAGCAATATTATCGAGGATGCCTGTCTGGAGATACGGACATCGGGGGAGCGGTCCCTACGGATCATCATGCTGGATTCCATTCGATATATTGAAGAACATTACACAGATTCGGATCTTTCTGTTGATCAGATTGCGGCGGTTTTCCATATATCAAATTCTTATTTCTCAAGAATGTTTAATGAGATTTGCAAATTCAGCTTCCCGGAATATGTGAATGAATTAAGACTAACTCATTCCGCACGTCTTCTTCAGACCACTGATCTCAGCATCAGGGAGGTAGCAGAGCGCTCCGGCTTTTCAAGTGTTTCTTATTTCGGATCACGCTTTAAGAAGAAATACGGTGTTTCACCGTCTGCATATCGGGGAAGATAAGATTTAAACATAATTTTAATAGGAAAACAGAAAATTTGTATTTGTAAAAAATATGCGATATTTGACGAAAAAGTGTTTTTTTGCCAATAAAGCATATTTTTTTTATTGAAAATAGACAAAAGATTGGGTTATTATGACCCCACAGAAAAAACGTGCAAACCATAGAGAGAGGATAACGGTATGAAGCAAAAGAAAAAGAAAAAAAGTTTCCGGCAGCAGTGGCCGCTGTATGTAATGGCTCTGCCAGGCGTAATTGTACTTCTTGCATTTTCGTATTTTCCGATGGCGGGAATCATTTTAGTGTTTAAACAGTACAATTTTAAGGGAGGTATTTTTGGCAGCCCATGGGCAGATCCGATTTATAAGAATTTTGTGTTTTTCTTTAATAACTGGTCTACTGCAATGCGTTCTACCAGCCTGACAGTCATGTATAATCTGTTGTTTTTTGCTGCTGGTACAGCATTGGCCGTAGCAATTGCAATTATGCTGGGGGAAGTGACAAATAAAATCTTTATTAAGGTATCGCAGAGCTTTATGTTCCTGCCCTACTTTATTTCCTGGATGGTTATCGGAGCGATTCTGAATGCGCTCATTAATTCTGAAACAGGTCTGATCAGCCAGGCTGTTAACAATGCTGGAGGAACAATGCCGGATCTGTATGCTCTTCCTAAGCCCTGGATTCTGATTCTGGTGCTTGTAAATACATGGCAGAGCTGCGGATACAGTTCCATTATATATTATGGTGTGATTTCGGGTATTGATTCATCCCTCTATGAAGCAGCTCGTGTAGATGGCGCATCAAAGTGGCAGTGTATTAAGAAGATCACGCTTCCCTTGCTGAAGCCTACAATTATTATTATGTTTCTTCTGTCAGTCGGAAATATGCTGAAGGGTAATTTGAATATGATTATTGGTCTGACCAATCTGAATCCGGTGCTGTTTCCAACCACAGACTTAATTGATGTGTTTGTGTATAGAAGCGGTGTGCGAAATGGTGAGATGGCATTTGCATCAGCCGTGTCTCTGTATCAGTCCGTTTTTGGCCTGATTCTTGTTCTGGTGTCAAATAAAATTGCAGGTAAGTTTGATGAGGGAGCAACCTTATTTTAATGAAAGGGGGAGATGGTAATGAAAAAGCTTATTTCGAGTGACCGTGTCTTGACGGGGATATTTTATGGGCTGCTTGCTGTTATTGCACTTTTATGCCTGTTTCCGATTGTATTTGCTTTTGCGGGGTCTTTGAATACGGAGGCGGAAGTAGTAAGAAATGGATTCTCGTTGTTTCCGGAAACATATTCTCTGGAGACCTACAAATATGTTTTTCAGACGCAGGGTTTCAGGCTTCTGAATGCGTATAAGACAAGCCTTATAGTAACTATTGGCGGCACGCTGATCTCTGTGGTAATTACAGTCATGTATGCCTATGTAATTACAATCCGTGATTTTCGTTTTGGAAAATTCTTTGCCTTTTTTGCGTATTTTACTATGATTTTTAATGGTGGTATGCTTTCCTGGTATATTGTGACGACAAAATATCTGGGATTGAAGGACAGCTATCTGGCCATGATGCTTCCATATGCTATGAACGTATTTAATATGTATCTGGTACGGAATTTTATGAAGGGGTTGCCGTATGAACTGGTTGAAAGTGCCAAGATGGATGGAGCAGGACACTTCCGTATTCTTTGGAAGATTGTAGTTCCATTGTCCAAGGCAGGCATTGTAACGATTGTTTTGTTCTATGCATTGCAGTATTGGAATGATTTTTATCTCCCGCTGATGCTGATCAATGATGAGGAATTTTATTCGATCCAGTATATTCTTTATAAGATGATGGCGAATATCCAATTTCTCGCAGCAAACCCATCCAGCTCGATGGCAGCTCATGTCGTGCTGCCGACACAGACGATCAAGATGGCTATTACGTGTATTGCAATCGGACCGATTATCTTTTTCTATCCGTTTGTACAGAAATATTTTGTAAAGGGTGTGACCGTAGGCGCCCTGAAAGGCTGATAACTACAGCTAAGAGCTGTCGGGATAAAGGAGGAAAAAACATGAAAAAAAGAAATTTAAAGAAAAGAGCATTGGCATGCGGACTTGCAGCAATGACACTTGCAGCGAATGTGTGTTATGCGCCGCAGGTTCAGGCGGATGAAGATCCGGTAGAAGTAACGCTTGTGCTGTATGGAGAGCAGTCTGCAAGAATGTCTGATTTCGCAGCAAACGAACTCCATGACAAGGTTCTGGAGGCAATTAACGTAGACCTGGAAATCCAGTATCTGCCGTGGACAGAATATGCTGCAGGAAAAACAGAATTAATGCTTTCATCCGGTGAAAAATTTGTGACGTATACGGACACTGCTTTCCTGGCAAAATGCGTTGCAAAAGGTTATTATGCCGATCTGACAGATGTATATCAGGAGTATGCACAGGATCTTCTGGCTAACTGTGGTGGGGAGGAAGCTTTTGATACATGGAGAGTAAACGGCAGCCTGTATGCTCTTCCGTTTGGAAACAAACCGAATGCGGGTGAAAATTATCTGCTGATGGCAAGGGAAGATGTTCTCAGGGAAGTAGGAATGGAGAATCTGGCTACAATTGAGGATGTAGAACAGTTCTGGAATCTGGCACATGAGAAGTATCCGGATATGCTTGGTTTCTCACGCGGCGGTTTCAATCCAATGATCGTAAATGGTGTAATGGATTCAGAACGCAATATCTATCGTCTGAATGGATTTGTAGCTACGGATGGGAATAAAATGGATTCTTCAGAAGTGTGGAGTTACTATGAATCGGATGAGTACAAACAGGCATGTGAGATTTCTAACAGATGGTACAACATGGGAATGATACCTTCCTATGTCCTTTCCAATGGTTCGCAGTGTGATGCAGAGTTTTATAATGCAAATGCATTGTTTACAATTGGTGCAAGCTACCGGGTATTTGAATACCAGGATATTCTGCTGCAGGCGAATCCGAATGTAGTAATGACGAATTATTATCTTGGTAATAAGGAAGAAAAACCGCTGATGTCCCGCGGAACATATTCAACTGCATTTGCAGTAAGTGCAAATGTAGAGGGAGATGAGCTGATTGGTTATGTAAAACTGATCAATCTGTTCCAGTCCAGTCAGGAATGGGTTGACTTTATTTTGTATGGTGTAGAAGGAAAGGACTATACTGTTGCAGAGAATGGTCAGCTTGAAATGATCAATACGGATGTTCTGGTAGACACATGGCTGCCGGATAACAGCAACTTTAAACGCTATCAGTCTTGGGTAACTGATGAACAGAAGGAAACCTATGAGAACTGGAATGAAGGCTGTATTCCGCAGAAGGATATCGGATTTGCATTTGATATGACACCTGTAAGTACTGAATATGCACAGATGCAGGCGGTAGAACAGGAATATTTCAATCCAATGACATCAGGTATTGTTTCTTATGAAGAAGGATATGAGGAAGCAGTGAAGAAACTGAAGGAAGCAGGTATTGATAGATTTGTAGAAGAGTACCAGAGACAGTTCAGTGAGTTTATTGAGGGTCAGAAATAATTATTTCGGTGTTGTCTCAATAAAGTCGGCTGCTGTCTGATGGGAAATGGCTGGCAAGATTTCAATTATTAGGGCAGCAGGGGATTGTCGGAAAATAGTGCCCAACAGGAGAGGTTGTGACTCACACGAGTCACAACCTCTCCTTAACTTTCTTATGAATGCTGAAATACGCGTTAATTTTCGTTCGTTTCCAGTACTCCAATTCCATAGGAAATCTGCAAAAGGACAGGATCCATCTGGGTCGGTGCAAGCTGAATCAGTTTGGAGTCATTTTCGATCACGGCCATTCCCATACTCCAGCCAGCCTGATGGATTCTGGAATCATAGGAAACCAGCATATTGACCTGCTCCCATGGCCCTTCTCCGAGGTTGTAGTTGACGAGGAATTTTCCGGGATCGCGCAGTCCAAGCCATCCGCTGTCGCGCTTGCCGCTCAGGATAATGGTGCCGTTTGGACCGCCATTTTTTGTCCAGACGCAGTAAGGCATACTTCCGACGAATTGGCCATCTGCTGTCTCAGCTCTTGTCCCATACAGGGCAGGATCACCGTAGTCCATACCATCGTCAGAGATTTTAAAATAGATTCCCTGATCCGGATCGTTTACGATCTCATAGCACATGAAATACTTTCCGTTCGGAAGCTTTGTCACAATTGCCATACCTGGGCGTCTGTTTCCGTCCGGAATCGCTACTACAAGCCTGGCCTCACCCCACGATTTTCCGCCGTCAGAAGAGGAAATGACAGCGAGGCACTGATTCAAAATGCGCTCTGTGTGCGGCTTTTCATCGGAGTATACGACTGTGATATCCCCGTATGCATTGATGTATATAAAAGGCTCCCAGACTGGTCCGAGACAGTCCCAGTTGTACTCTACCGGCACACCGCCATATGCGAAGGTGGAGCGATACTCCCACGTCTTTCCATGGTCACGGCTGACATAAAGCTGGAGCTCTGTCCCGACAAAGTCGGGTGGGTTGTCCGGCGCAAATGCCTGCATCGGAATCGAGTTGCCCGCAAAGAGAATCGTTCCGGCAGGAAGATCCCCACACTGCTTCGGCAGTTCAAACAGAACGGGCTGGAAACGCATGCCCCAGTGGTTTTTCGTATCCTCCACATCACTGAGATGTTCCCAGGTTTTTCCGCCGTCTGTACTCCTGAAAATCGGAATCACAGCGGGTTCTCTGTCCGCGTAATACTCAAAAGCAGCAAGCAGTGTGCCGCTCTCTTCTCCTGCGCAGTGCAGTTCAATCACTCGCGGATAAAGTACACCTCCTCCGGGTTTTATTTCGTCTTTCCTCGGTGCGAAAACGACACCATTAAAATCCTTTGTAAGTTTCAAAGCCATACAAGTTCCTCCTTATAAAATTTGCCTGAATTATCAGCAGATAAAAACATTTCTTTGTCTATTATACATAAAATAGAGAAGTTTTACCAGCCTTTATGGAAAACTTTGAAATAAAATTGAGTTTGAAAATTTTTGTGGGAGAAGGATCAAGGAATAATAAGAAGTCTGAACAAATGGAAAGAAAATGAAGCTTTTCTGTATCAGATATAGTATAATGAAAGCGTATTGCTGATCGTGAAGAGAAAAATCAAAACATAAAATACATGAAGCTGCAGAAAGGAATATTAGATATAAAATAAGAAGGATTTGATGAAGAAAATGGAAATAGCTGAAAACTACAGAATTGATGCAAATTTTCGCTGGCTTGGAAGTGCCATAAAAGTGAATGAGGAACTTTGTCTTACGGTATGTGGGATTGAACGCTGTAAGCCGGATAAGTTTTATGGTCCGACCGTTCGTGATGATTACCATGTGCATTTTATTCTGCATGGAAGGGGAGTACTGGAGATCAATCATAAATCCTATTCCCTGCATTGCGGGCAGATTTTTGTAATTCCGCCGGACGTGGAAACGTATTATTATGCGGATCCCCAGGATCCATGGAATTATACCTGGGTCTCATTTGCAGGAACCCGGGCAGCGTTTTTCCTGGAAAAAGCCGGAATTACTGCGGAAAGTCCGGTGAGAGATACTTATATTGAGCCGGAGGAATTTTTGAAGATTACTGAGAAAATATTGAATCATCATGAGCTAACGGTTGCGAATGAATTGATCAGGACTTCTTTGCTGTATGAGATCATAGCATTATTGGTCGATTCGCAGAATCAAAAAATGGGTAAGCAGAAAAAGGAAATGTCCTACGATTATTCTCCGGATATCTATGTGAATTCTGCGCTGGAATATATTCACAGGCACTATCATCAGATACGTGTGAGTGATATAGCAGCTTATATTGGAATTTCCAGATACTATCTCACCCATATATTTAAGGAAAAGCTGCATGTTTCCCCACAGGAATATCTGCTGAATTATCGTATGGAACAGGGAAACAGGCTTCTGCGTACGACGAATCTTTCCATTCAGGAGATTTCAGAGAAGGTAGGGTATGAAAATCCTCTGACCTTTTCAAAAGTATTTAAAAATACGTATGGCCTTAGTCCTAAGAATTATCGTATAAAGCTGACTGAGGATTCGAAAAATGAGAGTGAAAAGAATAAGATATAAAATACGGCGGCTATCTCTTTTCTGATATGCCAGTTCTGAAATGTGAGCAGTTATATATGCTGAACTGCCATCCAGAGAGAGTATGTCATTTGGGATAACCGCTGTTTTAGTGTTACAGCTCTGCCGCAGACAAGAGCTGATTTAGCAGCGTATAGCCCGCAAAGCTGGCGGTCTGCGGCTTTCATGGTGTCAGGGCTGAATAATAACGTTTTAATTGGAATCCGTTTGACTTTTGTTTTGCGCGAATTAGTGTACTGTCGGAGTCACAGAGGACCAGTAAGCTTCGATATCCTGTGCCAGAGTCTCACGGTCAATGCGGCCTGCCAGATATTCCTGCATGTTTGCACCCAGGATAGAGTAATGATCATCCGGATCGTAATTGTAATTCGGAACGAGTTTGCCTTCGTCTACGTACTGCTTCACGTATGCGCCGAGATCATTGCTGCACGGAACGTTGTTATTGGAGAATGCAGATACCATACCGCAGGTTTCGGAGACCAGAGTCTGGCCTTCCTCAGAGTATACCAGCCAGTTCAGGAAATCGCTGGCAGCCTGACGCTGTTCGTCCGTGGTGTATTCACTGTTGTCGATATAGAAGTACTTGGAACCGCCTCCGACCAGACAGTCGCTGTAATCATCCTGTACGTTCTGCGGAACTGGCATGATGCCGATATTTCCTGTATAGTCAAAGTCGATGATGTCGTTCCACTCCCAGCATCCGCCAAACTGGAAGGCTATTTCACCCTCAGATAATTTCTGATGAACCTGCTCATCCTCAGCGGAGATTGGTGCGGCAGCAAATGTGTTGTACTTCATCAGCACATCGAAGGTATCCATCAGGGAATTAAACTTTGCATCGTTGATCAGGTCAGCAGTACCGCCATAGAGCTGGTCAATAAAACCGTCTACATCTTCACGTTCCTCATAAACCTGCTGCAGATAGTGGGCAGCAAGGGACCAGTCCGGCTTCAGGATTGCTGTAGGTGCTTCCATTCCGGATTCAACCAGCTTGTCACAGAATGCAACAAAATCATCTAAAGTAGTGATGGAAGACGGATCAAAATCTTCGCCAGTGGCTGCTTTAATTGTATCCGCATTGTAGAGCATACCGCGCGCTTCGATGCATACAGGGAAACCGAGCACCTTCCCATCGACGGTGATCGCATAATCGGTATCTGCAGTCCAGTCCTGTCCGCTCATATCATAGCCGTATTCAGCTCCGACAGAGTAGATATCTTTTGCATCAGTCATGGACAGTGTGTATGGATCGCTTGCAGCGTATCTGGTAGCCAGATGGGCAGCTACGGTATCATTTGAGTAATAAACTTCAATTTCTACATTGTTCTCTTCGCCGTAGGCAGCAGCAGCTTCTTCGAGATATTCCTGAATTTCAGTCTTGGAATTGAAAATAGTAAAAGATACAGGCTCATCTGCCATGACCGGGATTGCTGCTGAAATAGACATAGCCATTATGGCTGTCATTGCTGCGGAAATGTGTTTTTTCATGTTTGTATCCTCCTTGAATTTTGGTTTTGTTGTTTAGCGTTGTTATGAACATCTGCTGAAGAAATTTAGGTTTTCATATCGTACCGGTGTGATATGCTTGATAATTGAATTATACTTAAAAAATGTTCTTATGAACATGAGTTAATGTGTCGGTGAATATGGAATAATGAGTTATGTGTTACTGTTCACGGAGGAGTTATCCCGCGAGGATTTATTCTGCCCGCTTATTGGACAGGATGCCGTCCCTGGCGAAGGGTGTTCAGGTGCGGTTTCGCACCTGAATCCCGAGTTTTGCAGCGGTCATAGGACATCACTGAAACAGCGTGCAGCCCGCATTTTTGAAATATTCCATTTTATTTCTGATATCTTCTGTCGTGACATCAAAAGCATCTGCGAGACATTTGGTACAGTAATACCGGGTGGTACCGCGGTTGATCAGTTTTTTGCTCATGGCAATTTCATCTCTGGATACCGGGTTGTGACATTGCCAGCAGAGTTCGCCTTCTCTATTTTTCATTGAAATTCACCAGCCTGCAGCGATACAATTTACAGTCATGCCCCGGAACCGTTACCCTGTGATAATCCCGGATATTTCCGAGCTCTTCTCCGGTAAAAATGTCCTTCATGGAAAAGCCGTATCCGCTGGAATAGAGGATTCCGGCGTCTGCAAAGGTACAGAGAATTTCCTGTTCTTCCGGAAATAAGTTATAGTAAGCAATTACAAATTCGTGATTGGAAAGCTGCTTCATGAAAGTGTAAAGCTGGTCATTGACACAACGCAGCGGTTCCACCGCATGTTCCCGATCCTCTTCCGGCACACTCACACTTCTTTTGCTGACCAGATAAGGCGGGCGGCACTCTTCATCCTGATCGATGGCAATCAATTCCCGGTTTTGCAGTAATTCTTTCATGACTGGCTTTATCGTACGGATATCTGCGCCGATAAAGAGTGGTGCCCCGGCCAGGCACCACAGTGAAAACTGGACTCTGTATTCACTGTCAGTACATGGTTTTCCGATCGCAACATTCCCCTGATTGTACATGCCAACGGTCAGCATATCGATGTCATTAAAGCAGTACGGTGCTGACTGGCAGAAATGATCCATCTGAGATTGGAAAATTCCAATAAAGGATCTGTAGTTATCAAAAATATCTCCCGTTGAGCGGTACATATGGGCGCCGATCGACCGCATCCAGTTCCAGGATTCTTCCTTTCCCCAATTACATGCGGAGAAAAGGATGTCCCGTCCGCTGGCTTTCAGTGCCATACTCATGATCAGATATCGGTTCTTACAGTCGGCGTTGTCAGGGAAATTGCAGAAATCATATTTTAAGAAATCTACGCCCCACTCAGCAAACTGCTTTGCATCCTGAAATTCATGATCGTAGCTGGACGGATAGCCGGCACAGGTGAGGATTCCGGCGCAGGAATAAATTCCGAACTTCAAGCCCCTGCTGTGGACGTAATCTGCTACTGCCTTCATTCCATGAGGAAATTTCTGAGTGTCAGGTATCAGATTTCCTTCCGGGCTGCGCTCTTTCATCGCCCAGCAGTCATCAATAACGAGATATTCATACCCAGCCTCCTGATAGCCCTGTTCTGCCATGGTATCGGCGATTTCAAAAATCAGTTGTTCTGAAATTTCGCTTCCAAACGTGTTCCATGAGTTCCAACCCATAGGTGGTTTTCTTCCGATCATTTCCGATTCCTCCTTCTTATTCTGTCAGACAGTCATTGCCTGAAATGTAAGGTTCATTTATTTATTATGATAATACAATTTTTCGTTTTGTGTATAGATTTTTGTGGGCAGGAGCAGTCTTTATGTGCTTGATAAAACGAGGTGGTGCGTGGTAAAGTATAAATATACTGGATGTGTTGTGGATTCTTGAAAGGAAATGTTCGGAAATACTCTGAAAGGGCGGAAATCTGTTGCAGCATTCGGCGTGTATGAACAGTGAAAGGAGAGGATCGCTTATGGGAAATTACTTAAATGTCGGTAATGCCGGATTTGAGGCAATGATCAAAGATATTTATGTGGATAAAACCGGAATGATCAAGTATATAAATCGTACTCTGGGTACGACAAGAAAACTGACCTGTTTCAGCAGACCGCGCCGATTTGGCAAGTCATTTGCGGCAAAAATGCTGTGCGCATACTATGATAAAAGCTGTGATTCGCGCAAGCTTTTTCAAGGGTTGGCAATATCAAAGGATGTTTCTTTTGAAAAGTACCTGAATAAGTTTGATGTAATTTATCTGGATATTACCTGGTTTATATCCAGTGTGGAAGATATTAAAAATACTGTGTGTATTTTGCAGGAAAAGGTTATAAAAGAATTGAGGGAAGCGTATCCGGATGCAAGACAGGAACATACATTGCCGGAAACGTTGGCGGCTATCAGCGAAATCACCAGAAGTAAGTTTATTGTTATTATTGATGAGTGGGATGCATTATTCCGTGAAGTGAAAGATGACAGGGATTTGCAGGATGAATATATTATGTTGTTAAGGGGATTGTTTAAGAACAGCGGCTTAACAGATAAGATCATTGAAGCAGCCTATATGACGGGGATTTTGCCGATAAAAAAATATGGCAATCAATCTGCAGTGTCCGATTTCATAGAGTACAATATGCTTGAACCGGAGCCATTGGAAGAATACGTGGGATTTACAGAGGAAGAAGTGAGGGCACTTTGTGCCGGTTCACGCCTTGGCTTTGAAGATATTCAGAAATGGTATGATGGATATGTTTTGGGAGATAACATTCACGTCTATAATCCAAAATCGGTAATAGAAGCGGTTAATCGAAATCGGATTCGAAATTACTGGACAAGGACAGAAACTTATGAGTCTTTGAAAGTTTATATTGATCTGGATGAGGATGGTTTAAAAGATGCGATTATTCAAATGCTTAGTGGAAAACATGTCAAAATTAAGGTGGGATCGTTTCAGAATGACATGACTAATATAAAAAGCAAAGACGATGTATTAACTTTGTTGGTTCATCTGGGATACCTGGCTTATGATTCGGGAGAAGAGGCTGTGTTTATTCCGAATGAAGAGGTGAGACAGGAATTCGTTCTCGCTGTTACAACTGGAAAGCATAAAGAATTGGCTGAATTGATTCGGAATTCTGATCGTCTGTTGGAACAGACTTTGAAGATGAATGAGGAAGCTGTAGCTGCTGCTGTCGAGGAGGCTCATAAGGCAGTTTCTTCACCAATCTCATATAATAACGAGGAATCGCTCCGCAGTACAATTCGTTTAGCTTACCTTACCTGTATTGATGAATTTATGCGGTTTCAGGAATTGCCTTCAGGGAAAGGATATGCCGATCTCGCATTTGTCCCTAAGAAGGGTTCCTCCATGCCGGTGATTCTGATAGAGCTGAAATGGAATAAGAGCGATGAAGGGGCAATTAAACAGATTAAAAATAGAGATTATCCATACGTATTAAAAGATTATGGCAGTGATATCCTACTCGTCGGAATCAATTACGATGAGAAGAGCAAGAAACATACCTGTAAAATTGAGAAGTATAAAAAAGAGAATATGAGTTAGTTATCTGGTTCACATGAAGCGAAACATACATTATAATGTTTAAAAATGTATCGTGTTTGTCTGGTATGATGTCAGGTAAGTATAGTAATATATAGAAGAAATTCAGGACGGAGGTACCCATGCAAAAGGAAACCATCGGCGCAGTGACGCTGGATTACCGGTTTTATCCGGGCGAAGATAAATACAGTGACGGCGGGATTGAGGATGAGATGCTGGAGCTGGCAAAGTCTCATGATGAAAGTGAATTTGACCGCATGATTGCGGAGAAGGAGAGTTGGCCGATTCTGTACCATTTCTCACATGTGCGCCGGAATATTCTGGACTGGCTCCCGATGACAGGGGAGGAACATGTTCTGGAGATCGGTGCGGGTCCCGGTGCGATTACCGGAGTGCTGGCGGAGAAGGCGAAAGATGTGACCTGTATCGATCTTTCCAGGAAGCGCAGTCTGATCAATGCATACCGGAACCGCCGCCATGGAAACATCCGGATACTGGTCGGCAATTTCCAGGATATTGCGGAATCCCTTGAGGAGAAGTTTGATCTGATTACTCTTATCGGTGTATTTGAATATGCGCAGTTTTCAATTCAGTCGAAGCAGCCGTTTGTGGATTATCTGCTGGCTATTAAGAGGCTGCTGGCACCGGGCGGCAGGCTTGTGATTGCGATTGAGAACCGTCTGGGACTGAAATACTGGGCCGGAGCGACAGAGGATCATACGGGCGTTTATTTTGAGGGGATTGAGGGATATCCGACGACGGATTATGTGCGGACCTTTTCGAAACCGGAGCTGGAAGAACTGTTTCGTCAGGCTGGTTTTGCAGCATGGCAGTTTTATTATCCGTATCCGGATTACAAGCTTCCGGAGAGGATTTATTCCGACGATTATCTGCCGCACAAGGGTGAGCTGAACCGGAACTGTCAGAATCTTGACCGCGAGAGGATACAGGTGTTCAGTGAGGAGCGGGTGTACGATTCTCTGATTGAGAGCGGACTGTATCCGTTGTATTCCAATTCTTTTATGGCGATTGTCGAGGCTGCGGAAGAAAGTGTGACGCTGCAGGGAGCAGGACAGGATTGCGGATGGCTTTTGATGTATTCCAAGTATTCGAATGAACGTGCGGAGGAATTCCGCATCCGTACGGATATTCTGGGAGACGGTTCCGGGAAGAAGATAGTCAGAAAAAGTCCGGCATCTTCCCAGGCAGGGGAGCATGTTGCATCCATATATCGAAAATATGAAAAGCTGCAGGAGGATCTGGCAGGTACGGGGCTTTCTCTGAATCACTGTGATTTCCGGGACGGGAATGCCTGGCTGGAGTGGCTGGAGGGTGATACTCTGGAGGCAGAACTGGATGCGCTTTTATTCGACGGACAGATGACAGCGGTTGTGGAGAAAATCAGAGATTACTTTCAGATGTTTTCGAATTGCAGTGAGGAGTTCCGGGAGACAGTAGAATTTGTGCGTGTATTCGGGAAGCAGAAACTGAAGGGCGGAAATATACGAAGCTGCCGCAGGATTTCTGATATTGATATGGTCTTTGCAAATGTCATCCATACGAAACGGGGATACGAGCTGATTGATTACGAGTGGACGTTTGAATTTCCGATACCGGTGAAATATCTGCAGTACCGGTGTATTTATTATTATATGTTTGGAAATTCCAGGCGGGAAGAGCTGCTGCGTGAATATGACCTGTATGGTGCGGTCGGGATCACGGAAGAGGAGAAGACGTGCTTTGAGGATATGGAAGTGCATTTTCAGCAATATATTCTGGGCAGCTATCAGCCAATATGGAAGCTGTATGATGTCATCTCGGACGGAGTGATACCGGTGCAGCCTCTGATAAAAGAAGCAAGCCAGCGCAGGCGTATGCAGACGGTGGAGGTATATTTTGATGACGGCAGCGGCTTCCATGCCGCAAATTGCCGGAAATACCGTGCAGCAGGCGGCGGCAGGACCCAGTTGACGATAGAACTTCCGAAGGGAACGAAGGCGGTGCGTATCGACCCCTGCAGCGGCAGATGTATTGTGCGTCTGGAAAAGCTGAGACAGGCGGGAGATTCGCTTGCCTGCCAGACAAACGGACAGAGGATGCCGAACGGGGATTATCTTTTTGATACGGAGGATCCTCAGATTGTGATACGTGCACTGCGGCGGGGCGGCAGAGAGATACAGGCTGTGTTTTATACAGAGCCATTGGAAGGCATCACGCGGGAAGCGGTGCTGTCCCAGGACGGCAGAATCCGGTGGATGGAACAGACGAAGGTATGGAGGATGTACCGGAAGGTGAAGCGGCTGCTTGGAAAGCGTGAATATTGACTGAGGAAGGAAATAGCTTTCCGGAAAGCGTGCATGCTGACTGAGGAGGGAAATGACTGTCCGGGAAGCGTGAAAAACTGACCGGAAAGGAAAATGGCTGTTTAGTATGTGTGAAAACGGAACACCGAATATTTGAATGCAGGTAAAAACTTACTTTGCTGTTCTTATGTGTATTCAGGTCGCGAAGAACAAATAGATAGAGGAAAAGGAAAGGCAGTTTTGAAATGAAAAAGCTCTGGAAGAAAAAGCGGACAATCGAATTTCATATAGATCGTACGGAAAGCTCTTACGGAAATCTCATGCTTCGGGGCTGGGCAGTGAATCTGGAGGAGGATTGTGAACTGACAATCTCTGTGCAGGATGGGACAGGGGAACCACTGTCCGTCTATGTGGAGCGCCTGGTACGTGCAGATGTTAATGAGATGTTTGGAAAAGAATCGGAATATGAGTCAGGCTTTCATATCCTGATTGACCGTGCGATGCTGAATACGCCAAACGTATGGCTGATATTTCAGAATGGAACACATGAAAAAAGGGAAAAGATCCGGATCACAGAGAGTAACGGATTTGTGAAGCATCTGCAGGTAAGCAGGCTGCGTCGGAAGCAGAAGAGCTGTATCTCAGGAAATTCAGAAGATGAGGATAAAGTAAATCCGGTGAACCTTAAGGGGAAAGAGCAAAAGCAGGAGTCCAAAGAGCCGGCGGATTATGATCTCTGGATTCGTGCGCAGGAACCAAATGCCGCTGCAAGACGGATACAGAGACGCAGGCATTTTGCGTATATGCCCAAATTCAGTGTCGTGATTCCTCTGTATAATACCCCATTGGTATTCCTGAAGGAGATCATTGATTCTGTGCTGAACCAGACTTATACGAACGTGGAGCTTTGTCTGGCCGATGGAAGTACGGATGATGCGGTCGGTACTTATATCAGGCGGTATTACCGGAAAGAGACGAGAATCCGCTACCGCCGTCTGAAGGAAAATAAGGGGATTTCAGAAAATACGAATGCGGCGATACGCATGTCATCCGGGGATTTTATTGTGTTCGCGGATCATGATGATGTACTTGCGTGTGATGCCTTGTATGAGATGGCGATGGTGCTGAATCAATCGCGGGATGTGGATGTGATCTATACGGATGAGGATAAGGTCAACCGCAGTGGTACTGCTTACTTTGGACCGCATTTCAAGCCGGATTTTAACTGGGAGCTGCTTTGCTGCAACAATTATATCTGCCATCTGTTTGCGGTGCGGCGTGATATTGTGAAAAAAACAGGGCTGCTGGACAGTGCTTTTGATGGAGCACAGGATTACGATTTCGTACTCCGGTGTTGTGAGAAAGCGGAGCATGTTTTGCATATTCCGAAGGTTCTGTACCACTGGAGGACTCATCCTGCATCTACGGCAGGCAATCCGGAGAGCAAGGAATATGCATTTGAGGCAGGGAGAAAGGCGCTGGAAGCGCATTACCGCCGGGTGGGAATCCAGGCATCTGCGGAGCATACCGGGATGCGGGGCAGATACAGGACCCGGAATGTGATAGACGGTATACCGCACGTTACAATCCTGATCCCGAATAAGGATCATGTAGGAGATCTGAAACGATGTCTGGAGTCTATCTGGGCGAAAACAACATATCCGGAATATGACGTACTGATCGTGGAGAATAACAGTGTGGAGCCAGAGACATTTGCATATTATAAGGATATTTGCAGCGAATCTTCTGCGGGAAAGAAAGTGCGTGTCATTGTATGGGAAGGCGCATTCGATTATGCGGGAATTCATAATGATGCAGTTTTGCAGGCAGAAGGAGAGTACGTAGTGCTTCTGAATAATGATACGGAGGTCATTGATGGAAGCTGGATAGAGGAACTGCTTGGTCTCTGTCAGAGGCCGGAGGTCGGCGCGGTCGGCGCGAAGCTGTATTATCCGGACGGTACAATTCAGCATGCCGGTATAGTACTGGGGCTTGGCGGTCCGGCGGGGCATCTGTATGCAGGATTTCCCGGAGACAAAGAGGGATACATGGGAAGGCTCGTTTCAGTGCAGCAGGTATCCGCGGTGACAGGAGCCTGTATGATGACGAAGAAGTCGGTTTATAAGCAGGTAAACGGTATGGGAACGGAATTTGCCGTGGCTTATAATGATGTGGACTATTGCCTGAAGCTGCGTGAAGCCGGATATCACGTGGTATTTACGCCGTATGCAGGACTGTATCATTATGAATCGAAATCGAGAGGCTATGAGGATACGGAGGCAAAACGGTCCCGGCTGGAAAAAGAAGCTGCCGTATTCTGCCGAAAATGGAAAAAACTGCTGGACGCCGGGGATCCGTGCTACAACAGGAATCTTTCACTGGTGAAGGCAGACTGTTCCCTGAGGGCAGAATGACAATGGAAAAAGGAGATGCCTGGCATCTCCTTTCGTGGACTCTATGCGAGCTGGCGCAGCTTTTGCAGTGCACGGTCTGCAATGGTAGTTTCAAAATGCTCTGAAAAATAAGCATCCATACCCGGAGCGTACTTGCAGGAAAGCGCATATTCGGAAAGAATATTGCAGATTTTGTTGAACTGTCCGGCTGGTATGGTGTCCTTGCGGAGCACAAGATAATATTCCCCGGATTCCAATTCTTTGTACAGACTGTTCGGACCGTCGAAAATGCTGCCGAGGATTCCGGAAGCACGGATCACATCATCAAGTGTGTGGAACAGATAGATGCGGGTGAGCTTTAAAACTTCCTCGTCTTCTTCCGGCAGCTCACTGTCCTTGTCAGAGATAGTTTCTTTCTCTGTTTTCACATCCTTTGACTTGGCTGCGCTGCGTTTCTTGGCTTCTGAAATACGATGGATGAGGTCGATGATATCATCGGCGCCTTCAATATGTTCCATCAGATCTGTAAAGGAATAATTCCCTTCGTCATCAGAAGAATCATCAGAAGAAAAACGGGAAAATCTGGTATCCAGCTCTTCCGGGTCTTCTACCTTGGTGATTACCAGCAGGATCGCATCCATGGAAATGGGAATCGCTTCTATCATTAACGGCATGTTGTCAGCTTCGAAACCGAAGTCCTGTGCCGCCATCTGCATCATATCCTGAAACAGCGCTTTTGCCTTGGCAGAACCGTAAGCAAGCTCACTCAGTTTAATCTGTCTGTTCGCAAGATCTTCTTTTGTCAGGGTACAGCGTATTTGCTTATCACTGATCTTTTCGATTTTCATTCAAAATCACATCCTTACCCATAAAGTGCTGTAACTTTTGTCGCGTTTGCTCTTTATTGCTATGAGAAGAACCCTGCTTCTCACAGAGCGCCAGAATCTAACGATTCTGTCGCTATCATATCGGGTGAAATCCCGCAAGCGCGATTTCCTTCCGATATGATATACTATGAGAAGAACCCCGCTTCTCACAGAGCGCCAGAATCTGACGATTCTGTCGCTATCATATCGGGTGAAATCCCGCAAGCGCGATTTCCTTCCGATATGATATATTATATACAGAAACAGGCCTGAAGTAAAGTGGAACAAAATGTTTAAAAATACTTGCATAATCCATTCATATTGTATATAATAATGACGTGAAAGGTTATATGGCGCCACCATTCTTGAAAGGAGGTCGCTTTTTATAGCTGTTATAGAATCTTTTTGTCTGATTTCAGTTCTATCTGATTCCAGTCAGTGATGATTCCATGTAGTTCTATATGCATTTGCCGAATCATCGCTCCAGTCATACAGGATTTTCATCCGAGGTTCATCAGCAAATTCCGCTGTACTACCCTGTATCTTAGTTTATGAATTTTCGGAGCCATATATCCTTTCTGATTCCTTTTACGCATTATAATCAATTTCTATTTTTTACGCAAGTAAATTCTGATAAGGAACTGTTTTTTCATATATTTAATATATCACACGTCATTTTCTGTTACAGTTTACATGGTGGCTGTCCCAAAACGGACCACTGGTCATGGAGTAAACCGTAACTATGATCCTGCACGATAAGCAGGGCATCTCCATATGGAACATTACGGTTTGGCCATAAAGCTGAATTGTGATGAAAGGAAGGTATGGAAAACAGGGAAAGGCAGGAAAGAGTGGAGAATAGCAGACGAAAGAAGTATGACCGCGCGAAAGCGCGTGAACTTATGAAGGAACTCCGCAGCTACGAGCAGGAGGGATTGCAGCTCTGCCTGAACGGCAGCCCATGTGCATCGAAGGATATTGTTGATGCCTGTATGCTTGCGGAAGAACAGAATTATATGCGTGACTTTATCAGCGATGACAGCAGACATATCCGAAGGATTAATTTTGTCAAAATCCGTGAGATATAAAGAGAAAAGGAAAGGAAAAGCAGCCGTCAGTCTACAGTTTCCCCTTGTGCATGAGGCGGCAGGAAAATCTATACTTCTTATTTTTTTTATAAATATCCGCGAATGTAATGACGGATTTTGCGATTGCTGATATAATTTACGCAATAGTGTGTTCATTTGGCAGCTGTATGCATAGCAGGAAGTTGCATTTCATAGCATGGCTATGTGCTGTGCGAGATAGTTCAGAGAAAGGGGTAGTACAGTAGTGAAGAAGAAAAAACAGGTACCGGCTGCGAGGATTGCAGTGGTTTTGGCGTTTGTCTGCGCGGCAGGACTTTTACTGTTTTGCTGGAAACGGTTTATGCCGACATCGAAAAGGATGAGTGCGGATGAATATTTTGGCTCTCTCGCAGAGGGGGAAGCAGCAGTCAGTGTAGAGGACCGTGTGGCGGATGAGCGGGCGGTGTGGATCGATGACAGGCTGTATGTGGATTATTCTCTGGTACGTACAGAGCTGAATCCGCGGTTTCACTGGGATGCTTCGGTCGGTCTGATGCTCTTTACAACTGCAGAAGAGATATTTGAGATTCCGGTGAATAGTTCTTCCTATACGGAGGGCGGAGAAGCGAAGGATGCAGGCTATGAGATTGTGAAGCAGGATGCTGACAAAATGTATCTTGCGATGGAATTTCTGCAGCAGCATTCAGATTTTACGTATGAGATTCTGGAGGAGCTATCACGTATCGCGGTGGAGTTCGGCGGCGTGACGGTTACGGAGGCAACGATGAAGAAGGACAGTGCAGTCCGCTATCAGGGCGGAATCAAGAGTCCGATTTTGACGCAGGCCAAGAAGGGTACCAGAGTCACTGTGCTGGAGCAGATGGAAAAATGGTCTAAGGTCAGAACGACGGACGGATACTTTGGATATGTACAGAATAAGCGCTTGACCGATATTGCAGAAGTGGAGCGCCCATCAGTATATACGGGTCCAGCTTATACGTGTATGTCTGTGGACGGCAAGCTGAATCTGGTATGGCACCAGATTGATTATGCGGGGATGAATGAGAATCTGGCATCGGATACCGGGGCAATAAGCGGTGTGAATGTCATCTCTCCGACCTGGTATTTCCTGACAGACAATGCGGGAAGTGTTGGCTCGTTCGCAGATGTTTCTTATGTGGAGCAGGCACATGCGGCAGGACTTCAGGTATGGGCGCTGATACGGAATTTTGGAGAGGGAGTTGATACGACACAGATTTTGGCCTCAAGGGCTGCACGGCAGAAGATACAGGAATATCTGGTTGCACAGGCTGATGAGATCGGTTTTGACGGGATCAATATTGATTTTGAGGGGATTATGGAGGAAGCGGCCTATGACTATGTACAGTTTATGCGCGAGCTTTCGATCCTTTGCAGGAAAAAGGGGCTTGTGTTGTCGGTGGATGTGCCGGTTCCGATGGATTTTTCAAGTTATTATGACCGTGAGGAATTGGGCGTTGTCTGCGATTATGTGATCATGATGGGGTATGATGAGCATTATGCCGGTTCTGATATTGTCGGCAGTGTAGCTTCGCTGGATTTTGAACGCAATGGTATCCGGAATATGCTTTCTGAAGTGCCTAAGGAGAAGGTAGTCAGTGCGATTCCGTTCTATACGAGACTCTGGTATACGGAGACACTGGCAGACGGCAGTACCTCTGTGACGAGTGAGTCACTCGGCATGGCCGGAGCATGGCAGGTACTTGAGGAGAATGGCGTGCAGGCTGTCTGGGATGAAGATGCGGAGCAGCCGTATGGAGAATGGATAGATGCACAGGGAAGATTGTGCCAGATCTGGCTGGAGGATGACTCGACCGTTGCCGAGAGAGCTGCACTGGTTAGTGAGAATGATCTCGGCGGTATTGCGGCATGGGTGCTGGGGCAGGAGATGGACTATGTGTGGAGTGTGATTTCAGAAAACATTGCCTGAGAATCTGTCCGGAATAAAAACTCCGGCGAGTGTCCTGATGTGGACAGCGCCGGAGATGTGAAACAATTACAAAAGTGATACGATCACAGATCTTATTTTCCAATCTCATTTTTATATAGGACTTCCCTGCCGTTTTCATCCGTAATGGTCATATTAGAGAAGAAGTACTCTGTCAGTTGGTCGATTTCTTCACGTGTATTAGCGGTAATATAGTAACGGACGACATAGGGATTCGGTCCATGCTTGATGATTTCCTCCCCCTCCCGGTAGAACAGCCAGGAGTCAACAACACCAGGAAGCTGAGCAAGCTCGAGGGCTTTTTGCTGATTCACGACGTGCATTCCAGGTCTGCCGTGAAAATACAGGACGGCGCTGTTTTTTGTAAAGCGCGGAGAGTAGCTGCGGAACGTGTTTTCTACCTCATCTTCACAATATACGTAATCCAGAAGCAGTTTTTCCATGTTCAGACCGCCGGAATAATCGACCAGTTCATGTTCATAGCCGAAGAACCGGCCTGCAATTTCACATACGGAGACACCCGTCTCGGGCTTCCAGAAAAACTGCATGGAAAGAGGCCCCGACTGCTGGCCTGTATATTCGGCCACCTTCTGCAGGATTCCGGCAGCTTCCTGATAAACATCTTCAATCCGCTTGGAAGGATAGACATTCCGGGTGCTGATTGGGATCTCATAAGCTCCGACAGGGGTCTTCTCGCGGTCAGCGATACTGATGACCTGCACCTTCCCGTGCAGCACCCATGTCATCATATTGAATTCAAAACCATCGTGGTATTCCTCGACCAGTATTTTTTTGATATCGGACGTAGCACACGTATGATCAAAATGTTCACGGATCTCATCAATGGAGTTCAGTACCTCTACACCGCGTGAACCGTATTTGTCAATGGGCTTTACGACTACCGGAAATTGCAGTCCCTCAAGTTCGGAATCTGCGAAATCCTTTCCCACATAACGATAGGCAGGAGTCCGGATACCGAGGAAAGTCAGGACGTCCTTCATCTTGGTTTTGTCACGGTAGATTGGAAGGTGTTTCGTATCAAAATAGCATTTGAGTCCGGCCTTTTCTGCTATTTTTACCATACACTCAAATAAGTAATCGGAAAAAGAAGTAATGATTCCATCCGCCTTTTCGCGGATACACATGGCGGCGATTGCATCTGTATCTCCGACATTGATATCGTATGCCTTGTCCGCATAGGCCTTTCCGGCACTGTCGGGATAACCGTCGCAGACGATGGTATAAATACCGCGGCTTTTTGAAAGCTTAATCAGTTCCACAAATTCACCCAGGGATCCCAGGATTACAAGTCTATGCATAGTTGTTCTCCAATTCTGTTGTACATTGTCTGAAAATATCGGCAATATGCTCCATGTCCTCTGTGGTATAGCGCTGGTCACACGGCAACGGCAGGATATTGGCAGCATAATTATATTCCAGAGAATCCTCCGGCAGATTCGTAAGGACATTATTCCAGTAGGTCGGTACATATATCTTATACTGGGCCATTTTCCGGCGCAGCTTCAGACCGTTTCTATGATAACACGGATATGTAAAAGGACCATCCGGCATGTGCCTTGGAAGCAGATTGTCAGGACCAAGAAGTTCATCCAGTTTCTTATAATTCTCTTCCCGGGTCAGGCGGACCCTGTCATAATCAATTGCATGAAGCAGATTCTCTGTCAGGCGTGACATACGTTTGATTTCGGTATCATTGAATGCATGTGCATTCTTCAGCATTGTCTGATAGTGTGCGGAGGCATTTTCTTCGTACCGCCCCAGAATGTGTCCCATGCGTCCGCAGGAAATATCCTGTTCGGGAATCTGATCCGAAGGAACTGGCAGATCGGCTGTGAACACATAGGCTCCGTCACTGAGTCCGAAGAATTTGCGCAGGGAATAAAGCGCAGGAACTCCGGGGATTGGTTTCTGGAAAAATGCATGGGTGTTGTCGAGAATCACACGTCCGTATTTTTCCTTTTGTCTGAGGATCAGGTCTTCCGCGAGCTGGCCGTAAAAATTTACGAGATAAAGGCATTCATCCGGATCCATTGCCTTATCCAGCACAGGTAGGAAATTTTGATCAATCGGGTAGTACTTTAACTGATATCCTGCCTGCAGGCAGGTTCCGGTCACTGAGTCACACAGAAATGAGGGAACCCAGAGTACGCGTGTCTTCATAAGCTTCAGCAGATAGAGAAGAGCTGTTCTTCCCAGATTTAGTTTCACCATATTGGAGTGGTATTCCTGACCTGTGAACTGTTCCAGTTCCAGATATCCTCCGATTTCTTTCATAGTATCCTCCGATTAAAGCTTCTTACGGCGTGTGACATAGTTCGGCATTTTCTTTGTTTCATCTAAAATGTGCATCAGGTATTCGCCAATGATACCGATCGACAACAGGATCAATCCAAAGAAAGCAAGCATGATAAGCATCAGTGAAGTCCAGCCTTCCACAGTCCAGCCGTACAGGAAATAACGGATCAGGAAATAGAGGGCAAGACAGAGGCTGGAGACAAAACTGATCACCCCGATATTCCGAACGAGAATCAGAGGAAATGCGGAGTTCGTAGTGATGTCGTAGAAGAGATCCTTCGCCAGCCGCCGGAAGGTATAACCGCTTTTGCCGTATTTTCTGGCATCGTGCTTGACCGGGACATTGATGATGCGGTTAGAAGTCTGCACCAGAAGATTGCCGATCTGCGGCAGGCGTACATTCATCTGGATGATAGCATCTACAATGAAGCGCCTGATCAGGCGAAAACTGGTGATTTCGAGATCTCTTGGCTTTTTCAGCATCTTGGAGGTGGCATACACTGACACCCATGTTCCCATCCTGCGGATCAGGTTGTGTTTCCGGCCTTCATACTTGGCAATGATGACATCTACGTCATCACGTTCATTAATCACCTTGATAAGCTTGGGGATCTCTTCTGGCGGATGCTGCAGATCATCATCCATCGTGATCACGAAATCCCCCTGTACATAATGAAAACCGCAAAGCAGTGCCGGATGTTGTCCGAAGTTCTTTGCCTGCTGTATGATTTTTACTCTGGGATCACGGTCGTGAAGCTGTTCCATGATGTCATAAGAGTGATCCCTGGAACCGTCATCGACAAGAATTAACTCAAACTTTTCGTGAAGTGTTTCATCAAAGACAGCCTTTACCCGTTCATATAATTCATTAAGGGTGTGCTCCGAATTGTAGACCGGAACCACCACGGAATATAAGCTCATTTTTTCTCCTCCTGTGCATCACAAAATACGTTACCGGACATGGTGCAAACGGTAACGGACTGTGAGTAACAACTGTAGTTACTGTTCACACGTCTGCCAAAATGGCAGCCGTCTGACCAGTAACGCGCTTCGCGATGCACAGAAATTGTACCTTCGGTACAATTTCGCGCCACAGAACTCGGGATTCAGGTGCAAAAATGCACCTGAACACCTCGCGGAACTGCTACCCCGTGAACAGTAACCAACTGTAACAGTAACTTTAAAATGGATTATAACATACCTTGCGTTGTTTGTAAAAGGATGATATAATAAACCTTATGGAAAAGACGAAAAATTATATATTATTACATCTGAATATTTTATTGTTTTCATTTACCGGAGTATTTTCAAAGGCAGCCTCCGTACAGTATAACCGACATGGGTTGGGCAGTATCCTTCTGTATGTATTTCTCATGCTGATGGTATTGAACTGCTTTGTTTATGCCCTGATCTGGCAGAAGGTGATCAAGAGATTTGAATTGAATGTAGCCTATGCCAATAAGACAATTTATCTGATCTGGTCCCAGATCTGGGCGGTGGTAATTTTTCATGAAAGTCTTACCCCGCAGAACATTGTCGGGTTGCTGGTCGTTTTCGTCGGAGTTATGGTGGTGCAGTATTATGGATAAGTTTTGTTTAGGATTGATGTTCGCCGGTACATTTTTTACCGCAGTTTCGCAGGTACTCCTGAAACAGAGTGCGAATCTCCCACATAAAAGCCCGATTTACGAATACCTTAACTGGCGTGTGATGCTGTCATATTTTCTGTTTTTTGCGGTGCTGCTGGTGAATACTTGGGCTTTTACGAAGGTCGAAATGAAATACGGCACAGTGATTGACGCATTCAGCTACGTATTTGTAATGATTCTGTCGCTTGTGCTTCTGCACGAGAAATTTTCTAAAGGGCGTTTGATCGGGAACCTGATTATTATTGTTGGGATTATTATTTACACTATATAATAGGAAGAATCAGGTTCGGAAATTACAGTGAGAGGCATTTGCTTTATTATAGCATCATAAATGAAGACTATGTGGATAAAATGCCATTGAGAGAAACGCCTGTTTGAACCCTTCCAGATCATAAATGAAAAATATGTGGATAAAATCCCGCAGAGTGGAATGCACTGCGGGATTTTGTGGGTATTATGATTAAATGTTTTCAGCATTGACAGTTCGAGACATGGGAGAGACGTGGGAACAGTCATGGGTTGGCGGGTACGCGTCACTTCATGCGGTTGGTTTTATCCGAGCATGCTTTCATGCCTGCCAGTACCGCATGGCGGAGTCCGGCCTCTTCCATGGCAGCAACCGCTTCGATTGTAGTTCCGGCAGGAGAACAGACCATATCCTTGAGTGCGCCGGGGTGCATGCCTGTTTCGAGTACCATTTTTGCACTGCCCAGTACGGCTTGTGCCGCGAGACGGTATGCCTGTGCGCGTGGAATCCCGTCTCTGACTGCTCCGTCTGCCATAGCTTCGATGAACAGGAAGACGTATGCAGGGGAACTTCCGCTGACAGATACGACTGCATCGACGAGATGTTCCGGCATAAGCTCCACCGTGCCGCACGCTTCGAACAGAGAAGTCACCTGAGCGAGTTCCTGAGCTGTGACGGAAGCTGACGGGCATACGGCAGTTACTCCTTCCCCTACCATGGCAGGTGTGTTTGGCATAGTGCGGATCAGCTTCACAGGTTTGCCGAACCAGCGGATGAGTTTTTCAATGGAGAGACCTGGAGCAATGGACACAATCAATTGCCGTTCGGTGATCGTATCCGCAATTTCATGAATCACATTCTCATAGAACTGAGGTTTCACTGCAAGGAATACGATATCAGACTGTGCAGGGATACGATTGTCCGTAGCAGTTGCTATCTGGAAGCGTTCGTGGACTTTGTCCAGAGTGTCCTGATGAAGTGCGGAGACAGTGATTTCCTGCGGGGCGGCAAGTCCATGGGCAAGTATGCCGCTGATGATGGCAGATGCCATGTTTCCACATCCGATAAATCCAAGTTTCATAAAAATCTACATCCTTTCCGGGAAATTTGTCCCTTAAAGTGTGTCATAAGTTTTTGACTCATAGAAATTCTTTCGGATTTCCTATGAGACAAAAAATGCTCCGCGAGGATGCACACGCAAATGCAGAAGAAATATGTCGCTTATACGACGCGTTTGCGGCGCAGAATCTCGCAGAGCGAGATTCTTTTTTTATAAAGAAAATAGCACGTTATACCGTCTGTGTCAAAGAGAAAGTCATGCAGGAGGAAATTATATGCGATATTTATATGAGAGTCTTCTGGAATACAGTCAGTCAAAAGACTATCCATTTCATATGCCGGGGCATAAACGGAAGATCCGTCATTTTATGGATCCGTTTGCGATTGACATTACGGAAATTGACGGGTTTGACAATCTGCATCATGCGGAAGGAATTCTTCTGGAAGCAGAGCAGCGTGCGGCGAAGCTGTACGGTTCAGAAGAGACACACTATCTGGTGAATGGAAGTACCTGCGGGATTTTGGCAGCTATATCTGCTTCTGCGCATCGCGGCGACCGGATTCTGATGGCACGGAATTGTCACAAGGCGGCATACCATGCAGTATTTCTGAATGGATTTCATGTGACATGGATATATCCGCAGACAGATATGACCCGTGGAATTTACGGAAGTATTGACCCGGAGGAGATCAGAAAGGCACTTACTGATACGCCGGAAATCCGTGCAGTCTTGCTGACATCTCCCACGTATGACGGGGTGGTATCCGATATCCGTTCGATTGCAGAAATTGTACATGCCCATGAAGCCATTCTGATTGTAGATGAAGCCCATGGTGCTCATTTTGGCATGAATCCGTATCTTCCCGGAAGGGCACTGTCATATGGCGCTGATCTCGTGATCAACAGTCTGCATAAGACACTTCCGTCCCTGACACAGACAGCTCTGATCCATGTAAATGGTCCGCGGGTGGATCGAATCCGGCTGAAAAAATATCTGGGAATTTTCCAGAGCAGCAGTCCGAGCTACGTTCTGATGGCAGGGATGGATTGCTGTATCCGTATGATGATGGAGCAGGGAGAGGCGATGTTCCGGGACTTCGTACGAAAACTGGAGCAGACAAGGGCTGGCCTGGCCGATCTTCAGAAGCTGCATCTTGTCACAGGGGAAGAGCAGGAGCTGTATTGCTATGAGTACGACCGCTCCAGAATTCTGATTTCCACCGAAAATTGCGGAATCACCGGGCAGGAACTGTATCAGAAACTGCGGGAAGGCTACTACATCCAGCCGGAGATGGCGGCAGAGCATTATGTCACGATACTGACATCCGTAGCGGATACGCAGGAGGGATTTGACCGGTTGTGTGCAGCACTGTTGACTATAGATGTAGAGATGACA
>JAUNGL010000192.1 GCA_030524665.1 Lachnospiraceae bacterium | reverse complement strand
TCGACAGCACCCTGCGCTATGCTTCCAGTCCATCCCTCTGCCGCCTGCTCCTCCCGCCCTGGGGCATCTGCCGTTACGTTTTCAATAGCTCATGGAAAAATCTAAATTGTAGATAAAACAATTACATGAAGTCTTTGTCACAAATTATTCAATAACGAAACAGTAGACGGTGGACCAAGTTCTGCTCAATAAAGGATTATCAAAATTATAAATGATGAATTATGGACATGTATTGGCAGCGGCTATGGGGTGCAACAGCGATATAGTATCTGGATAGCATTCCATACACGAAGTATGTAATAACCGGAATACAGACATTACCAGCGATACATGTTGGGATATTTGCCAACTTTTTAACTATCTTTATTTTCAATGTTCAGAGGAGTTCCGTGCATGAGAAATACGTACATTTCACTGAAAAGAATATATTAGAATTGAAATATACAGTTTTTGTTCTGCCGTTATTGAAACACAGCCCGCCACGGACCCGGGACACCCCTAAGCAAACAATCGGCGGGTGCTTTTAGCGCAGGCGAGATCCACTGCTTACGCAGACTTAGGCGCGAAGGCATTCCTGAGCGGCTATCTGTCAGAAGGGGTACCAGGCGTAAGCCTGGTGGATTCCTTGTGACCAATGGTCGTAGTTAGCAGTTAGCTCGCCGGAGCGTTACCCGCGTTTGCGTGGGGTGTCCCGGGTCCGTAGCGGGCGTCCGTTTGTTAAACACGAATATGGATGCCCTGCAACAGATATTTTTTCACTTGTGAAAGGCATAGATTCATGGTAAGCTGGAAAAAACAGGAGGGGGAAAATTGTGAAATTTGTATATGAAGAGGCATTGCAGAAGTATATGCTTCAGAAAAAGAAATCAATCATTGCGGTTGAGGTAATTACAAGCGATCATTCGGACTTTGAAGTGACGGAACTGCATGTGCATCTTGTGAATTCAAAGCGGGCAGATTTTTTTAAGACAAAGAAACATTTCCGCAGTTATGCGACAGAGGTGGGAGAAGTGTTTCTTCCGCCATATCGTCTGGAATATGATGAGACAATCATATTCGGACTTAAGTCTTTCCTGTGGTTCAAATATGTGACACAGCAGGGAATACGGCTGTGAAAATGTGTTAGAAAGGGTTGCAGTCAGACAGTGATGCGGATGACAGACATCCGCTCAGATAAAGGAGGAACGCATATGAATCAATTAGAGCTTGCACCATTATTTCAGCACCATATGGTGCTTCAGAGAGAAAAGCCAATTACTGTATGGGGACGGGGACCGGAGGATGCCATGGTAACGGTACGGCTTGACGGAGTTTCGGCTTCTGCGGTGATCCGGGAGCATCGGTGGAGTTGTGTCCTGCCGCCGCATGGCCCGGCAGAGGGACTGACACTGATTGTGGAGATGGATATTCCCGGATTTCCGGTGACGACAGTCAAGGATGTGGCCGTTGGTGATGTCTGGCTTGCGGGCGGACAGTCGAATATGGAATATTTTCTGCGTTATGACAGCCACTGGGAGGAAATCCGCAGACAACCGCTGAACCGACAGATCCGTATGTTTAATGTCCCGCGTCTCTGTTTTGAGGGACAGCAGAAGGATGTCTCGGACAGTGGTTACTGGTTTGGGCAGGGAGAGAAAGCCTGGGAAACATTCTCTGCTCCGGGCTACTGCTTTGCGCGTGAACTTCAGCCGGTCCTGGGGGTTCCGGTCGGAATCATCGGCTGCAACTGGGGCGGTACGCCGGCCTGTGCGTGGATGGATCCGGAGTATCTGAAGGAAGAACCGCTGAACCGTGTGATAGAGGAGTACGAGGAAGCCTTTCGCGGGTGTGATCTGAGTAAGCTGCGCAGAGAGACCTTGCGTGGATATGCACAGGAGGACAGCCCCGAACATGGAGAGCAGTGGAAAGCGGTGATGTACGGTCTGAATGATGAGGAACAGAGACAGTGGAAGAAGGATCACGCGTGGGATGCGGTCGCGCCGCTTGGACCGTGGCACGCATACCGTCCGGGCGGATTGTATCACCAGATGCTTGAGCAGGTAATTCCGTATGCTTTGAAAGGTGTGATCTGGTATCAGGGGGAATCTGATTCCGGACATCCCGATCTGTATGATGGTCTGATGGAGACTTTAATCCGGTGCTGGAGAGAAAAATGGAAGGATGATTTTCCATTTCTGATGGTTCAGCTCGCACCGTTCCACCATTGGCTTGACTGTACCGGGGAGAACTACGCCGAGATTCGGAGAAGGCAGGAGATGGTGGCTGCGCGTGTGCCGAACGTATGGACTGTCTCCATCATGGATCTGGGAATGTATGAGGATATTCATCCTAAGCGAAAAAAAGAAGTGGGAGAGCGTCTGACACTGTTGGCGCGCGGCTGTGTATATGGAGAAGATATCCTGTGTCGGTCGCCGGAGCTTGCTTCGGGGGAGGTGTCAGGAAATACGATTACACTGAAGCTGGTATATACAGGTGCAGGACTGCAATGGGCTGGGGAGAAACCGGATGCGTTCCGGGTGACAGTTGATGGACAGGAAGTAAAGGATTATCAGGTGACACTTCAGGGAGACTCCATCTGCATTGCCATGCCGGGAGCGATTCAAAAGGAATGTGTGGTATCCTTTGCGGAGGAAGATTATGTGGAGGTGAATTTGTTTAACGAGGCAGGATTGCCTGTGAAGCCGTTTACATGGAAGTACCGGGCAGAATGAAAAAGCAGCCTGAGATTCAGGTACATATACGGGGATCATTTGCGAAAGACAAAAGTTGTTGAAAGGATGTGCAGGATCTTTTTGCGAGGCTTATGGCTGATTGTATGAATAGCCAGAAGCGGGAGGATGGTTTTACAGAAAGAGGAAAGTGTAAATTAAGGGAGGGTGAGCAGAATGAAGAAATTGAAAAAATGGATGGTTGTATTTTGGGTATTTGCGGTAATGTTTCTGTCGTCGGCACTTGCGGTACAGGCGAAAACAGTGAATGCGAAGACGTACGAATTGAAGGATGTGCGGAAGGCAGAGAGGCCGGAAGGCTCCTGGGATCTGAAGAATTCTGTGGTCCGTTTCGTTCAGGAGGATGGAACGATTGTCAAAAACCGATGGATCCGGGTCGATAATCACATTTATTACATGGACAGTAAGGGGAAACGTGTCACAGGTTGGGTCAAATACCGGGGTCAGCTTTATTATCTGAAAGATACAGGTGTGCATAAGGGCTGGCTGAAGCTGAATGGAAAGGTTTATTATTTTAATGCAAATGGTACCATGGCGAAAGGGCTGCGCGTCATTAAAAATAAAAAATACTTTTTTAATAAGACATCCGGAGCCAGAGTCACAGGCTGGGTTAAGATCGGGCAGGATCAGTATTACTTCAGTCCCGGGAAGTACTATATGGTGACATCTACCTGGTTACGCAGCGGGAAAAAATACTATTATGTGGGTGCAGACGGGAAAAAGAAAAAATCGGGCTGGCTTGCGATTGGCGAAGCGCAGTATTATCTTGGAAAAGATGGGGCAAGAGCAACCGGTACGGTATATATGAACGGAAAAGGCTACTATTTCAAGAAAAATGGAGTTTATGACCCGACGGTTGTACCGGAACCGCAGATTGATTCTTCCAAACCGATGGTAGCCCTGACCTTTGATGACGGACCGGGTGCATACACCGGGAGACTGCTGGACTGCCTTCAGAAAAATCAGGCTAGAGCGACCTTCTTTATGGTGGGAACCAATGTTTCAAGATATTCTTCCACCGTGAAGCGAATGGCGGAGATGGGGTGTGAGCTTGGCAATCATTCCTACAGCCATCCGTATTTCACTTCGCTTTCAACTTCAGGGATGCGGTCACAGGTATCGACGACCAGCAATCTGATCAGAAATGCTTCCGGAAAGTATCCGACTTTATTCCGGCTTCCCTATGGCGACGGCGCTTCCAACAGTACCGTGTTATCCGCTCTTGGGCTGCCCTCGATTTACTGGTCGATTGATACGAGAGACTGGGCCAATACCGGGAATCCGCAGCACACAATCAATGAGGTGCTGAACCATGTACAAAGCGGAGATATTGTCCTGATGCATGATATTCATTATAATACTGTAGTAGCGGCGGAGACGATCATTCCGGCGCTCAAAAAGCGGGGATATCAACTCGTGACAGTCAGCCAGCTGGCAAAATACAAAGGGAAGACTACGCTGAGCGCGGGTAGGACGTACTATAAATTCCGATGATGAGAAAGCTGCTGAACTGTATTGTGATGGTGTACCCGTAAAGTGAGATTCAGGTTGAAGCACGGAGGAAAGGAACTGTCGGTAATGGGAAAACAGAGATACCTGCCTGGTTTGCATGCATACGGCAGAGCAGTTATATTTGCATGAACAGTAACACCATGAATATAACGCAATCATTCCTCGTGCTTCTTGTCTGGCTATTGGCTGAAATCTATGGTAAAATATCTGTATCTGAAAAGGAGTTGATTTTATATGTTAGTAAGCGCAGATAAAAAATGGGAGTATGCTTTAGGCATGATTAAAGTAGATGGATTGGAACCATCGCCAGAGTTTAAAAAGTTAATAGAA
>JAUNGL010000191.1 GCA_030524665.1 Lachnospiraceae bacterium | reverse complement strand
GGTACACTGTCTACTACAAACGCCATGTTCGTATTCCTGTTGATTTTTGTCGTGCTGCTGATCGGTGCGCTCAGCTTTTTCCCGGCGCTGGCTCTTGGCCCGCTTGCTGAGTTCTTCGGCAGTCTTGCGTAAAGGAGGGTAATATATGAGTACAAAGCAAAAAAATGCTTTTGCCGATCAGAAAATGCTTGGCAGAGCAATCAAAGATTCTTTTATTAAGTTAAGTCCGAAAACACAGGCTGAGAATCCGGTTATGTTTCTGGTGTTCGTTTCTGCGATCCTGACCAGTGTTCTGTGGGTCGTGTCGCTCTTTGGCATAAAAGATGCCCCTGGCGGCTTTACTTTAGCAATCGCCATCATCCTTTGGTTTACTGTCCTGTTTGCCAATTTCGCAGAAGCAATTGCCGAGGGCAGAGGAAAGGCACAGGCAGATTCGCTGCGGGCCTCCCGGAAAGATGTGGAGGCGCATAAGATTCTCTCCGCCGAGCAGAAGGATAATATTACGATTGTGCCTTCTGCAATGCTGAAAAAAGGTGAGCTGGCCATCGTAAAGGCTGGTGAACAGATTCCGGCGGATGGAGAAGTGATAGAAGGCGCAGCTTCCGTAGATGAAAGCGCCATCACCGGCGAATCTGCTCCAGTTATCCGGGAAGCAGGTGGTGATCGAAGCGCTGTGACCGGTGGAACTACCGTCCTGTCCGACTGGATCGTGGTCAAAGTTACCAGCGAGGCTGGCGAAAGCTTTCTGGATAAGATGATCGCTATGGTTGAGGGCGCAGCGAGAAAAAAGACGCCCAATGAGATTGCTCTGCAGATTTTTCTAGTGGCACTGTCAATCATCTTTATTTTGGTAACGGTGTCCCTTTATACCTATTCGATTTTTTCCGCAAAGCTGGCGGGCACCCCAAACCCCACATCCGTAACCACACTGGTAGCCCTCCTGGTCTGCCTTGCGCCTACCACCATCGGTGCTCTGCTCTCCGCCATCGGAATCGCAGGTATGTCCAGGCTTAATCAGGCCAATGTCCTCGCCATGAGTGGCAGGGCCATTGAGGCAGCCGGTGACGTGGATATTTTGATGCTGGATAAAACCGGAACCATCACTTTGGGCAACCGGCAGGCTGCAGAATTCATCCCAGTGGATGGTGCCTGCATCAAGGAACTGGCTGATGCCGCGCAGCTTTCTTCTCTGGCAGATGAGACGCCGGAAGGCAGAAGTATTGTGGTTCTTGCAAAGGAGCAATTCGGAATTCGAGGCAGAAGCCTTCAGGACAAGGGAATGCAGTTTATTCCGTTTACCGCCGTGACCCGTATGAGCGGCATTGACTTTGGCGGAAATGAAATCCGCAAAGGTGCGGCAGATGCCATGCAGGCCTATGTCACCCACGCAGGAGGTATGTATTCTGAGGAATGTGACAACGTTGTCAAGTCTATTGCTTCCAAAGGCGGCACTCCTCTGGTGGTAGCAAAAAACCACAAAATACTTGGCGTGATCTACCTGAAGGATATTATCAAACAGGGCGTAAAAGAAAAATTTGCTGACTTACGGAAAATGGGTATCAAGACCATTATGATTACCGGCGACAATCCAATCACTGCCGCAGCCATTGCCGCAGAGGCCGGTGTGGATGATTTCCTTGCGGAGGCGACGCCAGAAGGCAAACTCACTATGATCCGGAATTTTCAGGCCAAGGGACATCTGGTTGCCATGACCGGTGACGGAACCAATGACGCCCCCGCACTAGCCCAAGCCGATGTGGCAGTGGCCATGAACAGCGGCACCCAGGCGGCCAAGGAGGCGGGTAATATGGTGGATCTGGATTCTTCCCCCACCAAGCTCATTGAGATCGTCCGAATTGGCAAGCAGCTTTTGATGACGCGGGGCAGCCTGACAACCTTTTCCATTGCCAATGATGTGGCGAAATATTTTGCTATTATCCCGGCATTGTTTATGGGATTATATCCCCAGCTTTCCGCTTTGAACATTATGGGACTTCATTCCTCACAGAGCGCAGTGCTTTCTGCCATTATCTACAATGCGTTGATTATCATTGCACTGATCCCGCTTGCGTTAAAAGGTGTGAAATACCGTGAGGTTTCCGCAGAAAAGCTGTTGTCTCGGAATTTGCTGATTTACGGGTTGGGTGGTTTGATCGCACCGTTCATCTTTATAAAGCTGATCGATGTTCTGCTGGTTTTAGCCGGCTTAGTTTAAAAGGAGGCACAAAATTATGAAAATGGTAAAATCAATTTTGCCGAAGGCACTGATGATCTTTTTGATCTTTTCGGCCACCTGCGGCATTCTCTATACTGGCGCTGTTACCGGGCTGGCGCAATTACTTTTTCCGGATAAGGCAAACGGCAGCATAATTGAGGCGGATGGCAAAAAGTACGGATGCGAGCTTCTGGGTCAGCAATATACGGACGATGCCCATATGTGGGGCAGAATTATGAATATTGATGTTTCCACTTATAAGGACGGGGACGGAAATATTCTGATGTATGCGGCTCCATCCAATCTTTCCCCCGCCAGTGAGGAATATGAGGAGCTGGTTGCCAAGCGGGTAGAAAGACTGCGGGCGTCTAACTTCGATATGGACGAAACCGCAATTCCTGTTGATCTGGTCACCTGCTCCGGCAGCGGCCTTGACCCACATATCTCTCCGGCAGCAGCCGAATATCAGATAGCACGCATTGCCGATGCCAGAGGAATTACGGAGGATGAGGTGCGTACTGTCATTGATAAATGTACATCAGGCAGGTTTCTTGGAGTTTTCGGCGAGGAAACAGTGAATGTTCTCAAGGTCAACCTGGTGTTGGATGGTATTTTGGAGGAATGAGATGAAGGCGTCTTTATACCGTCTTAATACGGATATCAATATCCTTTTACCTTCTTTATCAGATGAGGCGTATGATAAAGACCAGATAAGGAATCGTAAAGGGTTACCGTATGAATGGGAGAGTTTTTCTACCGCATAAAAAGAAAAAGCTGACATCGTTTCAAATCATTATACTTGGCTTCTTGGGTGTGATTTTTCTGGGAACCGTTTTTTTGATGCTGCCCGTTTCTACTCGCGTGGGGATAGCAACGCCGTTTTTGGATGCCTTGTTCACATCCACCTCGGCTGTTTGCGTCACAGGGCTTGTCCTGCATGACACTGCAACCTACTGGTCATTCTTTGGCCAGGTTGTAATTCTATTTTTAATCCAAATTGGAGGACTGGGCGTGATTACCGTAGCCGCATCCTTTGCCATGATCTCCGGCAGGAAAATTTCTTTAATGCAGCGCAGCACCATGCAAGAAGCCATTGCTGCGCCAAAAGTAGGAGGGATTGTACGGCTGACAAATTTCATTATCAGGACAACGCTGGCAATCGAGCTGTTGGGGACGATCATTATGGCGCCTGTTTTTTGCCGGGACTTTGGCGTGAATGGGCTTTGGATGGCACTGTTTCATTCTGTATCTGCCTTTTGCAATGCCGGTTTTGATCTGATGGGAACAACGGGCGCCTTTTCCTCTTTGACTGGTTACGCATCGGAGCCGGTTGTCAATCTGAGCATCGTATTTTTGATTGTGATTGGCGGTATCGGCTTTCTGACATGGGACGATCTTCGGGTAAACCGATTGCACTGGCACAAATACCGGATGCAAAGCAAGGTAATTCTCTGCACAACAGCCGTTTTACTGATTGCTCCGGCGGTTTACTTTTTCTTTTTTGAATTTTCTGATTTAGAGCCAGGTAAGCGTATCTTATGCTCCCTTTTTCAGTCTGTAACGCCACGAACAGCAGGATTCAATACGGTAGATTTGACATCCCTGCGGGAATCAGGGCAATCCATTATCATCTTGCTGATGCTGATTGGCGGCAGCCCCGGCTCTACCGCAGGCGGCATGAAAACCACCACCATTGCGGTGTTGTTTGCCACGGCACTTTCTACCTTCCATAGAAAAGAGTATACGCATTTTGGAGGACGGAGAATCGAGGATGATGTGGTCAAAAATGCTGCCACAATTGGATTTTTGTACATTGCGTTGTTCTTCTTTGGCGGGCTGACGATCAGTATGGTGGAGGGACTTCCTATACTTACCTGTATGTTTGAAGCCGCCTCTGCGGTTGGCACAGTTGGCTTATCTTTGGGAATCACCCCCAGCCTTGGCATATTGTCAAGAATGATTTTGATTTTGCTCATGTTTTTCGGCAGGGTCGGGGGGTTGACATTGATTTTTGCTGCATTGTCCGGTACACAAAAGCAGGTGGCAAAACTTCCGCTGGAAAAAATAACGGTTGGATAAAGGAGGAAAGTATACGATGAAATCCATACTTTTAATTGGGCTGGGAAGATTTGGCCGACATATTGCCGTGCATTTAAACGAATTGAAGCATCAGGTAATGGCGGTGGATTATATAGAGGAGCGGGTAGACGCAGTACTGCCCTATGTAACAAATGCGCAGATTGGCAACAGCACAAACGCAGCTTTTCTGGAATCTCTGGGAATCCGAAATTACGACGTCTGCATTGTGGCCATTGGAAATGATTTTCAAAGTTCTCTGGAAACTACCTCTCTGCTCAAAGAACTTGGCGCAAAACTGGTGGTATCCAGGGCGGCCAGAG
>JAUNGL010000023.1:4073-32170 GCA_030524665.1 Lachnospiraceae bacterium | reverse complement strand
AGCGGTGCTTAGCACCGTCAACAACTACTGGATGAATAATTCAGGTTTAATAATAGCAGATTTGTAAGAATATGCAACAACTGGAACGGAAAACAAATAGGGACACCGGTCACATAAATGGTTGAGGATTTAGATAAAGTATGATAAAATCAGACTAATATGACCGTAATTGTGACCGGCCGTTTAGTTGTAAATTTATAAATAAATAATGGAAAGATATTGTGGGAAGACAAGGAGAATAGGGAATGAGTTTGCTGGAAGAATTAAAAGATAAAGGAGTGGATATTGAGGAAGGACTGCATCGTATGATGAATAATGTTTCACTTTATGAGCGAATGCTTCGTTCTTTCCCGAAAATGATGAAAGGATTGGAAATACCGGTGGATTTTGACGGTACGGATTATGCGGAGATAATCGAGAAAGCGCATTCTGTCAAGGGAGCGGCGGGGAACCTGTCTCTTACGCCTGTTTATAAGGGTTATACAGAAATAGTAGATCTGCTGCGGAAGGGACAGCCGGAACAGGCGCGGGAGGTGCTGGTGAAGCTGTTGCCGGTGCAGAAAGAGATTATTGATTGTATAGAGAAGCATAGTTGATGTCATTTGGAAAGAATGATTGCGGTGATTGGAATGAAGAAAAAGAAAACGTTACTGATTGTGGATGATATTGAGATCAACCGCGCGATCCTGATAGAGATCTTTAAAGAAGATTATGGGATTATGGAGGCCTGTGATGGAGCACAGGCGATTGAGATTTTAAACAGCAATGCAGAGATTTCTGCCGTGCTCCTTGACCTGGTTATGCCGGGAATCAATGGGCTGGGTGTATTGAAAGAAATGAACCGAACCGGGAAGATTGAAAATATCCCTGTTTTTTTGATCACCGCTGAAAATAGTGAGAAGATGCTGCTTGAGGGGTACCATCTTGGGGCAATTGATATCATTATGAAGCCCTTTGTGCCGTATTTTATCAAGTGCCGGATTAATAATGTAATTGAGCTTTACGGACACAGAAACGAACTGAAACAAAAGGTTTCCGAACAGGTAGAGAAAATCAGTGCTCTCAACAGGTCCATGGTGGAGACGTTGGCGACTGTGATCGAGTTTCGTGACTGTGAGTCAGGAGAGCATGTACGGCGTATCTGCGGACTTACAAAAGCGCTGATGACAAAAGTGAGTGATATGTATCCGGAATATTATCTGCCTTCGGAGGAGATTGATAAAATCGTTACGTCCTCCGTACTGCACGATGTGGGCAAAATCTCGATTCCGGACAGGATCCTGAACAAGCCGGGCAGGCTTACCGCAGAGGAATTTGAGCTTATGAAAGAGCATACGACGAAGGGTTGTGAGATTCTAAGGAATATGCCGGATATTATGGAAGAAGGAGTCTATGAATACAGCTGTGATATCTGCAGGCATCATCATGAGCGGTGGGATGGAGGCGGTTATCCTGATGGGCTGGCGGGAGATGAAATTACGATCTGGTCACAGGTGGTGTCACTTGCAGATGTGTATGATGCACTGACTTCCAAAAGAGTTTACAAGAAGGCATTCAGCCATGAGACTGCAGTAAAAATGATATATAATGGAGAATGCGGCGCCTTTAATCCCAAGCTGCTGGATGTGTTTGAATTACTGTTTGCCGGGAAAAAGGGAGCATAGGAATGGAAAGAAAGATCAGAAGTTTTTTGAAATACAGCTTTATTGGCATGATAACCATATGTATCCTTGTCTTTGCAGGTCTGACACTTTTTATGTCTCAAAAAACCAATGAATCCATCGTGAAAATCGGAGAATTTTATCTCTCGGAAATGAATATACAGCTTCAGCAGAAATTCAAATCCATTATCGGGCTCCGTCTGGAGCAAGTGGAAGGGATTATACGGCTGAATCCTCCGGAAACGGCTGTCTATGGAGATGAGCTGCTTGATGATATGAAAATGAGAGCCGAAGTAAGGGGCTTTTCCTCTTTGGGCTTTTATCGGGATGATGGCCGGATTGAGATGATTTATGGCGATTCGGTTGAATACATTGATATGGATGATATGAAGTCTGCCCTGCAGAACGAGGACTATGTAGTAGCACGCGGATTAAATGAAAAAGGAGAACAGATTCTGCTTCTGGGAAAAAAGGCGGAGTATCCCCTGAACAATGGCAAAAGCAGTCAGGCACTGGTTGCAGGGGTATCCATGGAATATCTGAATGAGGCTCTTTTCTTATATTCTGACGATGCGATGGTTTATTCTCATATCATAGATGGTGACGGATCTTTTATTATCCGTAATGCAGACGCATACAGAGCCAGCTATTTTGACCGGATCAGAGAGGAATTTGAGGAATATCAGGGGAAAGATGCGGACCGTTATATCAGTGAGCTTCAAACGGCGATGAGCAACGGTGAGGATTATTCGACCCTGATTTCTGTCAGAGGGGAACAGCGTCATATTTACTGCTCGCCGCTCGCAGATAATTTCAGATGGTATATTGTTACGGTTATGCCAAACGGAGTTCTGGACAAATTGCTCATAGAGCTGGATACACTGCGTGTCAATGTCATGATTGGATGTACAGTCATTCTTCTTGCAGCCATGTCGTTCGTCTTTGTACAGTATTACAGATTGATACGTGCACAGATGAAGGAACTGAATGCAGCGAAGCAGGAAGCTATCCGGGCCAGTATGGCAAAGAGTGAGTTCCTTTCCAGCATGAGCCATGATATCCGGACTCCGATGAATGCAATTATTGGGATGACGGAGATTGCGCAGAAGAATCTGGACGACTCTGTGCGTGTGGAAGAATGCCTGAGGAAAGTGAAATTATCCAGCAAGCATCTGCTTGGACTCGTGAATGACGTGCTGGATATGTCCAAGATTGAGAGCGGGAAGATGACGCTGAACCAGAATCAGATGTCGCTGCGCGAGGTGATGGATGATATTGTGAATATCGTACAGCCGCAGATCAAATCCAGAAATCAGTATTTTGATATTTTTATAGAGAAAATCATATCTGAGGAGGTATTCTGTGATAGTATCAGGCTGAATCAGATTCTGTTGAATCTGCTGTCAAATGCACTGAAATTTACACCGGAGCAGGGACGGGTAGACATGTACCTGTATCAGGAAGAGTCACCTCTCGGGGAGGAATTTGTGCGTACCCATTTCAGTGTGGAGGATACAGGAATCGGAATGTCAGAAGAGTTCCAGAAAAAGATTTTTGATACGTTTGCCAGAGAGAACACGGAACAGGTGCAGAATATCACAGGAGCCGGGCTTGGAATGGCTATTACGAAATGTATCGTAGAACTGATGGGAGGAACGATTGCATTACAGAGCGAGCAGGGAAAGGGAAGCTGTTTTCATGTCACACTGGATCTGAAAAAGGCACCTGCCGGTCAGGGAGGCATGACGCTTCCGGAATGCAATGTACTGGTGGTTGATGACAATGAACAGTTATGTACCAGCGCGGCAGTGAATCTGGAGGAGCTTGGGCTCCATGCGGACTGGACGACAGACGGCAGAAGGGCATTGGAAATGATCAGGGAGCACCATGTCCGGAATGAGGATTATCGCTTTGTGCTGATAGACTGGAAAATGCCGGACATGGATGGAATAGAGACAATCAATGAAATCCACAGGAAAGTGGGAAAAGAAATCCCTGTTTTTCTGATTTCAGCTTATGACTGGAGCGAGATTAAGGACGAGATAGAAGCGGCCGAAATCGAAGGCTTTATTTCAAAACCGCTGTTTAAGTCGACGCTGTATTTTAGGCTGAAGCAATGCTTTGAAGAGCACAAAGGGGAACCTGCGGAGAGGGCAGAGGATGAAGGACACAGTGCCGATTTCGAAGGAAAGCATATTCTGCTCGCAGAGGATATTGATATCAACTGGGAAATTGCAAACGAAATATTCTCCGTATTTGGATTAAAGCTGGAGCGGGCTGTGAACGGGCTGGATTGTGTAGAGAAATTCAAGCAGTCCGAAACTGGATTTTATGATGCAATCCTGATGGACATCCGGATGCCGGTGATGAATGGTTATGAGGCAACAAAGATTATCCGGGCATTGGAACGGCCGGACAGAGATCTGCCGATTATTGCGATGACGGCAGATGCGTTTACAGATGATGCACAGAACTGTCTGGAATGCGGCATGAATGCCCATCTGGCAAAGCCGCTTGATATCAGCGAGTGTATGCGTGTATTGCAGAAATATATTGGTTAGATATGGAGATTCCGCCGTAATAATGAATGGTTATTACGGCGGAAGCCTTTTTTGTATAATAGGCATCAGTGCTGAATGGTAACGCAGAGTTGCTGTTTATGGAGGAAACGATACAGGAGAGGAGAAGGAATCATATGGAAAATGAATTGTTCGAGCGGGCGCCGGTTCATAAGGTGTATTTCAAATTTGCACTTCCGGTCGTATTTGGCATGGTGGTTTCACTGGTCTACAATATGGTAGACACATATTTTATTGCACAGACAGGGAATACAGATCTGGTGGCAGGGGTTTCTCTTGGCGCACCTGTTTTTACACTGATGATTGCACTCGGTGATATCTTCGGGTTGGGTGGAAGCTCGGTGATTTCCAGATTGTTCGGGCAGAAGAGGGAGGAGGACGGCAAACGGCTCAGTATTTTCTGTTTCTATGCTGCGATCCTCTGCGGCATCATTGTGACGGCAGTGCTGCTTCTGTTCCGGCAGCCGGTACTGTGTCTGCTTGGAGCGGATGAACATACGATGATTTATGCATCACAATATTATACTTTTATTGCGCTTGGCGCCCCCTTTATGATTGTGTCTTTAACACCGTCCAATCTGCTGCGGACGGAAGGCTTTGCCAATGCGTCGATGACAGGTACGGTGCTTGGTGCGGTGGTTAATATGATTCTTGATCCGATTTTTATTTCGGTGCTTGGATGGGGGGCGGCCGGAGCTGCGATTGCGACGGTGATTGGAAATATCTGTACCGATCTTTACTTTGTCTGGGTTTTGCTGAAGAAAAGCAGGCGTTTATCTATTATACCCAGAGGATTTTATATTTCAGCTACTGAAATAGGGGAGATTATGGCGATCGGCATTCCGGCTTCCATCACGAACCTGATGCAGAGTCTGGGGATTGCACTGACGAACCGGTTTCTGCTTCCTTATGGGAATGACCGGGTGGCCGCTATGGGAATTGTGATGAAGGTCAATATGATAGCGGCGCTGATTTTGATCGGATTTGCATTCGGAGCACAACCGCTGGTCGGATATAATTATGGAGCGAAAAACCACAGACGGTTAAAGCAGATTCTGCAGTTCTGCTATGGATTTGAGTGCAGTATGGCGGTAATTCTGGCGTGTATCTTATCGCTTACGGCCCCGGTTCTGATCCGGCTGTTTATGCAGGATGAGAGGATTCTGGAACTTGGGATTCCGATGCTTCGGATGCAGCAGGCGGGGATGCCGTTTATTGCAATTGTTCTTGTGACCACCTGTACATTCCAGTCGGCCGGAAAAGCATGGGGAGCCTTCTGGCTGTCTGTCAGCCGTCAGGGATTGATCTTTGCAGTCGTAATCTTTGCATCATCCCGGCTGGCAGGATATACGGGAGTGATCTGTTCGCAGGCAATTTCCGATGTGTTGACGGCACTGTTGGCGGTCTGGCTTTTTGGACGCAGCATCCACAAAGAATTGAAGGGGGTACCGGCTGTTTAGATGCAGCTGAACGGCTGGCACTTGATGTTTTGGAAGGTTTGTGCCATACTGTTGTCATAAAGAAAATGCCTTTCGATGACCTGCGGATGGGTGCAGGTAAGGGCATTGCAGAATGATATGAGGAGGATTCGGAGATGGAATTGAAGGAAGCATTACAGCAGCTTGCACTGCTTCAGAAGAAAATGTATGCGTATAATACAGCAACCTCGGCACTTTATCTGGACAGCGTGACGGTCGCGCCTGCGGATACGGCAGAAGGACGTGGTGTGGCGATGGGAATTCTGGCAGGGGAGCAGCAGAAGCTGCTGGCGAATCCGGAGGTGGGAGCGCTTTTGGATGCATTGGATGCACGGAAGGAAGAGCTGGAGGAGACAGTACGCCGTCAGGTGGAGGAGCTGCAGCGCAGCTATCGGCAGCTGTCACGGATTCCGGCAGACGAATATATGGAATATGCAATACTGACGAATGAAGCGAGTGATGTGTGGCACAAAGCGAAGGAAACGAGTGACTTCGAACTGTTTCGTCCGGTTCTTGAGAAGCTGGTTGCATTTAACCGGAAGTTTGCAGTGTACTATGATGACTCCAGGAAGCCGTACGATGCACTTCTGAATGAATATGAGCGCGGAACGGATATGGAATATCTGGATCAGTTTTTTGGGGTGATCAGGGAGCGTCTGGTACCGCTGATTCATGCAATCAAAGAGGCGCCGCAGATCGATGACAGCTTTCTGCACAGGCATTATCCGGCAGAGGCGCAGAGGAGGTTTTCGGATTATCTGATGGAAGTAATGGGGCTGGACCGCAGACACTGTACGATCGGGGAGACGGAGCATCCGTTCACTCTGGAATTCAATAACAAAGATGTCCGTATCACGACCAATTATAAAGAAGATAACGTGGCAGATTCGATGTATTCCGTGATCCATGAGGGCGGTCATGCAAAGTATGAACTGGGAGTGCGGGATGATTTGCAGTATACGTGCCTTTCAAGCGGCGTGTCGATGGGAGTACATGAGAGCCAGTCCAGATTTTATGAGAATATCATTGGGCGTTCCCGTCCGTTTGTGGAAACAATTTTCCCGAAGATGCAGGAGTTTTTCCCGGAGCAGCTTGGTGATGTCACTGCGGAGCAGATGTACCTTGCCGTAAACCGGGTAGAACCGTCCCTGATCCGCACGGAGGCGGACGAACTGACCTACAGTCTCCATGTGCTGATCCGCTATGAGATTGAGAAGCAGCTGATCGGTGGCACCCTTGAGGTAAAGGATGTGCCGGAGGTCTGGAACAGGTTGTACAGGGAATATCTTGGAGTTGAGGTCCCGGATGACAAACACGGATGCCTGCAGGACAGCCACTGGTCCGGCGGTGCTTTCGGATATTTCCCGTCCTATGCACTTGGCAGTGCTTACGGTGCACAGATGCTGAAAAATATGGAGCAGGAGATTGATGTCTGGGGGACGGTGGCACTCGGTGATTTGTCTGCTGTTTCAGGCTGGCTGAAGGAAAAGGTGCACCAGTACGGCAGTATGATGGAACCGGCTGATGTCGTGAAACATGCATGCGGAGCATTTGACCCGACTGTTTATACGGATTATCTGACGAAGAAGTATAGTGAGATTTATGGACTTTCCGGGAAATGAGAAACGGTAAGAGGGGTTCTGGAAAGGCAATTCTGGACGTGATGAAAGACACTTTTACTGAAAGGGATGAATGCGCATGAGGACAAGCTTTATCAGAGAAGATGGAAGCAATGCTGCGGATCACTATGTGATGGTCTGTGAGAACTGGCGGGAAACTTTCCGTAATATGGATCATACGGAATTGATCACACGCTTCGGGCTGGACAGTGATGCTGAGGCACTTTACATCACCTATTATAATGAAAGATACCGTCTGGATCGCGCAAGCGGAATGATCGTACTGGCAGCGGATCCGGAGCGTGAGCTGGGCTTTAATACGGTGATGTCTGTTTATAATCTGTTTTATTATTCCAAGCCGGGAGCAAAGGTATGCGGGGAATTTGTGCCGTTTCGTCTGGTGAAGCGGGCGTCTCCGTTTGATGCCGCGTTTCGGCGTACTGTGATCCGGCCGCTTGCCAGAAGGTTTAACGGACATGCGGATTTACTGAAGAAAGCATGCGAAGCCCTGAATGGAGAGCCAATCCGGCAGGGAGATGTCGGATATGTCATTCATGCGTTTGACTGTATTCCGGTGACGATGGTTTTCTGGGATGGCGATGATGAGTTTGAGGCGCAGGCAAATCTGCTGTTTGATGCGGATATCACGGATTTTCTGCATGAAGAAACTGTATGCTGCATCGGGGCAGATCTTGTGCGGAGACTTGCGGAAGAGGCGGGACTTGAAGAAGCAGAGCAGCTTCTGGGCCCCCGATAAGAATTTTTATAAAAAGGCACCGGATATGATTTTGTGCTTGACAAATATATATTCGGTGCTATAATAAAATCAAACATATGAACAATCATTCATATGAACGAACGTTTTGGAATAAGATAAAAGAAAAGGAGAAATCAAAATGAAAAAGACGTACAAGATCGAAGTAGACTGCGCAAACTGTGCAAATAAGATGGAGGAAGCAGCGAAGAAGACTGCAGGTGTCAAGAACGCGACTGTGAATTTCATGACACTGAAGATGATCGTAGAGTTTGAAGAAGGTCAGGACCCGAAGGCAGTTATGAAAGATGTTCTGAAGAACTGCAAGAAAGTAGAAGACGATTGCGAAATCTATCTGTAACTTGTCCCGGAGCTGCTGCAGAACGCAGCTCCATTTATTACGCGGGCAGAGAGGAACGGAGTCATGCTCGCATGACTCATCGACGGACGCCGTGTGAGCAGATGAAATGAGCGAAGCGTGTTTTGTCCGTATACAGATCGTTTTAGGGAGGTGTGCAACATGAACAGGAAACAGAAAAATGTGTTAATGAGGATCATCATATCGGCGATCTGTATTGTTGTTCTGAAGCTGTTGCCGATAGAAGGATATCTGGAATTCGGGCTGTTTCTGATTCCGTATCTGATCATAGGTCATGATATTTTGAAAAAAGCATTCAAAGGAATCAGGAACCGTCAGGTGTTTGATGAAAACTTCCTGATGGCAGTTGCAACGATCGGGGCGATCCTTTTGGGGGATTATACCGAGGGAGTTGCAGTTATGCTGTTCTATCAGGTTGGCGAATTGTTTCAGAGCTATGCAGTTGGGAAGAGCCGGAGGAATATCAGTGATCTGATGGATATTCGTCCCGATTATGCGAATATTGAACGTGATGGAAAGTTGGAAAAGGTAGACCCGGATGAGGTGGAGATCGGTGAGATCATTGTAGTACAGCCGGGCGAGAAGGTTCCGATTGATGGTATTATAATAGAAGGAACTACGACACTGAATACGAGTGCGCTGACCGGAGAGAGCCTTCCGCGTGAGGCAAAGGCCGGGGATGAGGTGATCAGCGGCTGCATCAATATGAGCGGTGTTCTGAGGATTCAGACTACGAAGGAGTTTGGGGAGTCTACCGTTTCCAAGATTCTGGATCTTGTGGAAAATTCAAGCTCCAAGAAGTCCAGATCCGAGAACTTTATTACAAAATTTGCCAGATATTATACTCCGGCTGTGTGCTATGGTGCGGTTGCCCTGGCAATTCTGCCGCCGCTTGTCCGGATGCTGTTTTTGGGGCTTACACCGGAATGGAGTGACTGGATTCTGAGAGCACTTACCTTTCTGGTAATCAGCTGTCCGTGTGCGCTGGTAATCAGCATTCCTCTTAGCTTCTTTGCAGGAATCGGGGGTGCGAGCAATGCGGGTGTGCTGGTCAAAGGCTCTAACTATCTGGAAACACTGGCACAGACCAAATATGTCGTATTTGACAAGACCGGTACGATGACCCAGGGAGTATTTGAAGTTGCGGGTGTACATCATAATACGGTACCGGAAGAGAAGCTGCTGGAATATGCGGCTCTGGCTGAGAGTTATTCTTCACATCCGATCAGTAAGAGCCTTCAGAAAGCATACGGTAAGGCAATCGACCAGAGCCGGGTGACTGATGTACAGGAAATCAGTGGTAATGGCGTGATTGCAAAGGTCGATGGTGTGGAAGTCGCAGCCGGTAATCCGAAGCTAATGAAACGGATCGGAGTTGAGTTTTCCGATTGCCACAGCGTGGGAACGATTGTACATCTGGCGGTTGGTGGTGTATATGCAGGTCATATTGTGATCTCGGATATTCTGAAGCCTCATGCGAAGGAAGCAATTCAGGCACTGAAATCTGCCGGGGTTAAGAAAACGGTCATGCTGACCGGAGATACGAAAAAAGTGGCAGACCAGGTGGCAGCGGAACTGGGAATTCAGGAGGTTTACAGTGAACTTCTCCCGGCGGATAAGGTTTCTATTGTAGAAAAGCTTCTGGCGGAGAAACGTGAGAAAGAGAAACTGGCATTTGTCGGAGACGGTATCAATGACGCTCCGGTATTGTCCAGAGCGGATATCGGTATTGCGATGGGGGCTCTCGGTTCGGATGCGGCGATTGAAGCAGCAGATATTGTGCTGATGGATGATGATCCGCTGAAGATTGCAAAAGCGATCCGGATTTCGAGAAAATGTATCCGGATTGTCTATGAGAATATCTACTTTGCAATCGGTATCAAGGTGATTTGTCTGGTACTTGGCGCTTTAGGAATTGCAAATATGTGGTCGGCAATCTTTGCAGATGTTGGAGTGATGGTGATCGCAGTGCTGAATGCAATCCGGACGCTGTATGTGAAGAACCTGTAATCCATGTTCCGGAAGGTATATTGCTGCTCCTGAAGTGAACGCATTGCAGGAACAAGGTGCAGTTCAAAGCGGACGTCAGGACAGATCAGTATGAACTGCATAAGCATACAGAAAACAGGGTATTCTGTGGAAAACATTGCAGTAAAACAAGGTACTATGTGGAAAACATTACAGGAAATGTTGACAGACAGCAGGCCGGGGCATGTGATCGTTTACATAGCCGTATGCGTGAGGTAACAGATCATCGGAAATGCTATAAAATAAGCGGTAGAAAAGATGAACAGCGGAAAGCAGGGTGATGGATATGGTGGATGAGAGAGGAATCGAGTGTTGTGATACGGTGGAAGTACACCAGACCTTGTTGAAGATTGTAAATGAAAAGATGCCGGAGGAAGAGGAACTGTATGATCTGGCTGAACTGTTTAAGGTATTTGGGGATTCTACAAGAATCCGGATTCTGTACGTGCTGTTTGAAGCGGAAGTATGCGTGTGCGATCTGGCTGAGGCCCTGAATATGACGCAGTCTGCGATTTCCCATCAGCTTAGAATCCTGAAGCAGAGTAAGCTGGTCAAGAGCCGCAGAGAAGGAAAATCTGTATTCTATTCTCTGGCAGATGACCATGTGAGAACGATTATCGCACAGGGACAGGAACATCTGGAGGAGGACTGAGTCTTCGGCTATTGACCGGGCCGCATCTTCCGCGGCGTAAATAAGGAGCTTATTGTTACTGTTCGCGGACCGCAGGGCCGTGAATAGTAACGCTTATCAGAAAAACTCGGGACAGCTACCCCGTGAACAGTAACAGAAAGTCTACACTATGAAAACATGGTGTAGATTTTTTTATAATACATGGTATACTAATGAGAAGAAACCAAGGAGGAAAGTATCATGAATCCAATGCAGTTGATGCAGATGAAAGGCATGTTGGACAGATTCCGCAGAAATCATCCGAGGATCGAGCCGTTTTTTATGGATGCGGCAAATCGGATTGATGAGGGAACGGTGATAGAGATGAAAGTAACGACATCAGACGGAAAGAGCATCTGTGCAAATATCAGAGTAAATCAGGAGGATATGGACCTGCTGAATCAGGTGAACAAAATGACGCAGAACTGAATGGAAGGGGTTATTGTGAATGGTAAAAATAATATCCGACAGTACGTGTGATCTGTCAGAAGAACTGGTAAAAAAGTATGATATTTCCATTCTGCCGCTGCATATTCTGCTGGGCGGTGAAGAATATGAGGATGGTTTTGGAATTACGCCGGAAGAAATTTTCCGGTGGTCCGATGCAAATAAGACGACACCGAAGACCTCTGCACCATCGATGGAGAGGGCAGTTGAGATGCTGAAGCCGTATGTGATGGAAGGACGGGAGGTTGTATGCTTCTCCATTTCGGATTCCATGTCTACGTCCGGCAATGTGATGCGTCTGGCCGCGGAGGAGCTTGGAGCAGAGAAAATAGTCACAGTGATCAATTCTGCTAATCTTTCGACTGGGATCGGACTTCTGGTGATTGAGGCAGCGGTCATGGCGGGAGAAGGAAAGAATGCAGCGGAAATCGCAGCAAGGATCGAGGCACTGAAGCCGCTGGTGCGGGCGAGCTTTGTGGTAGATACGCTGACGTATCTCCATAGGGGCGGCAGATGCAGCGGTCTGGCGGCATTTGCAGGAAGTGCGCTGAAGCTGCATCCGAGAATCGCGGTGGAGGATGGTGCAATGCATCCGGGAAAGAAATACCGCGGAAAGATTGACAAGGTGATCCTCTCCTATGTTCAGGATATGGAAGACGAGCTTCGGCAGGCGAAAACAGACCGGGTATTTATCACGCATTCCGGATGTGACAGGGAGACCGTGGAACAGGTCAGAAATTATCTGGAAGGTCTGCATGTTTTCAGGGAAGTTCTGGAGACAAGAGCAGGCGGAGTCATCTCGAGCCACTGTGGGCCGGGGACACTTGGCGTGCTGTTTATTGCATAAGACTCAGCACCGTCGTCTCCATTTAAGATCGCTTCGCGATGGGAGACTCCTGACAGGTTATCTGCTGCAAAGCAGCTCCTGTCTGTGGCTGAACTGTAACGGACAGATGAAAAAGAAGAGTATATGAGGCAGTGAGATATGGAACAAAAGAGCCGGGAAATGACCGAAGAAACAGGCACTCTAAACAGAAATAAATCAGTACATGCGCAGAAATATTTTCGCGGAAATCTGGAGGGAGTAAAGAACGGACAGCACATGTTCAGCAACCGTGACCTCTGCAGACTCCTGATTCCGCTGATCATAGAGCAGCTTCTGAACTCGCTGATGGGTATGGTGGATACCATGATGGTCAGCAATGTAGGCTCGGAGGCAATCTCTGCAGTTGCACTGGTAGACTCCATCAATCTGCTGGTGATTCAGGTATTTTCTGCATTGGCGGCAGGAGGAACGATTATCTGCTCACAATATCTGGGACGGAGAGATGATGACAAGGCAAAACAGGCGGCACAGCAGCTCGTACTCGTGATTGCAGGAATTTCTGTAATGCTCTCTGTTGTATGTCTGATATTCCGCATACCGCTTCTGAGATTGATCTTCGGAGAAGTAGAGCCTGCGGTTATGGCAAATTCCGAGACATACTTTTTCTACACAGTGATGTCGTACCCGTTCTTTGCACTGTTTGGGGCTGGCTCGTCCATTTTCCGTGCACAGGAGGACAGCAGGACGCCGATGATTGTTTCAGTGATTTCAAATGTGCTGAATATTGCAGGAAATGCGGCCCTGATCTGGGGCTTCGGAATGGGTGTGGCAGGAGCTGCAATCGCAACGCTGGCTTCCCGTATTTTCTCATGCGTGGCAGTGCTCTGGCTGCTGCACAGTCAGAAGTGCCGGATACCGGTGCGGGATTACCGCGGGGCGCGGCTGAACCTGGCATTGGCCGGGCTGATTCTTTCTGTCGGGATTCCATCAGGGATTGAGAATGGTATGTTCCAGTTCGGGAAGCTGGCAATTCAGTCTACGGTATCTACACTTGGAACGACCGCAATTGCGGCGCAGGCAATGACAAGCATTCTGGAGGGGCTGAATGGTATTGCCGGAATCGGTGTCGGGATTGGATTGATGACAATCGTAGGGGAATGTATCGGTGCGGGGCGAAAGGATGAAGCCGTATACTACATCAAAAAACTGATGGTGATTGCGGAAGCAGTGGTACTGCTCAGTTGTCTGATTGTCTACGCTTCGACAAGAACGATCACTGTACTTGCGGGCATGGAACCGGAGAGCGCAGACATGTGCCTGCATATGATGGGCTGGATTACGCTGGTGAAACCAATCGTATGGATCTTCTCGTTTATACTGGCTTATGGTATGCGCGCAGCAGGGGATGTGAAGTATTCCATGGTGGTTTCATGCGTGACGATGTGGACCTTCCGTGTGACGTTATGCATCCTTCTGTGCCGGAGATTCGGATTCGGGCCGATCGCCGTGTGGATCGGGATGTTCACGGACTGGACAGCGCGCGGAGTTCTGTTTACACTGCGCTTCCTGAGCGGCAGGTGGGCAGAGCATCATATTGTGAAATGATTCGGCTGCATATATGAGACAGCCTCCCTGCTGGACTGGGACAGTCGGACAAAGGGGCTGTTTTTATATAAAAGGTATTATTATAGATGACAGAAAGGGGCATTTTCGATGGGAGAAACATCAGAAAATAAACCAGATATACACAAAAAACATATCTGTGCGGGGATTGTAGCTCATGTGGATGCAGGTAAAACGACGCTGTCCGAGGCACTTTTGTATCTGAGCGGCAGCATTCGGAGTCTCGGAAGGGTAGACCATCAGGATGCGTTTTTGGATACGTTTGCGCTGGAGCGTGCGAGAGGGATTACGATTTTTTCGAAGCAGGCCGAGCTGTCACTTCCGGGAATGGATATGACACTGCTGGATACGCCGGGACATGTGGATTTTGCGGCGGAGATGGAGCGTACGCTTCAGGTGCTGGACTATGCGATTCTGGTGATCAGCGGAGCAGACGGTGTACAGGGCCATACGGAGACTCTCTGGCGGCTTCTGTCGCAGTACCGTGTGCCTGTTTTTGTGTTTATCAACAAGATGGATCAGCCGGGGACGGACCAGGATGCGCTGATGGGAGAGCTGCAGCACAGGCTGGATGGAAACTGCATCTGGTTTGGTGCAGATAAGGAGGATGAAGCATTTCTGGAGAGTCTTGCGATGTGTGACGAAGCGGTGATGGAGCGTTATCTGGAAACCGGGGAGATCAGCCGGGAAGAGATCGTACGTCTGATTGCCGAGCGAAAGGCGTTTCCCTGCTTTTTCGGTTCTGCGCTGAAGCTGACAGGGGTGGAAGAATTCATTCAGGGATTTTCCGATTATACGGCAGGATGCAGTTATCCGCAGGAATTTGGAGCAAAGGTATACAAGATTTCGAGGGATGCTCAGGGAAAGCGGCTGACACATATGAAGATCACGGGCGGAAGCCTGAAGGCTAAGACTGTGCTGACAAACCGGAAAACAGATGAAAGGATGCAGGAGCAGCCAGCGGTCGGGGAGATCTGGGAGGAGAAGGCAGATCAGATCCGTATTTATTCGGGAGCTAAATTTGAGACGGTGACAGAGGTGCCTGCGGGGACGGTCTGTGCCGTAACCGGACTGACAAAGACATGGCCGGGGCAGGGACTCGGCATTGAATCAGCCTCCGGGTCTCCGATTCTGGAACCTGTGCTTACCTATCGGATCGAACTGCCGGAGGGCTGTGATGTCCATGGGATGCTGCAGAAGCTGCGCCAGCTTGAAGAGGAAGAGCCGGAGCTTCATATTGTTTGGAATGAGCAGCTGGGCGAAATCCATGCGCAGGTGATGGGCGAGGTACAGATTGAGATTCTGCAGAGTATGATTTTGGAACGGTATGGAACGGCTGTGACATTCGGGACGGGAAATATTGTATATAAGGAGACGATTCTGGAACCAGTGGAGGGGGCTGGGCATTTTGAACCGCTGCGCCATTATGCGGAGGTACATCTCCTAATGGAACCGGGAGAGAGAGGCAGCGGGATACAGGTGGAATCCGCCTGCAGTGTGGATGCACTCAGCCTGAACTGGCAGCGTCTGATTTTGACTCACCTGCTGGAAAAAGAGCATGTAGGAGTGCTTGCAGGGGTTCCGGTGACGGATATCAGGATTACCTTAACTGCAGGACGGGCACATCTGAAGCATACGGAGGGTGGAGACTTCCGTCAGGCAACGTACCGGGCAGTGCGTCAGGGACTGAAAAAAGCAAAGAGCATTCTGCTGGAACCGTATTACGCGTTCCGGCTTGAGATCCCGTCTGAGATGACAGGACGGGCACTGACCGATATCCAGCGTATGAGCGGACGTTTCGATACTCCGGAGATAGAGGGAGATATGACAGTACTGACCGGGGCAGCCCCTGTTTCTGAGATGCGCGGCTATCAGATGGAGGTAAGCGCATATACGCGGGGGCGCGGCAGATTGTTCTGCACGCTGAAAGGATATGAGCCTTGTCATAATGCAGAAGAGATCATTCTTGCAAAAGGATACGATTCCGAGCGTGATCTGGACAACCCGACCGGTTCGGTGTTCTGTTCCCATGGAGCCGGATTTGTGGTGAGCTGGGATCTGGCGGATGAATATATGCACGTTGCGAGCGGAGTTGATCTGGAAGCGGAGGATGAGTTCTGGGATAACGATATGCCGGACGATGAAGCTGAAATGGGTAATGTTCATGGCAGCTACGCTTTAAAAGGGATCGGGAAAACAGGAAATAACGGGGAAATCGCAGATACTGTGAGTAACGGATCTGCAATGCATGTCAATTCGGGCGGCCGCCGTACAGCGTCCGCCCCGGTATTGGGAGTTCCTTCCACCGGAATCGGATATGCGGACCGCTTTCACGATGAAGATGAGCTGAAAGCAATTTTTGAACGAACGTATGGAACCTCAGAAAAAGACAGCCGGAATCAGTGGAAGCGGAGGACCGGGTCTCAGGCAGGCCATACCTCCGGAAACGGAAATTATGGAAAAAAGCAGGAGACAATCACAGAGTATCTGCTCGTGGACGGGTACAACATCATTTTCGCGTGGGACGAGCTGAAAGAGCTGGCGGATGATGACATCGGGGCAGCACGCACGAAGCTGATGGACATTCTCTGTAATTATCAGGGCTTTACAAAATGCCGTCTGATACTGGTATTCGATGCATACCGGGTGGAAGGACATCCGGGGGAGGTTTTGAAGTATCATAATATTTATGTAGTATATACGAAAGAAGCCGAGACCGCTGACCAGTATATAGAGAAAACGGTGCGTGAGATTGGCCGAAAGTACCATGTGACCGTTGCGACCTCTGACCGTCTCGAACAGGTGATTATTCTGGGAGAGGGTGCAAGAAGGCTTTCTGCCTCTGATTTGAAGGAAGAAATTGCGTATGTGGAAGGGCAGATCTGCAATACATATCAGGAGAAAAAGATGAGCGGCCGGACTTATTTGTTCGACTCTCTCGACGACGAGCTGGCAGAATATATGGAGGATGTGCGGCTTGGCAGGAAGAAGATGGAGTGACATGCTTTAAAATCGGATAAAAAAGAAAATGAAACAGCAGGTAGGGGAGCTACCTGCTGTTTCGAGGGGAGTATAAATAATTAATAAGGGGTTTTGTAAAAAAAATTGTTTGAAGGGTAAATTCTTTTTACGAAAATGATTATAATATAATTTCCATAAAAATGCAATACGTTTTTTAAAAAATTGTTAATTATGATTTAAGAATTGGTCGAAAAATAGATAAAAAATCCTCTGAAAACCAATAAAAACAGAGCAAAATGCTTCGTTCGGGCTTTCCTGCCTGTGATTCACAGGATAAAAACAGACTTTTCAAATCTGAGCTGTGATGATATACTCAAGGTGCAGTAAGTTGCCATTCATAATTAGAGTCTTGGCGGTCAGTTTTCGATAGAAAGGTGAAAATATGATAGAGATACTGAATGGAATCACCGAAACAATTGATTACGGGAATTCTCTTGGTCTGCGCTTGTTTCACAATGTAGAATATGAGGATTATCCGAAACACTGGCATGTGGGAATCGAGATTATTATGCCGTTGTCTACGGAATATACGGTGATTGTGGATAAAGAAAGGTATCGTCTGTTAACAGGAGACATCATGGTAATAAATTCCGGTGTTTTGCATGGATTAGCCGCACCTCCCGATGGTGAACGCATCATCCTGCAGTTTGATCCTGCTCTTTTGTATACACTGAAGGAGATGGAGACGCTGCTGGCATTGATTCCATCCATATTTTATATCACGCCGGAAAGGGAACCGGACCTGTATCCGTTTGTGAAGCAACAGATGGATCGGATTATCCATGAGTATGATGAGGGAAAGACGTTTTGTGAGGCTGTTGTATATGCGGCATTGATTGAGATGTTCGTCGAGATCGGACGCAAGGTTACCGCACAGAACATGAACAACCAGAGAGAGGTAAAAAAGGGAAAAGCCGAGAAGCAGATGGAATATCTGGAAGTAATCATGAAGGCATGCAATTATATCAACCAGCATTATCAGGAGAAGCTGAAGCTGGAGGATACTGCGGCGACAGTCGGTTTTTCCAAGTTTCATTTTACGAGGATATTCAAACAGTATATGAACATGACTTTTTATGAATATCTGAACAAGAAACGGGTGAAATGTGCGGAGGGGCTGCTCTATTCGACTGAGATGAGCGTAACCGATGTGGCGATGAATTCCGGCTTTTCATCTATGAGTGCCTTTGACCGGACGTTCAAATCCATGAACGGCTGCTCGCCAAGTGAATTCCGGAACGCAATTATCAGGGGCCGAGAGGTTGGGGGCGATTCGAAAGAGTGATATTGGAAAAGAGGATTCTGCGAAGCGTACGCAGGATCCTCTTTTTATCGATTGTTTAATTGATTCCTTCGTATACGACCCAGTCATAGTCAGCATGATTTTCGGATGCGGTATGATTGGAAGATGCATACATTCCAATATAAGTACCTGTAAATCCTTCATTGACAAGGGAGCTGAGGAGTGTCGGGTCGACACGCAGGCAGAGTGGAGTCAATGTCTGGTCATCCATTCCATAATAGAAATGATAGCCCTCTTCTGTGGCGGTCACTGTAAGATAAACACGCCCTTTCTCCGGAAGCCCGGCTTCTCCTAGGAGGGTCTCCCTGTGATTTGCACAGCGTGTCAGGAGAAGTGTGCGGGCATTATTTTTCTGCGTTACCGTGAAGCGGTAGTGGTAGCGGTCGTCCTGCACCAGTGCCAGACCTGCCTCCTCCTGCGGTGTCTGTGGCAGGAAATCTATCGCAGCCTGAAGACGGAATTCCTTATGCTGCTGGCGGCGTCCGAGGAAAGCCGGAGTACAGATTTCGCTCAATACCTCCGGCAGCAGGGAAAGGCGCAGACATCCCGGACGCTCCTCAAGTGAGTAGAATGGCTTGTCTGACGGATGAATCGAATTCCAGCGGTAATGGAGAATGGGAGATTCGAAATTGTCACTGGAAAATTCCGGGCGGGCCAGATAGCAGGGGAGATCCGGGCGGCGCTCTGTCCTGTTGACGAGTCCGTTATCATTGTCAACACGGAGCCAGCCATCGGATTCCCAGATAACCGGGATCAGGAATGTCTCACGGCCGAGATTGAAATGTGCGTCTTTATAAGGACGTACCCCGAGCAGGACCATCCACCATTCACCGGTTTGCGTTTCCACGATATCTCCATGGCCGACTACGGAAATTTCATGTTCCAGAGAGAGATGGCGGTGGGTGACAACCGGGTTGCGCGGGCAGATTTCGTAGTCACCGTTGATGGTGCGGCATCTGGCCATCATGACACTGTGGTTTGTGAAGGTACCGCCCTCTGCCACGACGAGATAATAATAGCCGTTTTCATAATAGATGTGCGGAGCCTCGATCCATTTGCTGCGGGATTTTTCTCCGTCCCAGATAATCGTGCGTGCTCCCTTGAACTGGAAGGTCTCTCTGTCCAGTTCACAGAGATAGATACCGTGATGACCCTCGTAATGTGCTTTGTCACTGATGTAATTTCCGGCATACCACATCCGGCCGTCGCGGTCAAAGAACAGGCTGGAATCAATTCCGTCGGCACCTTCTATGAAATGTGCTTTGCTCCACGGGCCGGCAGGGTTTGATGCAGTGATGATATAGTTATCACGGCGTGCCTCCCGGCCTTCAGAGACGAAGGTATTAATAATATAGAAGGTTCCTTCGTGATACCGGATGGTCGGCGCCCAGAGCCCGAGGGAGGTCTCACAGTTTTTGTAATCAAGCTGGTCGGGAGAAGAAATCCCGTGTCCGATCTGTTCCCAGTGGACGAGGTCACGGCTGTGGAAGACAGGAATCCCCGGGAAATATACGAAGGAAGATGTTACCATGTAATAGTCATCGCCAACGCGGCAGATGGACGGATCCGGATAAAAGCCGCTGAGGATAGGGTTCTGGAATGTTTTCTGCTTCATTGTAGAAACACCTCTTTCTTTTGAATACAGCCTTAGCAAATGAAATTGCACGGTTTGCCTTTTCATTTTTAAGCATGGCTGAATTGTGACTGAAAAATACTGTTTCTTTATTATAGCAGAGGAAGAGAGACATTTCCCGGCAAATATTGCTCAAATAAACAAAATAATTGCGTACCGGGACAGAATGAGAGATGACAGCCTGCAGCGTGGCAATCCGGATGTGCAGTACAGATTGTGAATTGCATCGCCATGTTTCAAGCAAGAAGTGCGCAGAAGAGGGCAAGATTTGGCAAGCGGTTTTGGGGGATACATAATAATATGATGAAAAAATGTTACTATTCAGCTGTGCGCCATGCAAGCCGCAGACTATGACTGAACAGTAGCGAAAAATCAGGGGCAGAGATTCACAGACGGGGAGGATGGAAGATGGAGCAGAGATTGAGGCTTCCGAAGCTGCTGAGTAAAGGATGTGTGCTTCAGCAGGAGGCACAGACGAGAATCTGGGGCTGGTGTGCACCAGACAGCCGTGTCCTAATTTCTCTGGAAAAACAGAATACGGATCAGGAGGGCGCTGTATGGCAGAGGGATAGACGGGGATGTGATGTAGGCAGCGGAAACAGTAAATCAGGTGCAGAGAAGAATGCAGAGAATCGTATTCCGGAGTCAAATATGCAGGAACAGTATGTGACTGCGGATGCAAATGGACGCTTCGAGACTGTATTTGCCGGGTTGGAACCGGGAGGACCGTACATTTTGCGGGTGTCGGATGATTATGGGGAGCAGAGGGAAGTCCGTGAGGTCTATGTCGGAGATGTTTACGTATGCGGCGGACAGTCGAACATGGAGCTGCCGATGCGCCGGGTACGGGAGCGTTTTCCGGAGGAATTCCTAAATGGAGGAGCACCGGGGGTACATTTATATAAGGTACAGGAACATTACAATTTTGCAGGGCCACTGGAGGATCATGTGAATGCAGAGTGGAAGGTCTGCAGTTCGGGGAATCTGGAAGAGATTTCTGCATTTTCTTATTTTCTTGGCAAAGAGCTTTGGAGAACCCGGAAGGTACCGATCGGTATTATCAATCTGAGCCTTGGAGGTACACCTGCAGAAGCATGGACGAGCCGGGAAGGGCTTGAGGGAAAGACAGAGTATCTGGAGCTTTGGAGCAGGTATCAGGACGATGAGTTCCGGCGAACGCTGATGGAACAAAAGGAACGGGAAGAGCGCGAGTGGTATGAGGAGATTGTACGGCAGGAGGAGATGTTTGCCGCAGGGATATGGAAGGAGCTGAATCTGCCTGAGGATGTGGACGGTGGAAAGATCCCGAACTATGCCGGCGGAGTCCGGAGTTTGGAGGAAGGCACATATTCGTGTGGAAGTTGGAAGGCGATTTCGCTTCCGGGCTATCTGTCCGATGTGGGACTTACCGGCTTCTGCGGATGCATCTGGCTGCGGAGAGCGTTTGATGTATCCGGGGAATATGCCGGACATGCCGGGCTGCTCAGGTTTGGGACGATGACAGACAGTGACAGGATTTATGTGAACGGTGTACTCGTGGGAGAGACAGGCTACAGCTATCCGCCGAGGCGCTACCCCATTCCGGAGGGACTGCTCAGGGAAGGAAAGAATGAAATCATGATCCGCCTGATCTGCAGGAATGGCGGCGGAAGAGTGACACCGGGGAAGCCGTATGAGATTGTGTGGAAAGATGACTGCGGCAGCACGGATCCGGTGCGGCTGGACGGGCAGTGGGAATATCAGGTGCGCGCTTTATGCTCCCCGGCGCCGGAACAGGAGTTTATCAACCGCAGGCCGACGGGATTGTTTCAGGGAATGGTTGCCCCGTGCCTGCCGTATACGGTAAGTGGTGCAGTCTGGTATCAGGGTGAGTCGAATGACTGCCGTCCGGAAAATTACGGGGAGCTGCTGGAAGCTATGATCACAGACTGGAGGAAGCAGTGGCAGCAGGAACGGCTTCCGTTCGTCGTTGTCCAGCTCCCGAACTGCGGAATCGATATTGCAGGGGGCGATGCGTGGCCGCAGATCCGTGAGGCGCAGAGACAGGCCGGAAAGCTGCCGGATACCGCTGTGACTGTTAATCTTGATATCGGCGAAGACAATGACCTGCATCCGCTGGATAAGGAAACTGCAGCAAAACGTGCGGCGCTTGCACTGCGCAGTATGGTGTACGGGGAAGCTGTGAACTGGAAGGGGCCGGAAGTAATCTCATGGTCTGTACAGGATGACAGGGTAAGTCTGGAATTTGAGACGCATGACGGTGGTGATTTGTTCCTGCAAAGCAGCGAGGGGAAGCAGTGGCGCTTTCACGAAAAGGCTGTATGCTCGGTTGCGGTTATACATGGAAGCGGAAAAGGAAAGCCGGGACACGTGCAGGAAACTGAAAGTGGAAACTGCGAAAAGGGATTATTTGAAGTATCCGATGAGGATGGACACTTCTATCAGGCGGATTTCCGGATTTCCGGAAGAAAAGTAATCCTGTACAGCAGAAAGGTAAAAAAGCCATGTGCTGTGCGGTATGCATGGAGCCCGGCTCCGGGAGCGATCCTTTTGAAGAATGGAAGCGGATTGTGCGCAAGTCCGTTCAGATTTGAATTAAAATAGAAATCGGAACAAAGCCGCAGAGTCGTTTACAGTTCCGAATTGCCGGAATAAATGAGGATGAGAGATAACAGGAGATAAGATATGCTATTTAATGATGGATGGGAATTCAGTAGACAGCCGCTTCATACGACATTTGAGGAGATGGCAGAGAAGGAAGAGATGTTTGCTCCGGTCGGGCTGCCGCACGACTGGCTGATTTATGACACGGATCATCTGTATGAGGATGGGACAGGATGGTACAGAAAGTATTTCCGGTGGAACAGGCAGGAGGATGAGCTGGTATTTCTGCGGTTTGACGGAATTTATATGGATAGCAGGATCTATGTCAACGGTACCTGTGCAGGTGAATGGAAGTACGGATATTCCGCATTTGAGCTGGATATCACCTCATTTTTGAAGGACGGGGAAAATGAAATCCGGGTATCGGCTGACTTTCAGGCTCCGAACAGCCGCTGGTATTCCGGTGCCGGTATCTATCGGAATGTCTGGCTGAAACAGGTTCATCGGAAGCACCTTGTATCAGACGGCATCTATTTCCACGCCCGGGAATGCAGGGATGGGTTATGGGATGTACAGATCGAAGCGGAAGCAGTTGGTGAGGACGTAGAAGTGGTGTTCGAACTGCTGAAAACGGAAGCAGCCGGAAATGACACGGGAGCTGCGTCTGAACGGTCAGATACGGAAGATCAGGTACTTGCATGGGCTGCCGGTGTGGAGTATTCCAGAAGTGTGGCTGACTGGGACGGAGTGTGTATACACCGCCTGAATGCGCAGGTGGCCAATCCTGACTGTTGGGATGTGGAGCATCCTGACTGCTACTGTCTGCGGGTGATCCTGTCCTGTGACGGCCGTGTGCTCCAGACGGAGGAACAGACCGTGGGGTTCCGCACGCTTGATTTTTCACCGGAGCAGGGATTCTTGCTGAATGGCCGGAAGCTGAAGCTGAATGGGGTCTGTGATCACCATGATCTGGGCTGTCTTGGAAGTGCCTTTCATCCGCAGGCAATGCGGAGAAAATTCAGAATACTGAAAGAGATGGGCGTCAATGCAGTCCGCCTGACTCACAATATGCCCGCGGCGGAAGTGATGGAGCTGGCGGATCAGATGGGACTTCTGATTGTTTCCGAAGCATTCGACATGTGGGAATCCTCAAAGACACCGTATGATTATGCGCGATTTTTCCCGGAATGGTATAAAAAGGATGTGGCAAGCTGGGTGCGCAGGGACAGGAATCATCCGTGCCTGATCATGTGGAGCATCGGAAATGAAATTTATGACACACATACCGGAGAAAAAGGACAGGAATGGACGAGAAAGCTGATGGCGGAAGTGGAGAAGCATGATCCGCTCGGCAATGCGCGGCAGACGATCGGTTCCAACTATATGCCATGGGAGAATGCGCAGAAATGTGCAGATATCGTTAAGCTGGCAGGATATAATTACGGAGAAAAATATTACGATGAGCATCACAGGAACCATCCGGACTGGGTGATCTATGGAAGTGAAACCTCTTCTGTCGTACAGAGCCGCGGGGTTTACCACTTTCCATACCGCCAGTCTGTGCTGGCCGATGAGGATGAGCAGTGCTCTGCACTCGGTAATTCCACAACGAGCTGGGGGGCAAAGTCGGCAGAGGCCTGTATCATTGCGGAGCGTGACCGTGCATACTCCTGCGGACAGTTCCTGTGGTCCGGATTTGATTATATTGGGGAACCGACCCCTTACCATACGAGGAATTCTTATTTTGGCCAGATCGATACAGCGGGATTTCCGAAGGATTCCTACTATATTTATATGGCGGAGTGGACCGATTTCCGGAAGAATCCGATGGTACATTTATTCCCGTACTGGGATTTTAATGAAGGGCAGATGATCGATGTCAGGGCGTATACGAATGCGCCTGCGGTAGAGTTGTTTTTCAACGGGATAAGTCAGGGCATCTGCAGGATTGACCATGCACACGGAGAGAGGCTGTCAGGGGACTGGCAGATTCCGTATGCAAAGGGTGAGATCCGTGCGGTGGCTTATGATGAAAATGGAACTGTGATAGCAGAAGACAGCCATCATTCCTTCGGAGACTCAGCCAGAATACGTCTGAAGCCGGAAAGCACAGCGCTTCGTGCAAATGGTCAGGATCTGCTGTTCGTGGAAATTTCGATGGAGGACTCCGGGGGATTCCCGGTAGAAAATGCCAATAACCGTGTAAATCTGACCGTGCGGGGTGCCGGTTCACTGGTGGGAACGGACAACGGTGACAGCACGGAGCAGGATGGTTACAAGTGCGGCAGCAGGAGACTGTTTGGCGGAAAGCTGCTGGCGGTCCTGAAAGCAGGGACAGAACCGGGCAATCTGGAACTTACCGTCTCATCGGCAGGGCTGCCGGATGCGACACTGATGATTCCGGTCGGGACGGCAGAAGTGCCGGAAGGAACCAGTCCGCTGGCGTATCTGGCAGAGGTGCCGGGAGGAAGCGGACAGCCTGCAAATCAGGATGCGGGAGATGTAAGGAAAGCTTCGGCAGATCTGTTGAAAAAATACGGATTTTCAGGGGACACAGAGCCGGATAGTGAGATCCCTGTCCGTAATATATTTCTTACCAGCAGTAATGGCTGTCATCTGCATCAGGACAACCGTGAAACAATTGTCACTGCTGCACTCAGTCCGGAGCATGCGTCTGACCGGGAGGTTATCTGGCGTGTGGTGGATGATGCGGGTATCCCTTCACCACTGGCAGAAGTGGAAGAAGATGGAATGATTGCCCGTATCACTGCCAGAAGTGACGGACAATTCCGGCTGCGCTGCATGTCGAAATGCGGAACCGGGAAGGTGAGGATTATTTCCCAGCTGGAATTTACCGTGACAGGGCTTGGCAGAGCATTTCTGGACCCGTATGGATTTATCACCGGAGGCTTATATGACTATAGCCGGGGAGCCATCGGCAATGGAAACGAGCACGGTGTAGCCACGGCGCGTGACGGGGAAAGCCAGGTAGGATACCATGAAATTGATTTCGGGCCGTATGGCTCTGATGAAATCTGTATTCCGGTTTTTGCGCTTACCGGTGATCCATACCGGATCCGTATCTATGAAGGAATGCCGGACGAAGACGGATCTGAGCTGGTGGCAGATGTGGTTTATCAGAAGCCGTCCATCTGGAATGTGTATCAGGAGGAAACGTTCAAACTGAACAGGCGTCTGAAAGGGATTACGAGTATCTGTTTTGTGCTGGAGCAGAAGGTACACCTCAAGGGATTTTCTTTTATACGGAAGAACCGGACGTATGAGCAGCTTCTGGCCTCGGACTGTGATAAGGTTTATGGGGACAGCTTCCGGAGGGATGGAGCGTGGATCCGTGAGATCGGTAATAACGTCACTCTGGAATACAATGCGATGGACTTTGGTGAGGAAGGAACCGGGAAAATCACAGTATGCGGAAGTACGCCGCTGGAGAAGAATACAATTGTGGTTCGTTTTAATGGAAACAATGCGGAAGAACAGCGGATTCTGGAATTTACAAAAGGAAGCGGGGAGCAGACCTTTGAGTTTGAGAATATCTGCGGTACGGCAGATGTAGAATTTGTGTTTCTGCCGGGAAGTAATTTTGATTTCCACTGGTTCCGGTTTGAGTGTTTTGAGGAGTGAATCGTGTTTCAAACCATACCGCCGGAGAACAAATGATATATGAATATCGCGGCCATGCAAAAAACCGGGAATTCCAATCTCAGCATTGGCGGGAAACAAACAATACATGATATTGCGGTCATGCAAAAAGACGGGAATTCCAGTTTCAGGGATCGCCGGAACAAATAAATACATGATATCGCGGGCAGATTCACACCCGAAAATATGAGAAATAAATATACCGTAACAATCATTCAGGAGATATTTGCACAGAAACGGACAGTATCAGGAGAAGATAGCTGTCCGTTTTGCATTCTACGGGTGTGCGATTCTTGCGGCAATAGAAAGCGTTTTTTTAGAACAAAGTTAAAAGTGCACAATTTTATATAATGGAAATTGGATAATATGCATAAAATGACCGCAAAATATATAAAATCTGAGCAATATTTGCGCATGAGATGGCAATATATTGGAAGAAAGAGCAATATTTTTGACATATAATAAACCCATAAAAGTTGAAAGCTATACAACTTAACGAAGTGGAGCAGGACGGAACTGTTCCACTATGAAAAAATGCACAGTTGTGTAATGAGAGGAGGAGATTATGAGTTACGAGAATGCCTGGTTGTCCTGGCGTCCGGCCGGCAGGAAAGAGAATGCACGGTATTTTACCGGTATCTTTACGAATGCGGACAGCGGTATCGCAGGAACAGCACTGGGAGAACTGAAGGCAGCCGCGAAACAGATTCTGGGCTGTGATGCAGTGCAGGTAAGCAGTCCGGAAGAAGCATCACTTCTTCTGATTCAGGATTCCGGCAGGGAACTTGGGGAAGAAGGCTATGAGATTTGCGAAGATCACGGAAAAGTGACAATTTCTTCGAGCGGCGGAAAAGGGCTTCTGTATGGCAGCTTTGCATGTATCCGGCTGCTGCAGACAGAGAAGATACTGGAAGGTATCCACATCCGAAAGACGCCGTCGGCCCCATTCAGGATGCTGAACCATTGGGACAATATTGACGGGTCAATTGAGCGGGGATATTCCGGTGAGTCTTTTTTCTTCGGGAATCAGCAGGTATTTGTGAATGACAGGATAAGGGCTTATGCGAGGCTGGCAGCTTCCGTCGGCATCAATGCAGTAGTCATCAATAACGTCAATGTCAAAGGAAATGCTACAAAGCTGATTGATGCAGTCTACGGAGAAAAACTGAAACAGATGACGGAAATCTTTTCTGCGTACGGAATCACGCTCTATCTGAGTGTGAATTTTGCAGCACCGATGGAACTGGGCGGGCTTAGCAGTGCCGATCCATGTGATCCGGATGTTCAGAACTGGTGGACGGAAAAAGCCAGAGAACTTTATGGCAGGCTGCCGGAGTTCGGGGGATTTCTGGTAAAGGCAGATTCCGAAGGGCGTCCCGGACCATTTACGTATGGAAGAACCCATGCGGACGGAGCGAACATGCTGGCGGACGCGGTTGCACCGTACGGAGGACGGGTGATCTGGAGATGTTTTGTGTATGACTGTAAGCAGGATTGGAGAGACAGGAAAACGGACCGTGCCCGGTCCGGGTATGATAATTTCATGCCATTAGACGGACAATTCCGCGAAAATGTGATCCTTCAGATCAAGAACGGCCCGATGGATTTTCAGGTCCGGGAACCGGTTCATCCGTTGTTTGGAGGGCTGGAACATACGAACCAGATGCTTGAGGTGCAGATCGCACAGGAATATACCGGTCAGCAGCGGCATGTCTGTTACCTGATCCCCATGTTCCGTGAGGTACTGGGATTCCGTACATATTGCAGAGAAGAACATGATACCGTCCGTGATATTATCACGGGGCAGACCTT
>JAUNGL010000023.1:0-3973 GCA_030524665.1 Lachnospiraceae bacterium | reverse complement strand
TACGGTCCCAATGTGGAAGGCTATGAATACGACCGCTGGGGAACGTACCACAGGGCAGACCACAGGGGGATCGGAGTGGACAGAAGCGCGGCGGGAACCGGATACGCAGGATTGTACCGGGAACCGAATGCTTCCAGATACGAAAGTATCGGGGATTGCCCGGAAGAGCTTTTGCTGTTCTTCCACTATATCCCGTATGATTACAGGCTGAAGTCCGGAAAGACATTGCTGCAGCACATCTATGATACGCACTTTGAGGGAGCGGAGGACGTAGAACAGATGGCAGCACTGTGGGAGTCCTTGAAGGGAAAACTGCCGGAAAAAGCATATGAACGTGTGCAAGAACGTCTGGCGCATCAGAAATGGCATTCGAAGGAGTGGAGAGACAGGATCAATACCTACTTCTACCGGATGACGCTGATACCGGACGAAAAAGGAAGAAAAATATATTAAAGAAAGAGAGTGATGGTGAAAATGGCAAAGACCAAGACCAAACAGGCGAAGTCGGCTTACAAAGAAGAGCCGTTGCTGCGTCATGTGAAAAAGAACTGGAAGCTGTACACATTCCTGATTCTGCCGATTGCGTACTATGTGATTTTCAAGTATATCCCAATGCTTGGAAACATTATCGCATTCCGGCGGTACAAGGGCGGTCCGAACATCTTTGGTGAGAGATGGGTAGGCTTCCGTTACTTCGAGCAGTTCCTGAAGGATCCGAATTTCTGGAAAGCATTCGGAAATACGCTGCGTCTGAGTATCGGATATCTGCTGGTGCGTTTCCCGGCCACCCTGATTTTCGCACTGCTGATTAATGAAGTAAGGACAAAATGGTGGAAGAAGATTGTGCAGACGATTTCCTACCTGCCGCACTTCATTTCTCTCGTAGTAGTCTGCGGTATGGTGAAAGAGCTTCTGTCCTCGACAGGCCCGATCAATACCCTGATCGCTGCACTTGGTGGAGATAAGATCGCATTTATGTCTGAACCGGCATGGTTTGACTTTGTATATATTGCATCCGGTATCTGGCAGGCATTGGGATGGGGAACAATTCTCTATCTGACTGCCATGACGAATATTGATCCTGGTCTGTATGAGGCTGCATCCATCGACGGAGCAGGTAAGTTCCAGCAGGCGTTCCATGTGACGATTCCGGGCATCCTGCCGACCATCATGACACTGCTGATTATGGATATCGGTAACATCATTACCGCAAGCAACATGCAGAAGATCCTCCTTCTGTACAATCCGCTGACACAGGATCGTGCCGACATCATTGATACATTGGTATACCGCATGGGTATTTCCGGAGGTAACTTCAGTTATTCAGCAGCGGTTGGTCTGTTTTCGGCAGTCATTGGTCTTGTACTGGTAACTTCGGCAAACTACCTGTCAAAGAAATTCACAGAGACATCACTGTGGTAGAAAGGAGCATGGGGATATGAAAATCAAAGTATCAAAAGGTTACCGAACCTTCCAGATTATCAATACGATCATTATGATTCTGATCGTGTTTGCTACCCTGTATCCGTTCGTCTATCTGGTGGCGCAGTCATTCAGCAGTGACAAGGCAGTGGCAGCAGGTAAGGTTACGTTTTTCCCGGTAGACTTTACATTGGCTACCTATAAGTATCTTCTGAGAGACAATAAATTCTTCATGTACTACGCGAATACCATTCTGTATTCTGTAGTCGGAACCCTGATTTCCGTAGTCGGTACAGCGCTTCTCGCTTACCCGCTGTCCAAGACGGAGCTTCGCCTGAACAAGTTTTTTACACCGTTCGTTGTATTTACAATGTATTTTACCGGTGGTCTGATCCCGAACTACATCCTGATTACACAGTGGCTGCATCTCGGTGATACCATCTGGGCAGTTGTACTTCCGGGCGCGATCAGTACCTTCAACCTCCTGCTGATGAAATCCTTCTTCGCAGGACTTCCGAAGGAGCTGGAGGAGGCTGCATCAATTGACGGTATGGGCGTGTACGGTATCTTTGTGAAGATTATTATTCCGCTGTCCAAGCCGATTATTGCGACAATGACACTGTTCTATCTCGTAGGTATGTGGAATGAATGGTTCGGCCCGTTCCTGTATTTGAACCAGGATTCGATGAAGCCGATTTCCCTGTGGGTACGTCAGCTTGTGGAAGGAGCAAACTCTGTAGATGCAGGTTCCACTGCAGAGGCCAGCAGCGTGCAGGCAACTCTGAAATCTGCAACGATGGTACTGACTTCTGCGCCGATCATCTGTGTATATCCGTTTGTACAGAGATATTTCGTACAGGGTATGACAATGGGTGCCGTGAAGGGCTGATATTCATACTTTTACATTATGTTATGCAGGCCGCAGGCCCGCCTGCGGCTGTACTGCTGAATGTATATTTAGCGTGTGAGTGATACCCGTACCTTCCAGATGCCTCTGGATTCTGTACTATGCATGGGCACTGCGCGGCAAGGATAAGTTCACGCGCTTCATATAAAATATTAAAGGAGGAAACTACTATGAACAAGAAAGCATTAGCACTGACCCTGGCTGCAGCTATGGTCGGAACCATGGCAGGATGCATCGGAGCATCTGCTGAAGAAGCGGAAGGCTACACCTATGGTGCAGACGTGACCTTCCACTCTGACGAACCTGTGACCTATTCCATGATGTTCTCTGACCATGAGAACTATCCGCTGAAGGAGGACTGGAGACTCTGGAGCGCCATCGAGGAGAAGACAAATGTTACATTTGAGCTTACTTCCGTAGCAAGAACAGACTACAATGATAAGGTTTCCGCTATGGTTAACAGCGGAAGTGCACCGTACATCATTCCGAAGGTATATGATTCTTCCGCATATGAAGACAGCGGACAGGTAGTTGCTGTCAGTGATTACGTACAGTACATGCCGAACTACTCCAAGCAGGTAGAAGAGTGGGGTATGGAAGAAGATCTGAAGCAGATCTATGCAGCAGATGGTAAGTACTATCGTCTTCCGGGTATGTGGGAAGAAGTAGCAGGCGGCTACTCACTGATTATCCGCAAGGATGTATTTGAAGCAGCTGGTGTTGATCTCAGCACAGAACCGACCTGGACATGGGATGATTTCCATGACGCTCTGAAGAAGGTTCAGGAGTATACAGGAAAAGACAATATCTGGTCTGACCAGTTCCAGTTCGGATGTACCATGAACATCGCAGCAATTACCTACAATGTAACAGCAGGTAACTCTGCAGACGGCGGTGATTGGGGACTGAAGGATGGTACGAAGTTTGATTTTGAGAACGAGCAGTTCTACTTTGCAGATACTACAGATGAGTACAAGGATTTCCTGAGCTACTTCCATGCACTGTATGAAGAAGGTATCCTTGATCCGGAAACATTTACACAGGATTCCGCACAGGCACAGGCGAAGTTCTTCCGCGGAGAGTCTTTCGTACTTGCTTCCAACTATCAGATCCTTTCCGATATTCTTGCAAACAACAAGATGGAAGAGGAAGGTGCTGAACTGTACTTCATGACTACGCCGTCAGGCCCGGCAGGAAATGTGAAGGTTTCCAGCGGTGCAGGCCGTCTTGAAAATGGTATCATGATCAGCAAGAACGCTCTGGATGAGCTTGGTGAGGAAGAGTTCATTAAGATGCTTCGTTTCGTTGACTGGCTGTGGTACTCCGACGAAGGACATGAGCTGAGCCAGTGGGGTATAGAAGGCGAGACCTATACAAAGGACGCTGACGGCAACATCACTCTGAACTCTGACATTTACTACAATGGATTCAACCCGGATGCTGAGAAGAAGCTGAACGTAGACTACGGTTTCGGCGGCGGTGTATTCGCATACGGCGGAAATGTACAGATCCAGCTTTCCAAGTTCACCGAAGGTGAGAAGGAATGGAACGAGAGAATCAATGCAAACAAAGAGAAGGTTCAGCTTGCACCGCCGGTACTGGCAGACGAGCTTCAGAAGGAAGACCTGAACCTGATCAAGGTTC